>DATBGM010000152.1:0-21030 GCA_036557945.1 Bryobacteraceae bacterium | reverse complement strand
CAGCGAGGGAATTGCGGAGAGCCATTCTCGCGCTGTTTCGCTTGCTTTGGTCGATACGCTTGAGAATGCGCCAGAAGGCCGGGAGCCAGTGCGGCGGAGACGTTTCGGATTCCGATCTCGTGGCCATCGGAATTGACTCAGGCAACGAAAACTGCTGTCGTTAGCGCCGACACCTGCACGGAACCATTCTCCGGGTTGTAGGTTGATTCGCGCACGGACTGATCGCTGGAAGAACCCAGTACCGGATGAAGGTGCAACTCGAGCTTCTGGAGCGCGGGGTCCTCAACACTAGCAGGTTCCATGCGGGCATTGAATACAACCAGCACACGGCGGTACGGGCCGTAGTCCTTGCCATTTGCCTCAAGCCGCATGACAATGACGCCCGGGAGCTGCGAAGGACCGTTGTTCAGAAACCGAAGGTTGGCCTGAACTTCTTCCAGCGATCGCATGCGAAACAGGCGCGAGCTGTTTCGAATGGTTAACAGTTCACGGAAGGCGTCGCGCGCATAGGCGATCTCATTTGCGGACGGTTTCAATGTCGAATTTGCGAGCAGCGGCTGCATAAGCGGCCAGCTCTCCTGGTTGCCTGCGGCAAGGGGCAGTCCGATGCCCCAGTTGTTGCGGCGATAGCTGAAATCGAGACGGTTGAACCAGTCGCCGGAATTGTAGCTGTTCTCGTCCATGTCCTTGGAGCGCAGCAGGTCGTCTCCGGCGTAGAAGAACGGGATGCCTTGCGAGAAGGCGATCAGGCTCATGGCAAGCACGTGGCGGCGCGCACGCAGCGCGATCAAATCAGAGGCGGCTGCCTTGAGCTGGACAGCATCAAAGAGCGTTTGGTTGTCGTGCACCGAGCAGTAATTTACGGTTTCGACCGGACTTGCCGCATAGCCGGCAGGCTGTCCGTTGTAGCTCACCTCCGATGCCTTTGCGAGGTGTCTGTTGCGGTCGGTGAAAGTAAAGTCGCGCAGATTGCCGGCCAGCGCTATTTTGATCCAGTCGGTCTGGAGCAGTAGCAGCGCGAGCTGGTCTTCCCTGGCCCGCGTGGATTCCGTATAGTCGCTCGAACCGGTGAACAATCCGGTGGCGAAGCCCTGCAGGCGCTGCTCGGAAAACGGATTGCCGCCGCGGATGGCGTCGCGCACGCGATCGTTGAAGGTGCCGATACCCATGCCGAACAGATTTCTTTGGGTGGCATTCTTGCCGAGCGCGTTCCAGGCAGTTGAACCCATTTCCCAGCCTTCGCCATAAAGATAAATTTTGGAACCGTCGACACCGTCGTTTTCGATTGTCAGATCGGCGAGCGCCCGCACGATGCGCTGCATGTTTGAGATAAAGTGAAAACCCATAAGATCGAAGCGGAAGGCATCGATCTTGTATTCGCGTGCGCTGTGCACGATGGCATCGGCCATGAGCTTTTCCATCATGCGATGCTCGCTGGCGGTATCGGGGCAGCAACTCGTGTTCTGAACGTTGCCATCGGCGTCAAGGCGGTAATAATAGCCGGGAACGACTTTGTCCAACACCGAAAAGGGCGCTTGGCCGGCGGCTAACGTGTGATTGAAGACGAGGTCCTGGATGACGCGGAGCCCGGCCCGGTGGAGCGCCAGCACCATCTCACGGTATTCCTTTACACGCGCATTCGGATCGAAGGCGTAGGCTCCGGCGGGCGCCAGATAGTGAACCGGGTCGTAGCCCCAGTTGTAGGCGTCGGCGTTCTGGATGTTTGCTACGCGTGCCTGCTGCTCGGTGCTGTCAGACGGATAGGAGGAAAGCTCGCCGGGCGATTGCCAGGTGCTCTTATCCTCATCGACGCTGCCGAAATGGAAGGTGGGCAGCAGGTGGACCGCTCGCAATCCGGCTTCAGCTAGCTTTGCGAGATGCTGCATGCCGCGCGTAGCGGGATTTGCAAAGGCGAGATAGGTCCCGCGATATGGCTCTTCCACGCGGTCGTCGTTCGCGCTGAAATCGCGGACATGTAGTTCATATATCGAAAGGTCGCCCTTGGCGGCGAGATCGGGCGGGCGGTGCTCATCCCATCCGTCTGGCTTCGTTTCCGCATTTTGCAGATCGGTGAAGCGGCTCTTGGCACCATTCAGCGCAAGGTCTACCGAATACGGATCGGTCACCAGATTTTCGATAAAACGGCGTTCTTTCGGTACATAAACGCGAACACGGAACAGGTAATACTTGCCGCGCCAGGATGGTTCAACTTCGATGCACCAGACGCCGTTCTCTTCCGTCATCGCAGCAGCAGCCGCCGCAACCGTGTCGGTTTGCTTCTCGAACAAGAGAAGATGGACGGATTTCGCGGTAGGCGCCCAGAGCCGGATTTGAATCAGCTTGCCGAACGAGATTCCGAGCGAGCCGGGATCATCGAGAAGATCGTCTATAACGCCAGCAGTCTGGAGGCCGGTCAGGTAACGCACTTCGTTATTGCCGTTGCGCGCGGCCAGAGCGATTTGTCCCTTTAGCAGCAACTTCGGCAAGGTAGTGTCCGCTGGATTGGACATGTGAAGAACCGCGTACCGGGCGAGCTGCGGATATTTTGCGCGCTGCGCATGATTCAATCCAGCGGCGTACGGCATAAGAGCTATTTCACCGTCCGAACCTTCGAGAAGCCACTGGCTGGTGATCTTCAGACTGGCGTCCGCCGAATGCGCGAGCGTATAGGACCAGTTGCTATGAAAGAACTGGTGGCGAATTGCGAAAGTGCCCCGGTCAATCCAAAACGCTTCAAGGCGTGCGAAGCCGGCTTCCAGAATCTGCGCCGGTGCGGGCTGAACCGTGTAAACTGCCTGGTCTCCGGAGACGATCCACGCTTCACGGAATTGCGCGACGTCGAGGTGCATGTCCGGTCCGGGATCTTTCGAGGCGGCGGCGATGTTGTGAATAATGAAGCCGAGGTCGCGCGCATCGGATTTGAGACGGATATCGAAATACGCGCCGTAAGAATCGATGCCGCTCGGGAACACAGGACCGGCATTGTAATCGTCGGTCGGTTCAGTCGTATCGCCGAACGCGTAGACAGTCCAGTTGTTGAAGTCGTCGTCGGTTCGAAAATAGTGAATGCGCGCCGAGCCGTCCGGCAGCGGGACGACTTCTCGAGCGCTCTGGGAATTCATCAATACCGGTGTCTAGAATCCGGAGTCAGGCGGAGTCTCAGCGCGCCTGTTCGTAGTTGTAGGCGAGGCGGAACATAGTCGCTTCATCGAAATGCCGGGCAAAAATTTGCAGACCGACCGGAAGTCCCTCTTTTGTCTCGCCGCAGGGAACCGACATACAAGGAACACCTGAGAGATCGCCGGTCAGAGTATAGACGTCGGAGAGATACATGGCTAGTGGATCATCGATTTTCTCGCCGATCTTGAATGCCGGAAAAGGCGAGACAGGCGCCACGATTGCATCGACTTCGCGAAACACCTCATGGAAATCCCGGGCAATCAGATTGCGGACCTTTTGCGCTTTGAGATAGAACGCATCGTAGTAGCCGGCGCTCAACACATAGGTGCCGAGCATGATTCGGCGTTTTACTTCGGCTCCGAAGCCGCAGCCGCGCGTATTGCGGTACATATCGGCCAGCGTCTCGGAATCTTCGCGGCGGGTATAGCGGACACCGTCGTAACGCGCGAGATTAGAGCTTGCTTCGGCGGTAGCGATGATGTAGTAGCACGACAGCGCGTAGCGGGTATGCGGCAGGCTGATCTCGCGCACTTCACAGCCGAGCTTTTCAAGCTGGCGGACAGCGGCATGGATCACGTCGCCGGTCTCCTGGCCGAGGCCGTCAAAGTACTCGCGCGGCAGACCGACTTTGAGACCGCGCGCCGGCTCGCGCATCATGCTTTGATAATCGTCAACCGGGGCGAAGGCCGAAGTGGAATCCTGCTCGTCGCGGCCTGCGATGACACGCAGAACGGCGGCAGCATCGCTCACATTGTGTGCGAACGGACCGATATGATCGAGCGAACTGGCGAACGCCACGAGACCGTAACGCGAAACGCGGCCATAGGTCGGAGTAACGCCGACGACGCCGCAAAAACTCGCGGGCTGGCGAATGGAACCACCGGTATCGGAGCCGAGCGATGCAGTCACACTGCCCTGCGCCACGGCCGCAGCCGAACCGCCGCTGGAACCGCCGGGAACACGGTCGAGCGCCTTGGGATTCTGCACCGGACCAAACGCCGAGTTTTCATTCGATGAGCCCATGGCGAACTCATCGCAGTTGCACTTGCCGACGATCAGCGCGCCTTCCTCTTCGAGGCGGATCACCGCGGTCGCGTCATACGGCGGAATGTATTTCTCAAGCATGCGAGAACCGCAGGTTGTGCGCAGCCCTTTGGTCACGATGACGTCTTTCACCGCAACGGGCACGCCCGCGAGCGCGCCCGCGAATTGGTTATTGGCAATCGCTTCATCGACGCGCGCCGCGGTAAGAAGAGCGCGTTCGGGCGAAAACATAAGGAACGCGTTGGTCTTGGAATTCTGACGCTCGGCATCGGCGACGGCGGCCTGCGCCAGCTCTTTCGCGCTGAATTTTTTCGCGCGCAGTCCGGCTTGAATTTCCGAAATGGCCTGCGCCGTCACCGCTCGATTACCTTGGGGACTTTGTAGTAGCCGTTACCCCGTGCAGGAGCGTTCGCCAGAGCATCCTCGTTGGTTAGCGGCGTATGCGGCACGTCCTCGCGCAGGGTGGCGGTCTCATCGG
This sequence comes from Bryobacteraceae bacterium, assembly GCA_036557945.1. Lineage (GTDB taxonomy): Bacteria > Acidobacteriota > Terriglobia > Bryobacterales > Bryobacteraceae > Bog-105. Next base: position 16,328 of record DATBGM010000152.1, on the reverse strand, counting down.
CGTCGTAAAGAACCTGTGCCATGGGCTCGACTTGCGCCGTGTCCAATTCGTTCAGTTGCTCGATATGCGTCAGAATTTCGCCTAAATCGTGCGACATGCGCGTGACTTCTTCTGTCGAAAGGCGCAGATTCGCGAGATCGGCGACGTAGCGCACTTCTTCATCCGTTAATTTCAAGCCGTGACCTTCTTGCGGGAGAGCCGATATACCTTCTTTAGCACAGGGTCCGGAATGGTTTCGGCTTCATCAGCGGAATGCGGAATTTCGGCGCGGGCCGGCTGGCGGCGCGGAACAGCGACGCGAAAATCGATGTCCTGAACGAGATCGCTATTGGTGACCTGGCGCAAACGCTCAAGGATCTGTGCTGTGAGCGGAAAGAGCTGTTTCTGCCAAACGAAGTCCTCGACTTCAACGACCAGCGTATGGCGCACCAGGCGGACACGCGAGGTGTGGCCGGCTATGGCTTTCCCGACCGCGGCAGGCCAGACGGCGCGAGCATAATCTTCGTCCGTTAAGACCTTTTTTGAAAGGGAATTGTTCCTGACGAGTTTTGCGGCGCGTTCCATGGTCGTGCTCGGGAGCCCGGCCGGGGAGGAAGGCCAAACCGGATTAGAAGTTTAGCACGGGAACCGGCAGCGACGCGCGGGCTTCTAAGTAGATGTGAGAACCGCGTCCATCTTGGTGCTTGCGCTGCTTGCGGCGCGAAGCCCGGTCGCGTGAGAAGAGTAGACGGGCCGGTGTGCAGATTGCAATGCGTGTAGGAGAGGAGACCTGGGGTACGCAAACAGATGCTGCCGGCAAGTTCTCCTTCGATCGGGCGCCATCGGAGGGGGAGTATGAGATCACCGCAAGCTACCCGGGAATGATGCCGGCACATTCCTCGCTTTACGTCGACGCGCAGCGATGCAATTACGTTTTCCTGGCGCTCCGGCCGGTTCGCACCATTCGAGGGAGAGTTTTGAGCGAACGTGGTATGCCGGCTCACGGGATGACCGTGCGTGCGCAGCTTGCGTCCCGTGCAGAGCGTGACGAAAATTGGTTCGCGGAGGCAGCAACGACGGCAAACGGAGCTTTTCACAGCCCGGGTATTCCTTCCGAGCCGGTGCGAATTGCCGTTTTTACGAATCCGGCCCATGGAGTGGAAGCGCCAGATCCTCCGGTGTACTACTCTCGCGCGATAAACGCGGCTTCCGATTCAGAGATTTTGATTCGTATGCCGCAGCCGCCGCCAAGAAGACGGGTAACCATGCGGGTTCAATTTTCGGACGGCGCGCCGGCTCCTTATGCAACTGTCTTTATTCGCGAGGACGGGGCGTGCGTTCTGGATATTACGACGGATGCGCTTCAGGATGCGGCGCCGAGTTCGGCACGAATGGCGTTGGCGATGCGCGCAGTCCAGTTTTCTACCGCGTCCGCCGATTCGGCTTCGATCATGACGCGGGCGAGCGGTTCGGTGCCGGAAAAGCGGACCACGACACGGCCGGCCGTTCCGAATTCCTGCTCGGCGGCGGCGATCTCGTTCTGAACGGCGGGCAGATCCTTTAGGGGGCGTTTGTGCTTTACGCGCACGTTCACCAGCTTCTGCGGAAAATTTTTTATGGCGGCGCTGAGTTCGTCGAGGGACTGGCCGCTGTCGCGCACGATTTCCAGAACGCGGAGGGCGGTCAGCAATCCATCACCCGTCGTGGCGTACTCGGAAAAAATAACATGTCCGGATTGCTCGCCGCCGAGCACGGCACCACGCTTTAGCATCTCTTCCAGGACGTATTTATCGCCTACCGGGGTACGCAGCATGCTGATGCCCTTTTGCTCGAGCGCTTTTTCCAGGCCGAGATTCGACATGACAGTGGCCACGACGAGGTTTCCCGGCAAGCGGCCCGCACGTTTGAGAGCAGAGCCCGCCAGGTAGAGAACGGCATCGCCGTCGACGATTTTGCCCGCCCCCGATACGAACAGCGCGCGGTCGGCATCACCGTCGAAGGCAATGCCGAAATCCGACGCGTTTTCCCGTACGCGGCGTTCGAGGCTTTCCAGGTGGAGCGAACCGCAATGGAGGTTGATGTTGCGTCCGTCGGGTGAAGCGCCAATCCAATCTACTTCAAGGCCCAGCCGTTTGAAAAGCCGCGGCGCGACTTCGGTGGCTGCGCCGTTGGCACAGTCGACTGTCAGCCGGAACGGGAATTTCCCCGCGACAGTCTGCGCCAGATAGTCGGTATAGAGGTTGTCGAGCGTGGCATCCGGCTGTAGTTTTTTGGGTTCGGCCGGCGCGCCGCTTTCGAGCCAAACATGCATAGCCTGTTCGAGTTCGAGCTCCACCTCATCGGGCAGCTTGTAGCCGGAATGGCTGATCACCTTGAGACCGTTATCGTGATACGGATTGTGCGAGGCCGAGATCATGACGCCGGCTACGAAATGTCCGGTTCGCGTAAGGTAAGCAACGCCGGGAGTTGTGATGACACCCGCGAAACGCGCCTCGACACCGGAGCGCGCCAGGCCGCCGGCCACCTGCGCCGCCAGCCAGGGGCCGCTTTCCCGCGTATCCATGCCAATCAACACTTCGGCCGCGGCGCCGTTTCGTTCTTTACGCGAAGTGCGCCGGGCCCATTCTCCGAGTGCGACGCCGAGCGCGTATGCCGTGCGGGCGTCGAGCGGCGGCTCGCCTGCCACACCGCGAATGCCGTCTGTCCCGAAAAGCTGCCGTGATGCCGTGCCCTGAATAGTCGCCATGACTTTTCAGTTTAGCCGCCGGAAGCGCCTTGTGCCGGGCGGATTTTTCCTTATGTCACTCGGCGCGCAGCACTTCGAGCGGCCTCTGATCGAGAATGCGTGTGCTTGCCAGCCAGCCCGCGAAGTTGGCCAGCAACGCGGTAGCGGCCATGCCGATGAGCACGGAGGGCCAGTTGAACTCAAAATGCGTGTTGATGAATTTATCGGCGATGATAGCGGAAAACAGATTGGCAAGCAGAGCGCCGACGAGCCCCGCGATGGCGCCGAGAATGGAGAACTCGATGGAAAAAATGCTCTTGATGCGGCGGCGTGTTGCTCCGAGAGCTTTCAAAACGGCCACTTCGCGGATGCGGCGGTAGCGCGTGCCAGCGACGCTTGAAGAAAGAATGATGATGCCGGCCAGAATGGCGAATAAGGCGAGAAAGCGCACTACCAGCGCGACCTGATCAACCGCTTCCTGAATGCGGGTGAGAACGTCGGCAAGATTCATCACGGTGACCGTTGGAAAATTTTCGAAGATGGCTATTTCCACATCGGGGATTTTGGCGGGATCGACATGCACCGCGCCATAGTAGACGACCGGCAATCCGGGCAGGGCGTCTTGCGGAAACACCAGATCGTAGCGTACGGGAGCGCGCGATTCTCTTCGGAAGACCGCTACCAAAGGGGCCGTAACGGTTCGACCGGCGATTTGAAACTGCAGCCGGTCTCCGAGTTTCAGTTTGAAATCGCGCTGTACGCCTTCGGATACGGCAAGCTGAGGCTCGGCGCTTTGGGGCAGCCACCAATGTCCCTGCTGGAGTGACAAGCCTTCCGGCAGCGCTTTTGCTGTAGTGATGCGAATCGCTTGCAGATTCTCGCGGCGCTCCTTGGGCAGGTTCAGCCGGTCGGCAGCCGTTCCGTTTTTCGAAAGCATGCGCGCGACGATATAGCCCACCAATTGCAGCTTGCCTTGAATTCCAGTTTGTTGCGCGAGCAAACGACTGATGCCGCTGGTATCGCGCACATCGAGCAGGAAGAGATTGCCCTGGCGACCGGGGCCTTCGTTACGGACTTCGCGCAGGACAGTGCTCTGCAGAAGATAGGTGGTCAGCGTGAACATGACGCCGATACCGAGCGCGACCAGCACGGAGCGCGCCTGGTTACCGGGCCGGTAGAGATTGGCAAAACCGTGGCGGAAAGAGGTGGGCAGGCGGCGGCCGGCTCGCTTCACAACACGCCGCATCATCCAAAACAGCAGGGCTGCGATCGCCGCCAGCACGAGCACACTCGCGAGTAAGCCGCCAATAAAATACACGCCCATACGCGCCGAGCCACCCAGCCAGACCGCAATACCGTAAAAGCCGGCAAGAATGGCGCCAGCGCCGATCCAGGCGGGTATTCTTTCGCGCCAGTGCCTGCGGCTCTCCTCCGCGGCATCGGCCATGTTGCGGCGGAAGACGAGGCTCGGGCGGACGTTGCGAACACTCAGAAGCGGCGGCAGGGTAAAGAGCAAGGTCGCGAGTATGCCAAGACTCATGCCTTGCAGACTGAAGGACCAATCCCAGGGCACTTCGGGCAGCAGCGCGAAGACGCGCTGGATCAGAAGAGGGAATGACTTTTGCACGAGCGCGCCGACAGCGATACCGATGAGGCCGCCGGCGATGCCCAGCCAGAGCGTCTGCAGCAGATAGATTTCCATGATCTGGCGCGAGCGTGCGCCCATCGCTTTCATCACGGCGATGGTGTCCATGTGCTGCTGCAGATGAGAATACATAGCCATGGCAACGCCGAGTGCGCCGACAATTAAAGCGATCAGGCTTACCATGCTGAGAAACGTTGTGGTGTTGTCGAGCGCCCGGCCCACAACCGGGCTGCCTTCGCGAAAGTCGCTCAGAAAGACGCGGTGGATGACGCCTTTGACCTGATTTTTCATTTGATCCAGATCGACGTCGGAGTTCAGCTTAAAGAGAAAACGCTGCGCGGCGCGGCTGCCATATTGGACAAGGCCGCTGCGTGCGAGCCCGGCGCGCGTAATGAGGGCGCGCATACCGGGTCCGAAGCCGGACGCCAGGCGATCAGGCTCGCTCGTGATCGTTCCGGTGATGCGGAATTCCTTGCCGCCAAGCCGGATGGTGTCGCCGGGTTTCACTTTCAGGCGTAATTCGAGCTCGTGAGTGACCACGACAGAGCTGTCGTCGGGCAGAAGCTGTGCAAGTGTTTTTACCGGCTGCAGAGCGATTTTGCCGTAGAACGGATAAACCTGCGGATCGACGCTCTTGACGGAAATCATCTGCGGCACAGGCTGGCGCGAGGAGCCGGCCATCGAGACGATTTCCGTGACGCGTGTCAGACGTCCATTGCGCGCGGCGATCGCTTCAATTTTTGCGAGCTGTTCCGGCGAGAGAGTTTCCCAGGTCTGCGCCTGGAGATCGGCGGCGATGAGCTGCTTGGCATTGCGCAGCAGCATGCCGCGGAAGGCGTAGCCGAAACCTTTGACACCGCTCAGCGCGGCTACGCCCACCGCGACGGCAAGCACGACAAAGATGAACTTGGCAGGACTCGCGCGCAATTCGCGCCAGCCGATCTTGGCGGCGGTGCGGAAGCCGAAACGCGTCTGCGGCGCGGCCACAGCTATGCCTCCAGCGCCGGCGCGGAGAGAACGTCGCTCCGGATGCGACCGTCGCGCAGAGTGATGATGCGGTCGGCATATTCGGCGAGCTGGCTGTCGTGCGTGACCAGCACCAGCGTGGTGCGTTCTTCGCGATTCAGCGTGAGCAGCAGATCGAGCACCTGTTTTCCGTTGGCAGAATCGAGATTGCCGGTGGGTTCATCTGCCATAAGGATGGGCGGACGTGTGACAAACGCGCGGGCGAGGGCAACGCGCTGCTGCTCACCGCCGGAAAGCTGCACCGGATAATGGTGACCGCGGTCCTTTAAACCTACACGGGCCAGCAGTTCGCGTGCCCGATTTTCACCATCGCCGGCGTAGCCGCTCAGCTCGGCAGGAAGCAGGACATTTTCTTCCGCGGTCAGGGTAGGGACGAGCTGGTACGACTGAAAGACGAATCCGATCTTAAGCCCGCGTAAACGCGCGAGCTCATCTTCCCGCAGGTCCTGGATCTCGTCGCCATCCACGGCAATCCGCCCGGAGGTCACTGTGTCCAGGCCGGCCATTAAACCGAGAAGCGTGCTCTTGCCGCTGCCCGAGGCGCCCATGATGGCAACGAATTGCCCGCGTGGGATGGAGAAACTGATATCGCGCAGGATCTCGACGCGGTTTGAACCGTTGTCGATAGTTTTCGAGAGGTGATCGACTTGAATGACGCCGGGGGATTGCATGGCAAGCTTAGGATTGTGGAGACGCGGCGAACTCTATTCATTTTGGCAGTGGGGGTAATCTGGCTGGCGGTTTCGACCGGCTGCGGTTCACGCAAGAGTACGCTCTCTACAGAAGAACGCGCAGCCGCGGCTCCAGGTTCCGAAACAGCGCCTGCTCCCCGGGAGAAGCCTCGAGATGACCGGCCGGTGATCGCCGCTTTTGGCGACAGCTTAACGGCGGGTGTAGCGGGAAAGAGTTACCCGGAGCAATTGCAGGACTTGCTGGACGCAAACGGGTTGCATTTTCGGGTGGAAAACCAGGGCATCAGCGGGGACACTTCTACCGATGGGCTGGCGCGCATCGGAAACGTGATCGCCGCTCATCCGGTGCTGGTGGTTCTGGAATTCGGCGGCAACGATGGATTACGCGGGATTCCGGTCGATGCTACGCGCAAGAACCTGGCGCAGATGATCGAACAGTTGGAGAGTGCGCACATCCCCGTCGTGCTGCTTGGTATTACACTGCCGCCGAACTATGGTCCCGATTATGTGAAGCCGTTTACGGCGATGTTTCCCGAGCTGGCGAAACAGTATCGATTGCCGTACCTGCCGTTCCTCTTGGCGCATGTCTATCAGCACCGCGAGCTGATGCAGCCCGACGGCATTCATCCGAATGGCGAGGGCAACAAGGTCGTGGCGCAGGATGTATACGACCTGATACGGCCGATTCTGACAAAAAAGAAGACAGCGCATTCGTGAGCTATCCCGATTCGGTCCGGTATCTGTATGCGCTTGGCAATGAATTGCGCGCCGGGACTAAATTTGGCCTGGACCGTATGCGGATTCTGCTCGAAGCGCTGGGCCACCCGGAACAGGACCAGCAGTTTGTGCATGTGGCCGGTACGAACGGAAAAGGGTCGACCTGCGCCATGATCGCGAGCATTGTGCAGCAGGCCGGGAAGCGGACGGGATTGTACACCTCGCCACACCTGGTGGAGCCGACAGAGCGGATTCAGATCGACGGAAAACCTGTGAGCACTGACCAATTCGCTTCCGCATATGAAACTGTTCATGCGGCCGCGGAAAAGCTGCTGCAGGATGGTGCGATCGAGGCGCATCCTTCGTATTTCGAAACCGTGACCGCGATGGGGCTGCTCGTTTTCCGCAAGAGAGCCGAGATCAGCGTGATAGAAGTCGGCTTAGGCGGCAGGCTGGATGCGACCAACGTGATTGTGCCGCGTCTCTCGGTGATTACCCCCGTTTCCTACGACCACGAAGCGTACCTGGGCAACACACTCGATCTGATTGCAGGCGAAAAAGCGGGTATTTTGAAACCCGGCGTGCCTGTAGTTGTGGCGGCACAGGAGGTTACGGCGGAAAACGTGATCAGCACGCGTGCCGGCGAGCTGGGCTGTCCGCTGATCCGGCCGGATTTTGGAAAGCTGCAAGTTCTCGAGGCGCGCGACGACGGTTCGCGCTTTCGTTACGAGGGCGCCGAGTACGAGTGTCTGCTGCCTGGACGGCATCAGATCGGAAATGCGGTGTGCGCGATTCTCGCCTGCCGCGAATTGCAGATCGAGGGGCGCGCGATTGCGGAAGGCTTACGGCAGGCGCGCTGGCCGGGGCGTCTGGAACGGGTTTCGCACGATCCGGATTTCGTTTTGGATGGCGCGCACAATCCGGCCGGCGCCGCTGCTCTTGCCGCGTATATTCGCGAGTTCTGCCCGGGCCGCGAGGTCTGGATGGTTTACGGAGCGATGCGCGACAAAGCGATCGAAGAAGTGACGGAACAACTGTTTCCTCTGGCAAAGAGGCTCATCCTGACGGTGCCCGATTTCCCGCGCGCGCTACGGGCGGAAGCCATTCTCGAAGTCACGCCGCATCTGAATGCCGGGCTGACAGAAAATGTGCCGCAAGCGATCGAGCTTGCGCGCAAGGCGCCGCCGGGCGCCATCGTTTTCTTTACCGGCTCACTTTACCTGGTGGGCGAAGCGCGCAAGCTTCTGGTCCAATGACATTGTTTAAAAAACTCCGTGGAATTCTGTTCGCCGGCCCGGCCATCGTTCTCGCCACCATTTTTTTCGGCACAATCAGCCTGATCGTTTCATTCTTCGACGACACCGGTAGGATGCAAATCCGTGTTGCGCGCGCCTGGGCCAGAATGCTGTTGCGGGTGAGCGGCGTGCGCGTACAGGTGGAAGGCCTGGAGCAAATCGATCCCGGCGGGAGCTATGTTTTTATCGCGAACCATTTGAGTTACATGGACACGCCGGTGGCGCTGGCGCACATTCCCGTACAATTCCGCTTCCTTGCCAAGCGCGGGCTGTTCCAGATTCCGCTTCTCGGCACGCATCTGAGCCGCGCCGGCCATATCCCGGTGCCGCGCGAGGACCCGCGCGCATCGGTCAAAACCATGCAGATCGCTGCCGAAAAAATTCAGCAGAAGAATATTTCGCTGCTCATTTTCCCGGAAGGCGGGCGCTCGCGCGATGGCCTGCTCCGACCCTTCAAGGAGGGCGGCGCTTATATCGCCATCCGGGCGGGCGCGCCGGTGGTGCCGCTCGTGATGACCGGCACGCGCGAAGTTTTGCCGTTCGGCAGCGGGGTTGTGCAGCCAGGCAACGTTACACTGCGCGTGCTCGAGCCGATTGCGACCAGCGGCCTGACGCTGAAGGATCGCGGCGCGCTTACCGAACGGGTTCGGGGTTTGATCGCGGCCGAGCTGGACCGGGCTTCGACAACTGCCGCGCATACGCCCACAACGCGATAAAGCCGAGAATTACCAGGTTCGGAAATAACAGCGGGGCCATGGGCGGAGCGCCGCTGATCACGTTCTCAAACAGGCTTTTTGACGGGCCATGCAGGTCGGCAATGCCGTGCAAAATAAAGCCAAGCACGCCGACGGCGGCCTGTATGAGCAACACCAGGGCGCAAATCCAAAGATAGCCTCGCGTAACAGGTCGAAAAAACGGCAGCAGTAAAAATGAGACCGCAAGCGCGCTGCTTGCGACGGGAATCCACTCCGTCTCGTGAAAGAATCCGTTCACTGCATGGTCCGTTAGGCTTAAGACGAAATTGCCGAAAAACCCTGCCAGCGTCAGTAAAAGCAGCCATTGCGCCCATTCGATGCTCTCGGCGGGGACCATGCGGTTCATGATGAGCAGCAGTCCTAAACCGGTATAGGCAAGCGGCGCCACAAACGGCGCCGCGTAGGTCAAGCTGAGGATCGTTTTCTCATAAAAGAAACGGCTGTCGAGGTGATATACGACACCGGCGAGCCCAATCAACACCGCAAGAGCGCCGATAAGATGACCGAGCAGCACCCACCAGCGCGGTCGGTCGTAAAGTTCGCGCGCAACGAGTCCGACGGCCAGCAGCACCGCTGCGAACAGCGAAAAATAGAACGGGATCCACTCCTCGCGATGGTGGAACGCATTTTCCGAATGCGCCAGAAAAATATCGATACTCAAGAACGCAAGGTTCACGAGGACGAACGCCTCGACCCAGAGCACGTGATCGCGGCGCCAGTTAGCGGCGGCCGCCATGTTCTTTCCTCATCTGCGCCGACATAGCCTCGAGCTCAACCATCTTGGAAAGCATTGGGTAATTACCGTGCCATTGCACGAAATCCGCGCCGCCCATGAAAGCGCCGTGTTTCGCCGTGCGCGCATCGTAGTGCCAGAAATCGAAGTAGACAAAATCGATACGGTTCGTAAACGGTTTTCCGCTCAGGACTCCTTCTGCCCGCAGCGCATCGGGGATGGCTTTGGCAGCTTTGACGCGATCGTTGGTCACCGAGACCACCTGCTCCGCCTGCCTATAGACGCGATCGATCAGGCCCTTGGTATGGCATTGATTGCAGATTTCTCTCATATTGGATTGCGCCAGCGTGTAATTGGGCCGCTGCTTCGTGATCGGGTCCGCCAGGTAGTAGGAAAGGCGCGCGGAAGGGTCGTGTGTCACCTTGTTGCCGTTGATGCCGCTCATATGGCAGGTCGCGCAGGTAGGAACCCACATCTCGCGTGTAGTAAGTTGACCGGCGCGCGTATTCAAGCGCAGCAGTTCGTGTTGCGCGTTGAACATCACGCCGTGCTTCGATTCTTCATAGATCTCGATCTGCGAGTGATCGGGGCCCATATGGCATTGGCCGCAGGTGCGCGGCTCGCGCGCGATGGCGATCGAACTCGTATGACGCGTGTGACAGGCGGTGCAGCTTCCGACCGTTCCATCGGCGTTCGGTTTGCCTACGGCGTGGCACTGCTCGCAGCCACTCGTCATAGCGGATGGTCCTTCGAGCGTCGTGAACGGGTGCGGCGGCCGGTTGGCATATCCGGGGTGAAATTTTTCGGCATAGGCAACCTGTTCGGCAGTCAGGCCTTGTGCACCGTACACGGCGGCCCACGACACGGCCGCGTGCCGGCTGCGCAGAAATTCCTGGTAGATACCTTCGTGGCAGCCCCGGCAATTGCCCGCGGTGAGCCGGGCTACGATCACGAAGCCATGATGCTCGTGCCCTTGCTGGTTCTGCGCCGGGCGATGGCACTCGAGACAATTGACGTGTTTCGCCGCATGCATGCTCATCTCGTATTCGTGAACGACGGAATACTGCTGCCGTGAATGGCATTCGGCGCATTTACCCGAGGCGCGCACGGCGGCGACATCGGGCTGATTGGTCTCAGCGCTCGGACGAGCACGGTTCAGCAGAAAGGCGCTGAGGATCAGTCCAAAAGCAGCAACAATTGCGATAAAAACGTTGCGAAATGTCATATTGCTACCGATGTGAACTAACGCCGCCGGTCAATATGATAAGCGAACCAATAAAGACCGGCGGTAGCGGCGAAGATAAGCCCGCTGCAGATTGCGCCGGGAAGAGCCGCGTCGCTATGGCCCGCAAGATAGGCATCAAGAGTTGCCGAAAGCAGCCAGACCTGCACGATTAACAACAGGACGATCAGCGCCGCCGTGCCATCGAGAGCGGTGGTCCTGCGGCGCATCTTAACCCTCCAATTTGCCGCTTATTCCGGCAGCGATGATTTCGTTGCCTGCACGCTCCAAAACGACATGCGGTAGAGCACGTGTAGGCGGCCCTTGTATCACCGCGCCGTCGCGAACGGAGAAGCGGCCGTTGTGACAGGGACAAATGAGCTGGTTGTCTTCGCGCGAATAATAGACGGCGCAGGAAAGGTGGGTACATTTCTGCGAATAGGCGGCGTAATCGTTTTCGCCGGTACGAATCAAAAGACACTGCTCGTTCGCATTCGGATAGCGGAACAGTTTGACGCCGCCGAGCGGGATATCTCCAGCGCGCGCGATCGTCACACGAGGATACGATTCGTCGCGATGGAGCCAGGACTTGACGAGTATCCATAGGTTTCCGGCGAACATACCGAGACTGGTCAGGGTGAGAAATTTGATCAACTGCCGGCGGCTGACAAAACGCTCGCGTTCCTGGAATACGGAGAATTCGTCGCGCCACAGCGATTCCTGATCGCGCGGCGTCGACGCCTTACTTCCCAATCTAGCCAAGATGCCCCTCCCACATATAGTCGGCCACGTCGATCGAAACGGCTTCGGTTCCGGGCGGGACCATCATATTGACCCGCGTTTTTACACGCTGGTTGCCGAAGACGAAAATACTTTGCGGCTCTTCACGGCGGCGCGCGATCTCTTCGGGCTTGACGTAGCTGAGCGCCTGGCTCGGGCAGACGGTTGCGCACATGGGCCTTTTGCCGACGGAGGTACGGTCGTAGCACATGTCGCATTTCATCATCTGCTCGTACTCCGGAATAACTTTAGGGATGCCAAAGGGACACGCGAGCACGCAATTGGAGCAGCCGATGCAACGCGGTTTCAATGCCGATCGAACGATGCCGTCTTCACCGACTTTAATAGCATCAGCCGGGCACACCATCGCGCAGGTCGGCTCTTCGCAGTGCCAGCAGACGTAAGCAGCGGTACCCGCCATTTCGTGACGGTCGAGGTAATCGAAGTTGATCATCGAAACCCCGCGATGTGTTTCGCACTCTTCGCAGGCTTCTACGCACGACTGGCAGCCGATGCAGCGGGAAGGATCGACGTAAAACTCGTATCCGAACATTTTTAGTCTTCGCCTAGCTGATAACCCGCGGGCTTATCCATATGTTTGCGCCCCCACCGCTTTGCGTAGCGTGCATGCCGAAACCTTGTATTCCGGAATCTTGCTGCGCGGGTCGAGCGTACGATGCGTAAGCTTGTTCGCGCTCCTGTTGCCGGGCCAATGATATGGGATGAAGACCGTATCGGGCCGGATGGTTTTCGTCACAAGCGCCGGCAGAGTGATTTCCGCGCGCCGCGTGGTGATGACCACCAGATCGCCATCGGCGATGCCGTGCCGCATTGCAAGCTGCGGATGGATTTCGAGCTTCGGTTCCGGATAGATGTCGATCAGACCGCCGAGCCGGCGGGTTTGCGTACCTGACAGGTACTGGCTGACGACGCGACCGGTAGTCAGGTAGACAGGGAAATTGTCGTCCACGGGATCGCCGCTCTCGCGCCAGTCCGTTACGTTGAAGCGGCATTTACCGTCGTTGTGGAAACTAATGCCGCCTTCAAACAGGCGTGGCGTTCCGGGATGATCGAGTGAAGGACACGGCCAGAACAGACCCATATGTTCATCGACGCGCTCGTACGTGATGCCGTAATAGTCCGCATGGCCGCCGCGCGAGGCTTCGCGAAGCTCGTCGAGTACCTGGCGCGAGGTCTCAAAGGGAAAGTATTGGCCGCGATCGAGGCGGTGCGCGAGGTCGCACAGGATCGCCGTATCGGTGCGCGCGTTGCCCGGCGGGTCGGTTGCTTTCTGAATGTGAATCACGCGGCCTTCGACATTACAGGTGAGCCCTTCCTCTTCTTCCTGCAGGCTGCCCGCGAGCACGACGTCGGCATGCTGCGCGGTTTCTGATAGGAAAAAATCAATCACACCAAAGAATTCAAGCCTTTCGAGAGCCTCGCGAGTAAAGTTTGCATCAGGCAGGGAGACCAGCGGATTGAAGCACATCGAAACGAGCGCCTTGATTTCGCCGCGATGGATGGCTTCCATGATTTCTTGCGCGCTCAGTCCGGGCTGCGGCAGTTCGTTTGGCGAAATACCCCAAACTTTTGCGACGTGCTCGCGCGCCGCCGGATCGGTGAGCTGCCGTTGCCCTGGAAGCTGATCGCACTTCTGGCCGTGTTCGCGCCCACCCTGCCCGTTTCCCTGCCCGGTGATCATCGTGGCGCCGCAGCCTTCGCGACCGATGTTCCCGGTCGCGAGCATGATGTTGATCACGCCGAGACAGTTCTCGACGCCCTTCGACTGATGCTCGAGCCCGCGAGCGTGCATCGCAATCGCATGCTCGGCCTCTCCGATCCAATGCGCAGCCTTCTCGATATTTTCCGGCGGAATACCGGTGATGGCGGCGACCTTCTGCGGATCCCACGAAGCGACCGATTCCTTGACGGCGTCGAATCCGGTTGTGTGCTCTGCGATGAATTGTTTGTCTTCAAGCCCGTCGCGCAGAATGACGTGCAGCATACCCAGGAGCAGGGCGAGATCGGTGCCGGGACGCACCGGCAGAAAAAGATCGGCGTTGCGCGAGATCGGATTCAGGCGCGGATCGGCGACGATCAGCTTGCCGCCGCGATCGCGGCAGCGCCAGACATAATCGGTAGTAATGGGCGAGCAGTCGCCGATATTGGAGCCAATGATGAAGAGTACATCGGCCTTGGGAATATCGCTCCAGGGGATCGGGCTGCGATCAACACCGAAGGCGAGCTTGTAGGCAACGCCCGCCGAGACCATGCATAAACGCCCGTTGTAATCGACGTGGCGTGTGCCGATCGCCAGCCGGGCAAATTTGCCGACCAGGTAGGACTTTTCAGTGGTAAGCGATGCGCCGCCGTACATGGCGACCGCATCTTTGCCGTATTTCTGCTGGATTTCACGAATGCGGCTCGCGGTAAAGCCGAGCGCTTCGTCCCAGGCCGCTTTGCGGAAACCGTTCGCGTCGCGCATAAGTGGATCGAGCAGGCGGTCCGGATGGCTGCTCTGCAGATAACGCTTCACGCCCTTGGGACACAGCTTGCCGCGATTGAACGGGAATTCTTCCCAGGGCTCGAAACCAATGACGCGGTTAGCGCGAACTTTCAATTGAATGCCGCACTGCTGGCCGCAAAAACAGCAATGCGTTTTCACGAGTTTGTCGGCCGGATTGCGCGACTCGTCCGTCCAGCCGCCGGGCGGCGTGTACTGAAGATGCGGGCCGAACCGCTCGCGCAGCTCTTCCGGCGAGGCGGCGAGTTTAGCCACGGGGGGCCTTCTCCTTTAGACGAAGCTGGGCGTGCGAAAGCGTCTTGCGCTTACACGCCGGACAGAGTTCCTGCCAGTAGCCGGCGGGCTCGGGAATACGGTAATCGAAACCGAGCTGCGGAAGCGTACGTTTCAAATCGTCGATCTGCATGCGCGAGGCGAAGCGCCGACGGCAGCGGGCACACGACGCTCCTTCGTCGCGCACGCCCGCCTGCTGGTATAGCTTTGCGCCAAGTTGGGCGGGCCTTTGGAAGATATGGAAGAATTTCCCGAACGGCAAAAACAACAGCGCGGCGATCACGGTGATGGCGTGCAGAATCGCCAGAAAGCTGTAAAGATTGCCGCGCAGCCAGAACTGGGAGACGGTGAGCGCGAGGCCGGTGATGGAAATCGCAAAGAGCAGAATGAGCGGAAAGAAATCGAGCGCGAAGGATTGCAGCGTTTGCGCACCGATGTCACGCAGCCGCCGCCAGAGGGCGAGCACGATGCCGGTGAGCACCAGAATGGCCGCGATATCCAGGCTATGGAAGGCAAGCTCGGCAACCATCGAATGCACCGGGAACGAGCCCATCGAAAAACCGAACAGGTGAGCAACATACGTCATCTGATCGTTTGGATCGGAAGTGAACGAGATCCAGCCGAAAACGAGCGGGAAAGTCACAGCGGCGCCGAGCAGGCAGCCCCAGAACAGGAACTGATGCATCCACCAGCGCAGGCGGGAGCGCTTGTGAATGAACGTTTGCATGACGATGTTTTTGCCGAAGAGTCCGCCGAGATTGCCCAAGCTGCGAAAGAAGCCCTGCTCGCGCGCAATCTGCCAGCCGCGATCCCAGAAGATGCGCGTCGGCGGCTTGTCCAGCCAGACCATGTAGTGATACGCCACGCCCCACGTTGCGAAAATCACGGCGAACGTGTAGATCACGAGAGCCGGATCGAAGTTTTGCAGATTGCGCGAGCCGGCCACGATGGCGGCAATCAGCAGGCCGGTCCAGATGGTGGCCCAAACGCCGGCGCGAATCTTTGTCATGGTGCGGCTCTGCGGAACCGGAGCTGTCTCCACAGCGGAACGATCGGCTGAGAGCAGCACCTTTACGTTCACCCGCCAAAGCACGAAAGATGTGAGCGAGAGCAGCACGAAACCGGGCCACACGACGCCTGCCATATCAGAGAATGCACCGAGCAGCAGCGGCGGGAAGAAGCCGCCGAGGCCGCCTATGGCGCCGACGAGACCGGTAACCGTGCCGGTATCTTTTTTGAAATACTGCGGGACCAGCTTAAATACTGCACCATTGCCCAGGCCAAGAAGGGCCGCGCAGCCGAGCGCGCCAGCCGTGAACGGGATCATCGATTGCCAGCCGAGCAAGAGCGAAAAGGGCACAATGCCGAGAAAGACAACGGACAAGACCTGCGCGCCACCAATGCGATCCGAGAGCCAGCCTCCCACCGGCCGCAGCGCGGTAGCAAGAACTACGAATCCCGCGGTGCGGAATCCTGCACTGGCAGCATTCAAATGAAATTGATCTCTGAGCAGCGTAGGTAAATAGATAGAAAAGGCGACGAAGCCGCCGAAGGTGAGCCCATAGAAGGCGGAAAGAATCCAGGCGAGGCGCGCGTGCCGCAGCACGGCGAACATTTCGCCGACGCTCTTGGGGCGCACGACATTGGGCGGGTTTCGCGCGAATAGAAAGAAGACGATCGCCCATGCGACGAGCAGCACGGAAACCGCTCGGAAAATCGCCTGCCAGCCAAAGGTCGCCGCCAGCACCGGGCCCAGGAACACTACTATGGATTGACCAATATTGCCCAAACCGTATACACCCAGCGCCGTGCCCTGCTTCTGCGGCGGATACCAGCGCGAGACAAATCCGACGCCTACAGCAAATGACGACCCGGCCAATCCGAGAAAAAGTGCCGCGGCAATCAGCATCGAATAGCTGGAAGCCGCGGAAGCCCATAACGGCGGAATCGCAGCAACCAACA
>DATBGM010000151.1:0-16081 GCA_036557945.1 Bryobacteraceae bacterium | reverse complement strand
CAGCAGGCGATCGTTGTCCAATCGCTTCATATACGCGAGATCCAGCGCTTCGGCCTCTTTGAAGGGGCCGCCGGTGACGCGAACTTCGGTCATGGCAAACGGCTTCACTTTACGAGGCGCAATTTGCCGAACGAACTCGATGGTCTCTCCGAACGGAGGCGTTTCGGGCGGGAGGCCGCGGCGTTTGGGCGTGCTCGTGTTTTGTGGAGCGGCATTCGGGGAGGGCGCGGTCTGCCCGCCAAGCAACGGCGCGGCTGCACCTCCGGCGAGAAGCGAGAGGGCGGCCTTACGCCGGCTTAACTTGCTGCGGGAATCGACTTCGTTCATAACAACTCCTCTGTTCGATTTTCTCCACTATTTAGATACAGGCGGGCGAGCGTCCGCAAACGCTTTCATCGCTAGCGCGCAATTGACGTTTGAACGTCTCCCCTTCAAAATATAGATTATCTGAAAAACGTATCCGACAAGCATATGGGGTTCGCTGTGAGCCAGGGTGGTAGCGTTTACGCTATGGGGGCACGAGTTGTGGAGCTGCGAGCGAGCCTGAACTTTTAGAATGCGGCTACGAATAGTGACACGGAGACTGACGCCGGCACTCCAGTTTATGGCGGCCGCCGCTCCGCTGCTCGGCCAGGGATCGCTTCCCGACTATCAGCGCGCCGAGCAGTTTCTGCCGGAGAAGTTGAAATCTTCCGTTACGTTTGCCGATGTAGAGCCGCATTGGACGGGCGATGGCGACCGGTTCTGGTATTGCAGGGGTGAAAAGCAATACCTGTTTGCCGACCCGGAGAAGAAGCTCGTTCGTCCGGCCAGCGAGCACGAGCATGCTGCCGCGAAGCAAGAAGAAAAATACGAAAACCGTTCGCCGGACGGGCGCTGGTCTGCTTTCGTTGAGAACCATAATCTGTATCTGCGCGATCTCTCAAGCGGTACAACGCTGGAGCTCACAAACGACGGCCAGCCTGGGTGGGACTATGCAACACCGCTGCCGTCGCTGCGCCAGATGATCGAGCAAAGGACAGAAGACGTGCGCCAGCGCGCCGCGGTATTCTGGTCGCCGGATTCCTCGCGGCTTGTCACGTATCGAATCGATTCGCGGCAATCCGGACGGTTCACGAGCCTGCAGTTTGTTCCGCCCGATCAGTTACGGCCGAAGGCGTTCCGCTACGTGTATCCGCTGCCAGGCGAAGTGCTGGCCAAAGCCACCCCGATCGTGTTTGACGTATTGCAGGGCGCCAGAATCGAGGTCAAGAGTACGGCGCTTGAACTGCCCTTTCAGGAAGGCCCCGAGTTTGACTGGCTGCCGGATAGCAAGCGCTTCTTCTACACCTACTGCACGCGCGGCTGCAAGTCACTCGAGCTCCGGCTGGTAGACGGGGGAACGGGAGAGCAGAAAATTGTGCTCGAGGAGAGCTCCGATAAATACGTGGATCCCGGCGAGACTTTTATGGAGTTCGTGGACGAGACCGGCGAGGTCATCTCCACCTCCGAGCGCGACGGCTGGAATCATCTCTATTTATGGAGCAACACGGGGAAGCTGGAGAATCCGATCACCAGCGGCGCCTGGGTTGTTCGCCGCATTGTGAGAATCGATGGAAAACAGCGGATTGTCTACTTTCTCGGAGCAGGCCGCGAGAAGAACGAAGATCCTTACCAGACACATCTCTATCGGGCCGGTTTTGACGGCAGTAACTTGCAACTGCTTACGCCGGGGAATGCGAATCACACGATCCATTTTTCGCCGAGCGGAAAATTCTTTGTGGATAACGAATCTCGTCCCGATCTTCCGGGCAGATCGGTCCTGCGCTCGGCTCACGATGGAAGCGAAGTGCTGGAACTCGAGAAAGGTTCGGCGGACGCGCTGCTGAAGCGGGGCTGGAAATTTCCGCAGGCATTCCGGGGAAAAGCGGAAGACGGATCGACCGACCTCTTCGGCTTGATGTGGCTTCCTTCCAATTTCGATCCGGCGAAGAAGTATCCGATTGTCGAACAGATCTACCCCGGGCCGCACGGCTTCTTCGTTCCCAAGACCTTCGAGCGGGCGCTGCGCGGGTCGGAGCAGTCCATGGCCGAACTGGGGTTTGTGGTCGTGATGATCGATGGGCGCGGGACGATCGGACGCTCGCAAGTTTTTCATCAGTTTTCGTACCACAACCTGGGAGGCGTGTTTGGCGATCACGTTGCCATGATTCGGCAGCTCGCGGCGAAGCACTCGTTTATCGATCTGAGCCGCGTGGGCGTTTATGGTACGTCGGCGGGCGCTTACGCCGCAGCGCATGCCATGCTGATGTTCCCGGACTTCTATAAAGTTTGCGTTTCCATATCGGGCGATCACGATGCCCGGCTGGACAAGGCGTGGTGGAACGAGCTTTATCAAGGATTTCCGGTTGGCAAGGATTACCAGGAGCAATCGAACAGTACGCTTGCGAGCCGCCTCAAAGGTCATCTTTTGCTACTGCACGGGGATGTTGACGAGAACGTGCATCCGGCTGAGACGATGCGCTTCGTTGCGGCTTTGATCCAATCGAACAAGAACTTCGACATGCTGTTCGTGCCCAATATGTTTCACGGCGAGGGCTCGAACGAATACCTGATTCGGCGGCGCTGGGATTACTTTGTGCAGCATCTGCTCGGCGTGACTCCGCCAGAGAAAGGGATCAGCAGCAACCCGAGCGGACACAGTAAATGAGGAGGAGATATCGATGAATTGGAAAGGTGTGATGCCGGCCATCACCACATGCTTCAATGAGCGCGACCAGGTGGACCACCCGTTCATGGCTTCGCATTGCCAGTGGATCATCGACAACGGCTGCAGCGGCATCGTGGCGCTCGGCTCGTTGGGTGAAGGCGCGACGCTTACGTTCGACGAGAAGCTGGCGATTTTGCGGAACTGTAAGGCAGCGCTGCGCAATCGCGCTCCACTGGCGGCAGCTATTTCCGCTCTCTCGACCGCCGAAGCGGTGAAGCTGGCGAAGGCAGCCGCCGAGATCGGATGCGACGGCTTGATGGTGCTTCCGCCCTACGTTTATCCAGGGGACTGGCGCGAGATGAAAGCGCATGTTGCGGCGGTATTTGGCGCGACTCCGCTCTCGTGCATGCTTTACAACAACCCGATTGCTTACGGAACGGATTTCACTCCTGAGCAGATTGTGGAACTCGCTGCAGAACATAAAAATTTTCATTCGGTGAAGGAGTCGAGCACCGATACGCGGCGCGTTTCCGGGATTCGTGCCCTGCTGCGGCAGCGCCTGCAGGTGCTGGTCGGGGTGGATGACGGGATCGTGGAAGCGATCGGTGTGGGCGCCATCGGATGGATCGCGGGATTGGCCAATGCGCTGCCGCGCGAATCGGTCGAGTTGTTCAACCTGGCCGCGCGTGGCGAACGCGATGAGGCGTTCGAGTTGTATCGCTGGTTTCTGCCGCTGCTGCGGCTCGACACGGTCGTCAAATTCGTTCAGCTCATCAAGCTGGTTCAGGCGGAGGCAGGCATGGGAAACACGCGCGTGCGCACGCCGCGGCTGGAACTCGCAGGCGAAGAGCTGGAAGGCGTCAAACAGCTCATTCGCCGCGCGCTTGCCGAGCGGCCTGAGAAGTACGCCACGCCCGCTCTCACTCGCACGCAATGAGCAGGCTGTTCGTTATTGCCATTCTGGTGCTCGGGGCAAAGCTCCCGTTGTGCGCGGCTGGCGCAAGTGGAGACTACGATCGTTCCGACAGCCCGCTGCGGCCGCTGATCGAGCGCTTCGCGCAGGACCGGCAGGACCTGACCCGCTACTACAGCATCCGGCTGGCGGACGATCGCCGCGAGCGCATGCGCCGTTTTTTTCACGAGCGGGAGGAGCAGCTTACGCGCCTGGATTTCGACCGTCTGAACCAGGATGGCAAGGTCGATTATATTCTGCTGCATAATTTCCTGGAACATGCTCTCTCGCGCATCGATTGGGAAGAGAAACAAGACGGGGAAGCCGCTTCCTTTATTCCTTTCGCGCAAACGATCATCCGGCTCGAGGAAGCGCGGCGCAGCGGCCAGCCGATAGATGCGCAGGCGAGCGCAGCATCTCTGACGGCGTTGAAGCGTGAGCTCGATAGCCGCCGGGACGAACTGAAAAAGCCGCAGGAAACTCAAAATGCCGGCGCGTTGGCAAAGCGCAGGGTAAACGCGAACCATGCGGCCGGCAATGTGGACCAGTTGCGCCGGATTCTGAGCAACTGGTATCGCTTCTACGGCGATTACGATCCTTTATTTACCTGGTGGAACAAGGAGGCCTGGCAGAAGGCCGACGCGGCGCTTGAAAACTACGCTCGTTTTTTACGACACGATGTGGCCGGCATCAAAACCGCCGCTGAACAGAAGCAGAACGACAAGGGCGAGGACGAGCGCGGCGAAAACTTCAATCTGGAAGTCGCGCGCGCTGCCCGGCCCGGGGACACGAGCGACATCATCGGTTACCCGATCGGCCGCGAGCAATTGCTTAAAGAACTTACGTACGAAATGATTCCTTACACGCCGGAGGAGCTGATTGCGGTCGCGCGCAAAGAGTTTGCCTGGTGTGAAGCGGAAATGCGGCGCGCCTCGCATGAGATGGGCTACGGCGACGACTGGAAAAAAGCCCTGGAAAAAGTGAAGAGTATGTACGTCGCGCCCGGCAAACAGCCGCAGCTCATCCGCGATCTGGAGCAGGAGGCGGAAGCGTTTGTAGACCAACACGAGCTGGTAACGATTCCGCCGATCGCACGGGAAACATGGCGCATGGAGATGATGTCCCCTGAGCGGCAGCTCATCAATCCGTTTTTCACCGGCGGCGAAACGATCAGCGTCTCCTATCCCACGGCGGAAATGACCTATGAACAAAAACTGATGAGCATGCGCGGCAATAATATTCCGTTTTCGCGCGCGACGGTTTTCCACGAGCTGATTCCCGGCCACGAGCTGCAGCTCTACATGGCCGATCGCTACCACGCGTATCGAAAAGAGCTGGGCTCTACTCCGTTCACGATAGAAGGCTGGTCGCTTTATTGGGAGCTGCTGTTCTGGGATTTGAAATTTCAGAAGACGCCGGAGGATCGCATCGGAGCATTGTTCTGGCGCATGCATCGCTGCGCGCGGATTATTTTTTCTTTGAGTTTTCATCTCGGACAGATGAGCCCGGACGAATGCGTGAATTTTCTCGTCGACCGTGTGGGGCATGAGCGCGAGAATGCAATCGCAGAGGTGCGGCGCTCGGTGGCCGGGGAGGACGGTCCGCTCTACCAGGCTGCCTATCTGCTCGGCGGCATGCAGTTTTATGCTTTGCATACAGACCTGGTCGGCGGAGGGAAAATGACCAACCGGCAGTTCAACGATGCCGTCTTGCGGGAGAACATGATGCCCGTCGAACTCATTCGCGCCAGTTTGACCGGCCAGAAGCTGACCCGGAATTATCACACAAGCTGGAAATTTCTGTCAGCCGGTCCGATTCCCGGTACGTAAACGAAAGATGTAAACCGAGCCCGTCGTCACGAGAGCAAATTAGAGACATGGGGAAGAAGGTGTGGGCGATGATCGGGTCGGCCGTCTTCCTCGTCATCGCGCCCGGATTCATTGCCGGTTTAGCGCCATGGTGGATCTCCGGTTGGCGCCTTAAACCTGCTTTGCTCGGATTACGATTCCTTCGTCCTGCCGGCGGCGTACTGATTGCGGTGGGCGTCATTGGTCTACTCGAATCATTTGCGCGCTTCGCAGTACAGGGACTGGGCACGCCGGCGCCGGTTTTCCCGACACGCCATTTAGTCGTGACCGGACTGTATCGCTATGTCCGAAATCCGATGTACCTGGCGGTCGTAAGCACGATTGCCGGTCAAGCCCTGATCTTCGGGAGTGTAGCGCTGCTTGCGTATGGCGCGCTCGTGTGGCTGTTATTTTACGTGTTTGTGCTGATATATGAGGAACCGACGCTACGCGCAAGCTTTCGCGTTGAATACAAACTCTACTGTCACGAAGTCCGGAGGTGGATCCCAAGATTCACCGCATGGAAGCAGCCGTAATCGGGAAATTTGCTAGGCTGGCTCGCAACAGCCATGACACCAACAAGAGCACGCAACATGAACAACAAGAAAGAATTGTCAGGGAAACAGCGTGAAGAACTGCTTGGAGCCTTGCAAGCCCGCTTTGAGAAGAACCGGAACCGTCATAAAGGTTTGGAATGGGCTCAGGTACAAGCGAAGCTGGCAGCTCATCCTGAAAAACTGTGGTCACTCCATGAAATGGAACGAACGGGAGGCGAACCGGACGTTGCCGGCCACGATAAGAAAACGGGCGAATACGTTTTTTACGATTGTTCAGCGGACAGTCCGAAAGGCCGCAGAAGTATCTGCTACGACGGTGAAGCGCTGGCGGCACGGAAAGAAAACAAACCGGAAGGTAACGCGATCGATATGGCGGCCGCGATGGGCATCGAGCTATTAACGGAAGAACAATATCGAGAGCTGCAGAAGCTTGAAAAGTTCGATACGAAAACATCGAGCTGGGTGAAAACACCTGCCGCTATCCGAAAACTCGGCGGCGCGCTGTTTTGCGACCGCCGCTACGACACTGTTTTCGTGTATCACAACGGTGCGGAATCCTACTATGCCGCCAGGGGGTTCCGTGGCTCGCTAAGAGTTTAGTTTTGGTGTGCGCTGCGGCGTTTGGCGCCCGGCGCTCCCAGAAATTTGCGAACAATTGCGCCGGGATTGCGTAGGTTCTAGTTATGATTGCCGGATCGAACCTCCGCTATGCGCTGCGCAGCTTGCGCAAGAGCCCGGGATTTGCTGCCGCTGTGGTACTCTCGCTGGCACTTGGAATCGGCGGCAATGCCGCGATTTACAGCGTCATCAACAGCCTGCTTTTCCATCCGGCCGGAGCGGTGAATCCCGATCGCCTGGTGGCGCCGCGGGTCAACTACAAAAAGCTGAATCTGGACAAGATCGGCATGTCTTCGACAGACTTCGCCGATATTCGCGACGCGCATCAGGCATTTTCACAGGCGGCGATGCTCGACATGCAGGATTTCAATTTCACCGGATCGGATTCTCCGCAACGGCTGCAAGGCGGGCTGGTGACGTGGCAATGGTTCGACGTTTTCGGGACGAAGCCGCTCCTCGGCCGCGGTTTTCATCGGGAAGAAGATCAGCCGGGAGCGAACCACGTCGCGGTGCTATCGTATGCCGCGTGGCAGCGATTGTTTGGCGGCGACCGAGCGATTCTGGGGCGCTCCATCGAATTAAATAATGCGCCCTACCGCGTGGTGGGCGTGATGCCGCGGGATTTCCGCTGGCCGAACGAAGCTGACCTCTGGATTCCGATCGGTCTGGCGCCCAACGCATACGGGCCGGAGAACCGTTTCAACGAAAACTATTTCGCAGTGGCACGCCTCGCGCCCGGTATCAGCCAGCCGCGGGCAGCCGCTACGGTTCAGGCGCTCTCGAAGCGTGTGCTCGACCAGGTGCCATTTGCGCGGGGCTCGCAATGGAGCATGACCATCGAGCCGCTGACCGAGTATGCTGCCGGAAATCTAAAGAAGCCGATGTTGTTACTGCTTGGCGCGGTAGCACTCGTCCTACTGATAGCCTGCTCAAACATTGCCGGTTTGCTGCTGGTGCGCGGTACCGGGCGCGCCCGCGAACTCGCGATACGCACCGCCCTGGGCGCCAGCCGGGGGGACCTGGTCCGGAACGCACTCACGGAAACGGTTCTGCTCGGGCTGGCCGGAACGGCACTCGGATTCGCGCTGGCGTTCGCGATTTTACGGGCACTGCTGGCGCTTTCGCAAGCGCAGTTATCGACCGGTCTATTCGTTCAGATTGACGCCCACGTGCTTGCCTTCACAGCGGCTGCCGGGCTGCTGTCGGCAGCTATTTTCGGAATCGTGCCCGCCTGGCATATTTCCCGTTTGGGCCAGCGTTACGACCAGCTCAAAGAAGGCAGCCGTTCGGCGACCGAAGGCCAGCATCGCCAAACGTTTCGCTCGGTGCTGGTGGCAGCCCAGATTGCGCTGGCGCTCGTGCTTCTCATCGGCGCCGGGCTGCTCTTTAAAACGCTTGCAAATTTGCACAACGTGAATGCCGGTTTCGATGGACGCAATACGATGACTGCCTCGATTGCGCTTCCCGCGTCCGAATTCAGCGATCCCGACAAGCAAATCGCCTTCTACAGAACTGTGCTCGATACTCTTTCCCAAACGCCTGGTGTGCAGGCGGCAGCCGCGGTCAACGCAGTCCCGTTCGCCGGAGGCTGGGGCGATCCCACGAGCTCTTTCAGTATCGAGGGCCGCGTCGTCCCTCCCGGCGACCCGGGTTTTCATGGTTCCTCCCGCTACGCCAGCGCGGATTATTTCAAGGCGATGAAGATACCACTGGTGGCGGGCCGCTACTTCAACGACGGCGATCGTAAGGACGGCCAGCCGGTCGCTATCATCGATACCGCTCTTGCCAAGCGGTATTGGCCGAACCAGAGTCCTTTAGGGCAGCGGCTACGGCGCGGGGGGAAGCAGCCCTGGGCCACAATTGTCGGCATTGTCGGCCATGTGAAGCAATCGAGCCTGGCGGCGGATGCGGGCCGCGGCGCCTATTATTTCGCGCTCTACCAGCAGCCGCGCACCGAGGCGTTTCTGGTTGCGCGCGGAAATAGTTCTGCGGCGCAAATGGCGCAGGCGATTCGCAATGCGGTGCGCGTTGCGAGCCCTTCGCAAGCGGTGTTCGATGTAAAGACCATGCCGGAAAGAATCTCGCTGGCGCTCGGGCCGCAGCAATTCGCCGCTCGCATTCTGATGGTGTTTGCGGCAACGGCTCTGCTGCTAGCGTTACTCGGGTTGTACGGCGTGATCAGCTATAGCGTGGCCCGGCGCACGCGCGAGATCGGCATTCGCACGGCGCTGGGGGCGGAACGCTCAGGCATTCTCGCACTGATCGTGGGCCAAGCCATGCGGCTGGTGGCGATCGGGATTGGTGTCGGGATCGCCGCTGCCGCTGTGCTGGCCCGTTTGACAGCCACTCAGTTGTTCGGAGTCAGTCCGCTCGATCCGGAAACGTTTGCCGCTACGGCATTCCTTTTAGCGGTTGCGGCTCTGCTTGCGAGCCTGCTTCCGGCCTGGCGGGCGGCGCGCGTCGATCCGATCACGGCGCTGCGAAACGAATAGGGCTACTCGTCCGGCAGCCGTCCGGAAAGGTATAAGCGCTGCGGTCCTCTGCCGGGTATCCGATTGCGCACGACGTGCACGGCCACGGGCTGTCCCGCCTTAATCGTTGCCTGGGCTTTGGTCACGTCCTCGGTGGACGAGACTGGCTTGCGGTTGATGGAAAGAATGGCATCTCCCTGCGCCATCCCGATATCTTCCGCGAAGGACCCGGGATCGACCGAGACCACTTTTACTCCCGTCTTGTCTTCGATCTGAAGATCTTCGCGCTCCTTTTCGGTCAGCCGCATAATCGTGATTCCGAACTTCGCGGGTTGGGTCGATTTGGCGGACGGAGGGGCAGATTCTCCACGATCGGCTGCGATTTGGGGTTCATCCTTCCACACCACCGCGCGATCGGCGACCGGGACCTTCAGGTCGAGCTGCTTGCCGTCGCGATCTACGGTGACCAGCGCGGTGGAGCCGATCGGTAAGTCGGCTACTTTGGTGATCAGCTCTTCGCCGTCCTTCACCGGGGTACGGTTCACGGCCAGAATGACATCGTCCGGCTTCACCCCTGCTTTGCCCGCCGGCCCGCTCGGATTGACCGTGTCAACCAGAACGCCGTGATCCAGCCCGAAGGCTTCTAGCGTATCGGCCTGGCTGCCGTTCGTTGCTAACTTGACACCGAGCGAACCGCGTACGACGCGGCCCGCGCGGATGATGTCGTTATAGACCTTAACGGCCTGGTTGGATGGCAGCGCGAACCCAATGCCTTCGTACGATCCGCTGCGCGTCGCAATCATGGTGTTCACGCCGATGACTTCGCCGCGAACGTTGAGCAGCGGGCCGCCGCTGTTGCCCGGGTTGATCGCCGCGTCCGTCTGTAGAAAATTCTGGAAGTTGCCTGCGCCCGGCAGATCGCGGCTGGTACGCTGGGCGCTCACAATTCCAGCGGTCACCGTAGCCTGCAGGCCGAAGGGAGATCCGATCGCGATCACCCAATCACCTACCTGCACGCTATCGGAATTGCCGATCTCGACCGGAACCAGCGGCTCGCGCGGATCGATTTTCAAAACAGCGATATCGGTTTCCTTGTCGTAGCCGATCAGCCGTCCCCGGTAATCGACATCGGAGCCGGCCAAGCGTACCTTGATGCGGTCCGCGTTGTCCACCACATGATAGTTCGTAATGAGGTAGCCTTTTCGATCGACTACAAAGCCGGCGCCCGATCCTTCACTGCGGAAGGAGCGCGGCTCCCGGTTGCCGAAAAAGCGCTTGAACATCTCCGAGGGATCGCGTCCCTTGGGAGCGGCGTCATCGCCGTTGTCGTCGTCGGAATTGTCGTCGCGGCGCGCCGTCTTGCCGGGTTTCGCCAGGTAGTCCGATTCGATATAAACCACCGAAGGTTCCACGCGCTTGGTCAGCTTGGTGAATTCGTTTGCAATCGGCGTGGCGCGCGGAATCGTGAGCGGTGTCGCATCGGGCGCGGCGGCGGGCGCTGTCTGACGATCTGCCCGGACGCCGGTATTGATAATCGTTCCGATGACGATTCCGCCGAGCAGGGTAACCAGCAGCAGGCTAAAACTCAAGAGCTTCGGCTGCTTCAGAACTTTCGGGAACGGCATGTCGGAACCTTTTCGAAGCGATACCTGTCGGTATGTATTCAGTATAGAGAAAACCGCCGTTTTCTCGAAAAAGGAGCATGTAAGAGGGTACTGCGGGGTAGACGTTACGTTCTGGGAGACGGTTTCAGCTCGACCGTCAGAATGCCGGCCAGGATCAGGGCTCCGCCCGCCAGCGCCTGCCGTGTCAGCGCTTCGCGGCCGATCAGGACCGCCGTTACCAGAGCGAACACCGGCTCGAGCGCGAAAATCAGGGCGGTACGGGTAGCCGAGGTGTATTTCTGCCCCCAGGTTTGCAAGGCAAAAGCGAATGCCGTAGCAAATATCGCGGTCAGGGCAATAGCGAACAGGACATTGCCACTCCAGATCGCTACCGGGGGCTCCCAGGCGAGCGAAGCAAGCGAGAGCACGGCACAACAGACGATTTGGCCGAGCGCCACCGCCTGGACCAGCTCGCGCTGCGAGTAGTAGCCGAGTACCAGGAGATGAATGGCGAATGCCAGGGCGCAGCCGAGCGTGAGCAGATCACCGCGATTGAGGGAGAAGCCGGAGTCTGCAGGGAGGGTCATCCACACCATGCCTGCCGTCGCGACGGCGATTCCGATCAGCTCGCGCGGCTGCGGCCAGCGCCGGTATACCAGCGCACTCAAGACCGGTACTAACGCAATATAAAAACCGGTCAGGAAGCCCGATTTGCCCGCTGTCGTGTACTTGAGCCCGAAGGTCTGCAGCACATAGCCGAGCCAGAGAAAAATTCCGGCGACGGCGCCGCCTGCCAAGCCCTGCCGGACCGCGCGGCCGCCCGCCTGACGAAACGCCCCGGCGAACATCAGGAGCATGGAAAGCGCAGCCAGGGTGAAGCGTAAGGCCAGGAAATAAATTGTGGAGATTTCGGCGAGCGCGCTCTTGACGACAACGAAAGTCGCGCCCCAGACGAGCGCCACCAGCGCCAGCGCCAGATCCGCTTGCCAGCGTGCCGGCGCTTTGGCGCCTTTCACTCAGCCGCCAGCAAACCGAGCAATAGAAGCACGCGCCGCAAGCCGAGCTCGCGGCCGTCTGCCTGATACCATTCGCCGGGCGTGTGCGCGCCACCACCCTGGCCGCCTGCCCCGATCGAAATCGCCGGCAGCCCCATTGATAGCGGCACATTGGCATCGGTCGAGGCGCAATCCACTCGTGAGCGGATATTGAGATAACCGTCAACTGCCTGGACCGCGCGCAAAAGCACCGATTGCTCCGCCAGCTTGCCGCCCGGCCGCGAGCCGAGGTCTTTGATCTTGGCGGTCAGACGAGCGCTGTTCGCGGGCTGTTCGCGCTCCAGACTCCGCTCGACCGATGCGCTCAACAAGCCAGCCAATTGGTCAAGCACGTGCGCATTTTCCGAACGCAGGTCGAGTTTGGCGAGGGCGCTGGCCGGAATCGTGTTGACGCTCGTGCCGCCTTCGACGATCCCGAAGTTGTAAGAGGAACGCGTCTTCCTCTCACTGGCGAGGTACGCGTCGGCAACTGCTGCGAAATGACTGATCAGCTCGCCTAAGGCATGTACCGGATTGGGTGTGCCGTAATCGTTCCAGCTATGTCCGCCGGGACCGGAAAAGGTGATCTCAAAACGGCGGCTGGCAAGCGCCTGGGCCGTTACATGATCGGTGGAAGGACCGTCCAGAACAACGAAGGCCTGAATGCGCGACGTTTCCAGACCGTGCCGGCAGAGATAGCGCATCCCGCTCAGGTTACCCTCGCCTTCCTCCCCGACGTTGGCGACGAGCAGAATGCGTTCAGCCAGTTCGTGCAGATCGGAGTTACCGGCGAGCAGGCGCGCGAATGTGAGCAGCGCCGCTAAACCCGTGCCGTTATCGGAAACACCCGGTCCTACCAGCCGTCCGTCCGGGGCGAGATAGACGTCTTCCGGCCGGACAGGCGCAAAGACCGTATCCAGATGGGCGGAAACGACGAGCAACGACCGGTCATTTTCTGTTGCGAGATCGGCGAGTACGTTGCCGGCGCGATCCAGGCGGGCGCGCCAGCCGAGCCCGTCAAGTTGAGCGCGGAACCACTCGGCGCGCTGGCTCTCAAAGAACGTGGGCGCAGGAATGCGACAGAGTTGGAGATGCTTCTCGTTGATCCAGGCCCGCTCACGCGCGAACCAGCGCTGTGCGTCAAAAAAGGCCGGTTCTTCGGCGAGCTGCGCGAGCCGGCGTGCTTCCGGCCCGTGGTAGGCGCCCCGTATCGGGATCGATTTGGGTTCCGATGCCAAACAGCGGTCCTCGAACTGTAGTTTACTTGTTGGAATCTTCGCCTCGCTGAGAGGCGCGGGCTCATTGGCTTGAATCTTCGCCTCGCTGAGAGGCGCGGGCTCATTGGCTTGAATCTTCGCCTCGCTGAGAAGCGCGGGCTCATTGGCTTGAATCTTCGCCTCGCTGGGAAGCGCGGGCTCATTGGCGCCACTCCGGGTAATCGAGGCTATACTGAAATTTCGACCCCCGCAAAGCCTATGAAGACCTACGTGAAGTTCGGGACCCTGATGGCCTTAATTGTCGGCTCGCTGGTCTGGCTTGCGGTGGGCGGCGTCAAAGATACCAAGGCCTACTATAAGACGCTCCCGGAACTGACGAAAATGGGCGATGCCGCCCATCACGAACGGCTGCGGGTGGCGGGCGACGTAAAGCCCGGCTCCATCCTGAGGACGGCGGCCGGAACTTCGTTTGTGCTCTATCAGGGCGAGCAAACGCTGCGCGTTCTGTACACCGGGACCGATCCGCTGCCCGATACGTTCAAAGACAACGCGCAGGCGCTGGCGTACGGGCGGCTCGGTGCGAACGGTGTCTTTGAAGCAAACCAGATTCAGGCCAAATGCGCTTCGAAATATGAAGCCAAACCGGGGCAGCGCGGCCTCACGCACGAACCTTCCGCTTCTTCCGATAAACGCATCTAGCATTCGAGCCGTAGACATATCGCATGGAAAATATCGGCGCTCTTTCCGTTCTGATTGCTTTCTGTTTAACCGTTTTCGCAGTGGTTGCCGCGGTTACCGGTAAATACGCGCGCCGGCCTTTTCTTGCCGTGAGCGCCGAGCGCGCGGTTTATGCGATCTGGCTGCTGCTGACGGTTGCTGCGGGCGTGATCGTTGCTGCTCTGCTGAAGGGCGATTACCGTCTGGCCTATGTCGCCTCACATAGCAATCGCGCCATGCCGGGCATCTACAAATTCACGGCCTGGTGGGGAGGACAGGAAGGCTCGCTGCTCTTCTGGAGCTGGATTCTCTCCTGCTATTCCGCCGTCGTCGTATATACAAACCGGCGCAAGTTCCGCGACATGATGCCGATCGTAGTCGCGATCCTGATGAGCACGCTGGCGTTTTTTGTCGGCATGATCGCGTTTGTGGCGAGCCCGTTCCAGGTACTCATGGCAGGCCGCGGGGTCATCGATGTCGGCGACGGCAACGGTTTGAGTCCGCTGCTGCAGTGGTGGACGATGGCCATCCATCCGCCGATGCTCTATCTCGGCTACGTCGGATTTACCGTGCCGTTCGCATTCGCTATGGCATCGTTGATCACGCGGCAGCCGGGCGAAGCCTGGATTCATACGACGCGCCGCTGGGCGATTGTGACCTGGCTTTTCCAAAGCACCGGTATCTCGCTTGGCATGTACTGGGCGTATACGGTGCTCGGCTGGGGCGGCTACTGGGTGTGGGATCCGGTCGAAAACGCCTCGCTGCTGCCCTGGATCACCGCCACCGCCTTTCTGCACTCGGTGATGATGCAGGAAAAGAAGGGCATGATGAAGGTCTGGAACATGGTGCTGGTCTCGGCCACGTTCCTGCTGAGCATTCTTGGCACGACACTGACGCGCACAGGACTGGTCGCTTCGGTACATGCTTTCGCGCAATCGCCGGTGAAGCCCTATTTCACAACTTTCATTCTGACGGCGACGGCGCTTACGGCGATCGCCATCATACGTTATTTGCCCTACTTGCGCAGTGAAGTGAAACTGGAAAGCGTGGTGTCGCGCGAATCGAGTTTTCTCTTCAACAACCTGATTCTTCTGGCAAGCTGTTTTGCGGTGCTCTGGGGCACGCTCTTCCCGGTGTTGATGGAAGCTCTCACAGGCGAAAAGGAAACGATCGATGCGCCCTATTACAACCGTGTCAACGTGCCGATTGGCCTCTTTCTGCTGCTGCTGACCGGCGTCGGCCCGCTGATCGCCTGGCGCAAGAGCTCGCTGAACAGCCTCAAGCGCGCGTTTCTGATTCCTTCAATCGTTGGTATTGCAGTCGCCGGCGTGCTGCTCGCAAGCGGCATGCGCAGCATCGCGGCAATCGTCGCTTTTGGGCTTTCCGCCTTTGTCGTGACGACGATTTTGAGTGAATTCTGGAAAGGCTCACGCGCGATTCATGCTAAGGAGCACCTGCCCATGCCGCGCGCGGCCTTCGAGCTTACCTGGCGCAACACGCGCCGTTATGGCGGCTACCTGGTCCATATGGGCATTGTCCTGATGTTCATCGGTTTTACCGGGCGCGCTTTCGATCTGCATGAGACGCGCAGCCTCGGGCTCAACCAGAACATCCGCTTCGGACATTACGGTCTGAAGCTGTTGAGCGTCACCAACGGCGAGAACAGCAACTACGAATCGAGCCGCGCCTTCATCGATGTTTCGCAAAACGGCCGTGTCATCGATCAACTCGATCCTGAAATCCGCCTCTATAAGTCGAGCCAGGAGCAATCGTCGCTGGTCGGCATTCGCCGCCGCCTGAACGAGGATCTCTACATCAACTTCTCCGGCATTTCACCCGACAACACGAAGGCCATTTTCCAGATGTACATCTTCCCGCTCGTCTCCTGGATTTGGATCGGATACTTTGTTGTGCTGGCGGGGACGATCATTTGCCTGATTCCGCCCAAGGTGCGCTTACAATACGCACGCACCGAGATTGTAGGTTACGCGAGTGCGCCCGCAACGGTTCAGTCTTAAGCTCTTTCTGGCGTTCTTTGCGGTACTTGCCGCGGTTCTTGCGCAGGACTCCACCTCCTACCTGACGTCCGATGTGATTCGCGTCGGTGGAAAGCTGGCCTGCCGTTGCGGGGGCTGCCGGAACACCGTGGGCGACTGCCCGATGCTGCGCTGCAGCTCTGCCGACCCGTTGCGCCATCGTATCTTCAGCATGAAGACGAAAGGCATGAGCGACACGGCGATTGTGAATGAGATTGTGCGCGAGCAAGGGATTGTCGCGCTCGCTTCGCCGCCGGCCGAGGGTCTTGGTCCGATCGTCACCTGGGTGATGCCGGGAGTGGCACTGGCAATTGGCTTCTGTATCTGGTGGGCATTTGT
>DATBGM010000150.1:0-13707 GCA_036557945.1 Bryobacteraceae bacterium | reverse complement strand
TACCCGCCCGCTGCGCCAGATCCAGAAAGAGAACCAGATCCAAGACCAGCGGTGCGGCCAAAATCGAATCCCTGCACAGGAAATCGATCTTGATTTGCATAGGATAGCCGAGCCAGCCAAAAATGTCGATATTATCCCAGCCCTCTTTGGCATCACCGCGCGGCGGATAGTAATTGATACGAACCGCGTGATACAGGTCTTTGTACAGTTGCGGGTAGAGATCGGGCTGCAGGATCTGCTCGAGTACTGACAGTTTTGTTTCTTCTTTGGTTTTGAACGAGCCGGGGTCTTCGAGCACTTCGCCGTCGCGGTTCCCCAGGATGTTAGTCGAAAACCAGCCGTTCACGCCCAGCATACGGGCCTTGAAGCCGGGCGCGAGCAGCGTTTTCATATAGGTCTGGCCGGTCTTGAAATCCTTGCCGCAAATGGCGACCTCGTTGCGGCGCGCCAGTTCCAGCATGGCCGGCACGTCGGTGGTAAGGTTCGGTGCGCCGTTGGCAAAGGGCACGCGCGATTTGAGCGCCGCATAGGCATAAATCTGGCTGGGCGCAATATCGGGGTCGCTGCGCCGCAGACCTTCCTCAAATGCAGCGAGCGTCTGGTGAACCGGCGCCGGTTTGTGAAAGACCTCGGTTGAGCCGCACCAGATCATGACCAGCCGGTTACAGCCGTTTTTGCGGCCGAACTCGCGGATATCCTCGATCACCGCTTCGGCAAGCTCCATCTTGCCGGCGCCGGATTTCACATTCGGGCCGTCGATTTTTCGGACATAATTGTGATCGAAAACGGCTTTCATTGGCTGAATGGCCGATAGCGGCTCCTTCAGCTCATCGAGCAGATTCTGATCGAGCACCTTGGCTCGGGTAGCTGCCTGGTAGGCGTTGTCTTCATAGATGTCCCAGCCGCCGAACACCAGACATTCGAGCGGCGCCAGTGGAACGAAATCCTTAATTCGGGGGACGCGCCCTTCTGTCCGCTTGCCGAGGCGGATGGTTCCCAGCTGGGTGAGTGAGCCGATCGGTGCACCGAGATTGCGCTTTACCGCCTCGACGCCGGCGATGAAGGTGGAAGTAACCGCGCCCATTCCCGGAATCAGGATGCCGAGCTTACCGTTTGCCGGCGCAATATTCGCTTGTTTTCCCAAAATGAAGAACTCCCCTGGAAGTCTACAGGCTGCGGGAAGAAAGCCCAAACGGCTGCCAATTCGCGGGCCGGAGGGCCGTGCAGTCCTAGGCTATACTAGCATTCGATGTCGCAGGGCAGTACCGGGCAGAGTAGTACGGCTACCATCTCGACGCTCATTGTGGACGATGAGCAGCTTGCCCGGGACGAGCTTTCCTTTCTGCTGAAAGATTTTCCGGAAATCGACGTTCTGGCGAGCGCGGTAAACGGGCCGGAAGCCGTTCAACTGATCGAGGAGCTGGAGCCGGAACTGGTATTTATGGACGTGCAGATGCCGGGGATGGACGGGCTCGGCGTCATCACCAAACTGCGCGCCCGCGGCGGTCCGCTGCCCCATTTTGTCCTCACTACGGCTTTCGATCAGTACGCGGTGGAGGCATTCCGGCTGGAAGCGCTCGACTATCTTTTGAAGCCGGTGGAAAAAGAGCGGCTGGCGGAGTCGGTCGCGCGGGCCAAACGGGCACTGGAAGAAAAGCAGGCCTCGGAGAGGCCGGACGAAAGCACGCCGAAAGCCGTCTCGCATCGCAACAAGCTGCTGGTGAAAACCAATAACCGTAACCTGATCGTGGATGTGCAGGATCTGGTCTACGCCACGATTGAGGACGGCATGATTACGGTTGCCACGGCGCAGTTCGAAGGGCAGTCGAATTACCGGACGATCGAGGAGCTGCAGTCGAACCTCGATCCCGATCTGTTCTGGCGGGTGCATCGCTCGTTTCTGGTGAACATCAACAAGATTCGGGAAGTGATTCCGTGGTTCAAGTCGAGTTTTCAGTTAAAGATGAACGATCGGAAACAGACTGAAATTCCGGTGAGCCGGATTCAGACCCGCCGCTTGCGGACGCTGCTGAAGATCTGAGCCTAATTTATCCGCGCGGGGCCCTGCTCTTTTGCCAAACGAACCCGGGCGCTATCCAGCTTCTTTTGCACTTTGGCGATTTCGTCCGGCTCGGCATCGGCAGGCGCGCCGCTGTTCCATTCCTGCAGCGATGACTGCCACTGCGCAATGGCTTCGCGCGTCTTTCCCTGTTTGAAATAGACATCGCCCAGGTGATCGTGGATGGTCGGGTCTTTCGACATCAACTGAACCGAACGCGAGAGCTGCTGCTCGGCGTCATCCAGCTTATTCAGGCGGTAATACACCCAACCCAGGCTGTCGAGAAACGCATAGTTATTCGGATCGAGCTCGACCGCCTTCCGGATCAACTGCTGCGCTTCCGTCAAACGGGTATTCTGATCGGCCAGCATATAGCCGAGGTAGTTCAGCGCGGAGGCATTATTCGGGTCGTCCTGAATGACCTGCCGGAAAATCCGCTCGGCCTGATCGTATTTCTTCTGCCGCTCCATCATCTCGCCGCGAACGAACAGGATGTTGGTCTTGTCTTCTTTCGTCTTTGAGAGTTTGTCGGCTTCATCGACGGCGTTGGCCATTTCGGTGTAATTCTTGGCTTTTTGATAGGTATCGGCCATCTGCAGGTAAATTTCGCGGTCGTTTTTACCATTGAGCAGCTTCTTGAGCTCGGCGATAGCCGGATCGATCTTGCCCTGGTCGGCCAGCAATTCGGCTCGGACCTGGGTCAAGGTTCGATCGTTCGGATATTTTTTGGCAGCGGCATCGCTCGCTTCCTGCGCTTTGGCAAGCTGGCGTCCGGCGCGATAGGTGTCAATCACCTGTGCTTCGGCGCGCGGAGCGAGATCGGGATCGAGTGCGGAGATCTGGCGGAAGGTGGCAACGGCCTCATCGTACTGCTCAGCCTTGCGCTGCAGAATGCCCAACCGCTCGAGAATTTCGATGCGCGCCTGGCGATGTTGCGGATCATAGTTCTTGCCGGCCGTTTTATCGAGCACGGCACGCAGCTCGGCGATCGCATCGGTGGTTTTCCCTTCTTCCGAGAGCAGCTCGGCATCGGCAAATAACACTTCCGGATTGTCGGCATCGAGTTCTTTCGCCTTGTCGATCATACGGCGGGCATCCGCCATTTTCTTCTGCTCGCGGTAGATCTGGGCCGAACGCAGATAGGGCTGCGCATCCTGCGGATTCGCCTGCCTCAGCTCGCTGTAGGCTTTCAACGCATCGTCGTAACGGCCGGCGAGCGCGAGATCCTGCGCCATGGCATGCTTCAGCTCGAGGCGGTTCGGATCGAGATCGAGCGCCTTCTTGTACGCATCGGCTGCCAGCGAGTATTCGCGCATCGATTCGTAATTGTTGGCCAAGATCACCAACGCCCGCGGCGACGGACTCTTTTGAGCCAGCTTCTCGAGCAGCGCGGAGGCGCCCTTGGCATCTCCACGGTCGGAATACACGCTTGCCAGACCGACAATCGCGTCTTCATCGTCGGGTTCGGCCGCAATCGCCTTTTTGAATGCCGCTTCGGCGGAAACCGAGTCATCGACCACACGCTCGAGCCTGCCCAGCATCACCAGGCTTTCAACGTCTTTCGGATCCTTCTCGGTGACGTACTTGTACTGCTCAATTGCCTTACGCGCCATGTTCTCGTCAACGCGGTTCGTCTGTGCGTCGCCGATCTGCTGCGTATAGATGTGCGCCAGCACTTTGCGCGCGTTGAGATCTTCCGGGTTGTTTTTGAGCGCCTGCTGCGCCTCTTCCACCGCTTCCCGCAGGCGGCCCGACATGCGGTAAAGCTCCGCGATATCCTCGACCAGGAATTGGGCGCCCGGATCGTCCTTCATGGCCAGGCGGAAATTCTCGATGGCCTTATCGACGTACTCGCTGCGATTACCCGAACTGGCGGCCAGGTCTTCATAGAGATGGCCGAGCGCAAAATGATAGTAGGCGGATGCTTTCAGCGAACTGGCCTGCTTCGTGGCAGGAGGCAGCTTGACGGCGCTATCCGAAGTCGGGCTGGCATTCTGCGCCTCGCTGGCAAGGAGCGGAATGACAAACAATCCGCATGCGAGGACAGGAAAAACACGCTTGAGAAAATGAAAGTGGGGGTGGGACATTCGACCGCTTCGATGTTTGAATCTTCGCCTCGCTGAAAACCGCGGGCTCATCCTGCTCTTTTGTGTAATCGGGTCTCGCCACTGCCTGCGCAGAGGTTGCCCTTAGTATAGCGCCGCTAAAGGGATGTTTGGCGTGCCGATCAGGTTACGAAACCCGTGTCCGGTAATCCGTTTCTTCTAATCGCCATTGTCGGCCCGACCGGCAGCGGCAAGAGTGAACTGGCCTTGCGGCTGGCGCAAGAGATTGGCGGGGAAATTGTGAACTACGATTCGGTCCAGGTGTATCGCGGACTCGACATCGGATCGGCCAAGTTACCGCCTGCTGAACGCCGGGACATTGCGCACCACCTGATCGACATTCTCGACATCAACCAGGAGCTTACGGCGGGAGCATTCGCACGCCTGGCCCGGCCGCTGCTTTACGAGATCGCCGGGCGCGGGCGCGTACCGGTCCTGGTGGGCGGTACCGGGTTTTATCTGCGAGCGCTGCTCGATGGCCTTTCGCCGTTTCCGGAGCGCGATGCGGAATTACGCGAGCGGCTGGCCGCGGTCGCCCGGCGCCGCCCGGCTGCGCTGCACCGGTTCCTACAGCGCTACGATGCGCAATCGGCAGGCCGCATCCATGCGAACGATCTGCAAAAACTGATGCGCGCGATCGAGATCGCCGGAACAAAGAGGCGGCCGCCCGAACCTTTGAGCGGATTTCGTACCTTTAAGATCGGACTGGCGCCCGACCGCAAACAGCTCTACGCATTTTTGGAGGAACGAAGCCAGCGCATGTTCCACAACGGCCTGGTGGAAGAGACCGCGGCCCTCCTCCGGACCGGCATTTCGCCGCGCGCCAAACCGTTGCAAACGCTTGGTTACAAACAGGCGGTACAAATCCTGGTCGAGGGAAGGCCGCGCGAGGCAGCAATCCTGGAATGCCAGACGAGAACGCGTCAATATGCCAAACGCCAGTTCACCTGGTTTCGCGCGGAAAAAAACGTAATTTGGCTGCCTGGATTTGGAAATAATCCGGAAATTCAGAAAGCCGCAATCTCTTCTTTAGATAATTTTGAGAAACTCCCCTGATCGGCTACTGCGTATCGATTTATAAGGAGCGATTTCCATGTTGAAGAAGATTTTGCTGACGTCCGCGGTTGCAGCCGTCTCGCTAGTTGCCGCGAACAAGACTTACAAGGTCAACATTCTCGAGGACACGACGCTGGCGGGGAAGCAAGTCAAAGCCGGTGATTACAAAGTCGAGCTCGAAGGAAACAACGCAGTATTGAAACACGGGAAGCAATCAATCACCGTGCCGGCGCATACCGAACAGGCGCAGACGAAATATTCGAACACGCAAGTGCAGTATGTGAACAGCGTCATTCATGAAATTCACGTCGGCGGGACCACGACCAAAATCGTATTTGCGCCGGAAAATGGCGGCACGGCAGGTGGAGCAAATTAAGACCAGCTAGCGGCCAAAACGGAAGGCGGCGGTGGGTCCAAAGCCGGCCCAACGCCCCTTTCCAGGGCCAAAATTAGTGATAAAGCGGCCGGTTACCCCGAGCCATACGCGCCGGCCCGGATCGACTGCAACCTTAGTGCCCACCGTCTCCTGAACGAGCCAGGCATCGTTGAAGGATTTGCTAAAACTGGCCGAGCCGGGGCGCAATTTCTTTCCGGGTGCGGGGAGTCGAGCGGGATCAATGGTCGTGTTCTCCGGCTTCCAGGCATTGATGCCTCCGAACCCCCCAAAGATTTCGGCGCGGCCGTTGGCGAACGTCCAGGTAATCTGAGAGCCGAACGGCGGCAAGACGTACTTGGTCCGCTCCATGGTCGGCCGGATGATGCAGCGTGGACATTCCAGCCCGTGGGAAGTAAACGGCCCGTCCGTCAATCGCTCTGGGAATCCCGCCACATACTCCAGCGGCGAGCCGCTTAGGCCGAAGGACTCCACGGTCAAGTATTTCAAAAAGCCAGGGCCGTGCACTTCCCGCAGCTCCTCACAAAGCGCGGGCGAGTATCCGGCGAGAACCGCCGTCACGAAACCGGTAAGAATCCGCTGCACGCCCGTGAATAGACGTGTATAAGACGCGCGGGGGTTTCAGCTACCATGAATGCGTGCTGCTTCAAAGAGCGCTGATTTCGCTGTTCTGCCTGGCTCTGGCGTGTTCTGCGAAATCGGTTACAGTTCTGGTCTTGCCCTTCCACAACAGCTCCTCGTATCCGGATTTGAGCTGGGTAGGCGAGAGCATCTCGGAAACGTTGAAAGACGAGTTGAGCGCGCAAAACCAGATCGTCTACGGACGGGAGGCGCGGGGTGAGGCGCTGCACCGCATGTCGTTGCGCGCGGGCGCGGACTTTACCAAGGCCACGCTGATCCGGCTCGGGCAAAGTCTAGGCGCCAACTACGTCTGCTACGGAACCTACCAGGCGAGTCTCCCGCCGGGTGATTCGGATCTGAAGCACAGCTCGGTTCAGGTGAGCGCGCATATTCTCGATCTGCGAAAACTGCATGACGGTCCGGACTGGGCCGAGGCCGGCAAGCTGGTGGATCTTGCGCGCGTGGAAGAGCACCTTGCCTGGCAGGTGCTGCGCTATCTCGACCCGGCGAGCAATCTGCCTGTGGAGAAGTTCCTGGCTCCAGGCAAGCTGACCCGTGTGGATGCGGTGGAGAGTTATATTCGGGGCTTGCTCTCGTCCGATAAGGCAAAGCAGCAGCAATGGTTTCTGCAGGCGCTCGCGCTGGACGGCCGGTTCGCGAGCCCGGCATTCGAGCTGGGGAAACTGGCGCTCGAGCGCAAAGAATATCGCAAAACGATCACCTGGCTGGAACGTGTGCCAGCGACGGATCCGCGGTACGCCGAGGCGCGCTTTGCCATGGGACTAGCAGCCTACCATGCCGCCGATTATGGAGCATCTGCGAATTATTTTCGGGAGATCGCAAGGGCGTACCCGTTAAACGAGGTCTACAATAACCTGGGCGCGGCCGAAAACCAGTTGAACCAGCCGAATGCCGCCGATGATATCAAGCGGGCGCTGGAGGGCGATGCGAACGATCCGGACTACTTATTCAATCTCGGGAATGTGCTACTGAAGCAGAACCAGTTTGACGAGGCGGCTTCCCGATTCCGGGGGGTGCTGGCACGGAGGC
The DNA here is from genome assembly GCA_036557945.1 of Bryobacteraceae bacterium. Classification (GTDB taxonomy): domain Bacteria; phylum Acidobacteriota; class Terriglobia; order Bryobacterales; family Bryobacteraceae; genus Bog-105. The sequence continues at coordinate 6,422 of DATBGM010000150.1, read as the reverse complement.
CGGACGATACCGAAGCGCAGTCTCTGCTCGGCCGCGCTCAGCGCCGTGAATTCACGAGCGCCGGCGGCAAATCGCCCGCTCCGGACCGTCTGAAATCGGATTTCGATCTGGTGGCTTTTCAGCAATTGAAAGCTCTCGTGCAAAGCAAGGGGAGTTGATTGTCGGCGCCGGGAAAACGCACGTATAATCGGATAACTTCGTATGCTTGAGGCGTTTGGGCTGTCGGACCCAGGCTGTGTGCGCGCGAACAATGAGGATTATTTCATTAGCGACGCCGAATCGGGTATCTTCATTCTCGCCGACGGCATGGGAGGGGCCAACGCGGGCGAATGCGCCTCGCACATCGGCGCCGAACGCCTGTACGAAGTTCTGCTGGACTCGAGTTCGGGCGATGGCTTGCAGCATGCTTTCGAGGAAGCGAACTGGGCGGTGCGGCATGCTGCGCAAACGCACCCCGAGCTGGACGGCATGGGCACGACGCTGCTCGTGGCGCGCAAAACCAGCGGAAAAGACTTCGAGATTGGCAGCGTGGGTGACAGCCGGGCGTACCTGATCTCCAAGGGTCAGGTTTCTCTGGTAACGCAGGATCAGACCTGGGTCGCCGAGGTCGGTCCGCAGCTTGGCTTGAGCGATGAAGCGCTAAAGAAACATCCGATGCGTCATGTCCTGACCATGGCGATCGGCAGCTCGGAAGAACTGCGCATCTTTTCCCGTGTTGTTCAACTCACATCGGGCGACCAGCTTCTGCTTTGCTCAGACGGCCTTCATGGCGTACTGAACGAGAAAATGCTGGTGGATGTGCTTGAAACTGAGAAAAGTCTGCCGGAAAAATGTCACTTACTTATCGAAGCCGCAAATCGTGCCGGCGGACCCGATAATGTGACGGCGCTGTTGATCCAGGTCGTTTAATTCTTTTAAGGTCCGCTACGGGCGCGGCGGCTTGTTAAGTGAGGCCGCTTGAAATTCTTTTCCGCACTGGTTTCCATTTCCCTTAGCGCCCTTTTGGCAGCTGGTCAAACACCCGGGCTCAATCTCCAGGTCATAGAACGGAACGCTGCCCCGGACGGGATTGCCGTCGAAGTGACCGATCCGGCCGGGAACCGGGTTCCGGACGCCAAGGTTGTCTTCCGGCTGCCGGATATGTCTACGTTTGCCGACGGAAGCACGACGGCGGTCGCGGCAACGGATAGGAACGGGCAAGCCGGGGTGGACGGCATTCTCTGGGGAGCTGCATCGGGGACGGCGAGCGTGCGCATCACGGCCTCCAAGGGGACTGCGCATGCGGGACTCCTGTTCGAGAAAAAATTGGCACCGCCCGTGGCGCCCTCGCCCGTAAGCCAGCCGGTTCCGGTAAGTCCCGCGCGGGTAGTGCCGGCAAATCAGCCGGAAGCCGCCGTTCCGTTACGAGTTCCGCAAGACATTCCGCGCGAGAGCCCTCCGCCCGCCCCCGGAGTGGTCGTTATGAACGACGATTCGCCTAATGCCAACGTGCCGATCCGGCCGTTGGTTGCGGAAGCCGCCGGCGGTGACCTTTCCCCCCGGCTCTCCATCGTCAGCAGCGGGAAGGCTTCTTCCGATCATCACGTCCGCAACCGTATTCTTATCGGGCTGGCAGTTGCGGCCGGTGCAGGCGCCGCGATCGCTTTCACACACGGCAGCGGCAGTTCCGGCAGCTCAACTTCGGGCATTACCATCGGACCGCCCTCGGTGAGCGTGGGTCATTGATGAAGCTCCGCATTCTCTGCCTGCTCGTCGCGCTTGCGGGCCTGGCGCCGGCGCAGATTTCCGCGCCGAGTCCGGGTTTCGTTCGCTATAAGGAAGTTCCAATTCAGAAGCTGCTGGGCATACCCGGCAACCTGGTGATTGCGGGATCTGTTTTTGGTCCAGCCGATGCAACGGCTTTCTCCGACACAGACGGCCTGATTGCCAGTAACGGCACGATCAAGCTGGTTGAAAAAACCGGGAAAGTACTCGGAACGTTCCCGTACGGCGGCGCCGCGCCGTTGCTCCAGATCGAAGCCGGGCGGGAGCGCGCGATGGCGTGGCTGCCTTCACGCCAGACGCTTGTCTGGTGGGACCGCAACGATTTTCTGAGTACGGCGGTAAACGATCCGGGCGCGGTGAGCTCTGTCTTGCTGCTTTCGCCAACCGCAGCCCGGCTTTTGATTACAAACCCGGACCATACTGTTTCGGCGGTCACTGTTGCGCTACCGGACGGCAATATCGTATCTTCCACGCTGCTGCCCGGCATCAGGGGGCCTGCTTTTCAGTTCGGAGACCGGCTGATTTGGGCAGACGAAGACGGGCTGCAGGTTGAACGTTCAAACGGCACGCGGCATGTACTACCCTTACCCGGGGCGGTCTTTACGGCGGAGCAGATGTCCGCTAGCTGGGTGCATTTATTTTTCCGGGACAACGGTTCGCATTGGGCGCTACATTTCGGTGATGAGCCGAGCCTGTCGATGCTGCCGCTTCCCGTGGCGAGGGCTGCGCGATGAAGCTGCTCTGGCTTGCCGCGCTTTGCTGCATCGGATTATCGGCGCAGAGTCTCAAATTTGCATATACAACGGATATTGCAAGCGGCAATGCCAGTACGCCGCTCGGAAGCTCGTATTCGTTTCCTGATGCGATCCCCATAGGCGGATCCTCGACGATTCTCGTGAACATAACGAATTCCGGTTTGACCCCGATTGAAATTATCACTGTCTGTGTGGGCTTGACAATCCCGAGTTGTGACGCAAGTCCGAGCGCCGACTTCACGATTGATGGCGGCGCAACAGACAAAATACTCGCGCCGAAGAGCGATCTCAGTAACTATCCATTTTATCTTCACTTCACGCCAACCAGCAGCGGCTTAAAACAAACAAATATACAGGTATTTACTCGCGAGTTTCCGGGCCAGCCGGTCACTATACCGATTTCCGGCACGGCCAGCGCCGAACAACTTCGTCTGAGTTACAACAACGGCGCGCGCGATGCCACGTTGTTTCCGTTTCGAACATCGCGACTCGATTTCGGTAGCGTGTCCACGAGCGCGACTTCTTCGATCGCGTTCACGCTTACGAACGAGACCGCAAGTACTTTAACAACTCCCGCGGTCAAGATTCAAACCGGCGTCTTCACAAGCAGCGCATTTTCGGTCGATACCTCCGGCTTACCCGCAACCCTGGGGCCGGGCGCCAGCGCGACATTCACGGTTAAATTTGAACCGGGCCAGACCGTTCTTACGACTGCCACTTTACTTGTCGGCTCGAACAGCTACGGTATCCAAGGAACGGGCACTGCCAGCACAGGCATCGACGCGCTGCAGATTTCTTATGTGGACGCAACCGGTGTGCGCACTCTGCCTCAGGCAGCAACCCCGATCAGTTTCGGACAACTTGTTCCGGGGGTGCCGGGAGGTGCGACACTAACTTTCACCGTCAGCAATCCACAGACGTCGTTCAGCGCCGTGACTGTCACCCAGCTCTCCGTTAGAGGCGCCGCGTTCACTATACAGGGCGCACCAAGCCTCCCGGCGGTAATTCAACCTAACACCTCTATAACGTTTCGGATCGCGTTCTCGGCCAACTCGAGCGGCACTTACACGGGATCGTTGACCATCGGCACGCGCGTATTTGGCCTCACCGGTCTGGCCGTGGTTTCTCCCGTGCCTGCGATGTCGCTGCAGTTCAGCAAGCGGCCGCTGACCAGCGGCGAACAGGTAACCGTCACGGCGCAGGCAGCGAGCGCTTCCACACAGGACGCCATCGGTACGCTCAGCATGCAGTTCACGCCCACGGTCCCCGATGTGGCGGACGATCCGGCAGTCCAGTTCGTTCCCCTAAGCAGCCGGAATCTCTCGCTCGATCTGGCGAAGGGTTCGCAGACGGCGACCTATCAGAATCAATCCGCACTCATTTTTCAAACCGGCACGACTGCCGGGACGCTTACGTTTACACTGAGCTTCGTCAATACGGCACCTGTTACGCAGACCTTCACGATTACGCCAGCGCTTATTCACATCTCTAGCGCGCAGGCGCAGCGCCAGGATCCCAACCTTGTGGTAACGATAAACGGCTACGACAATACTTACAGCGCCGGTAAGATGTCGTTCACGTTCTTTGATTTGAAAGGTAAGCAGATTAATGTAACGCCCGTCGATGTGGATGCCACGAGCAACTTTCACCAGTTGTTCTTTACCAATAACCAGGCGGGAGGCGCCTTTGCGCTACAAGCCAAGTTCCCGGTTAAGGGCGATATAACTCAGATCGGTTCGGTAGCAGTTACTCTTACTAATTCAGCCGGAGAAACGAATACCAATCTCACCTTTCAGTAATTCGCGGCTTCGCATCGCGTATTCTTCGCAAATTAGTTACGGATTCCGCACACCTGACACGCTCTCACGCGCCTAATATCACGCTTAAGAGAGGGAAACCTGTGACTAATACAGCAACCGTTTCAGAGCGCGGAAGAAACCGCCGCTCTTTCATCAAGGGCAGTTTAACAGCGGCCGGAGCCGCAGCAGCGGGCATACAACTGGCGGCGCAGGAACGCGAAGAAGGCAGCGGCCGGTTGAACCGGGGCGACGCCGCCATTCTGCGCTTCCTGGCGGCCGCCGAACTGATCGAAGCCGATCTGTGGATTCAATATAACGAGCTGGCCGGTGTGCAGGATAGCGAAGTCCCGGGCATCACCGGCGGAAGCCCGCGTTATCACGAAGCGATTTCGCAGCTCGATGAAGACATGGATCAGTACATTCATGACAACACCGAAGACGAGATATCGCACGCCGCGTTTCTGAATGCATATCTGCGGGCAAAAGGCGCCGAGCCGGCCGATCTGCGCCCGTTCCGCATCCTTCCGAGCAGCCGGGCTACCGGCGCGCGACAAATCTTCCGGCTTACCAACCTGATGCAGCTTACGGTGGACACAAGCTGGTGGACGCGCTATAGGGCTCGTAACCAGAACCCGGATCTCGACCCGAATTTCAAATTCGCGCAGGCCGTGCCGAGCTTGAGCAAAGGTCAATTTCCGGCGATCCCGCGCGACGATAGCGATCTCTTTCCGGACGATCACATACAAGCCATCGCCAACACGGCCGGATTTCATTTTTGTTTCATCGAACAGGGCGGTACGAGCCTCTATCCAGCGCTTGCACAGCGCGTCACCAGCCGCGAAGTGCTGCGCATTTTGCTGAGCATCGGGCCCACGGAGATGGCGCATTTCCAAACCTGGCACGATAAGGTCGGTAATGCGAAGCCTCTAACTGATCCGACGAATCCGGCATTAGTGTTTCCCGATCTCAACAGCCCGCCCTTCGGCGGCGAGGATTTTCAGACCAACCTGATCATGCCGGAGCCGTGCCCGTTTTTGAGCCGTAGGTTTCCGCAGGTTTCTATCATCCGGCCGACTGAGACTCGAGGCGCCGCCATGGCTGCGCTCAAGGCCTTCGTGGATGACGGGCTCTTTATCGGCCAGACGAAAGCGTTCTTTGAATACTTGCGCGACCTGGCTGAAGATGCCGACCAGGCGCGCCGCGAAAGCGACAATTGACCGCCCTCTTTACAATGAGGCATGCTGCGGGCAGCCCTGACTATAGCCGGCTCCGACCCGAGCGGCGGCGCCGGCATTCAGGCCGACCTCAAAACGTTTCACCGCTTCGGCGTCTACGGCGAAGCGGCGATTACGCTGGTAACCGTACAGAATACGGAGCGCGTCTCGCATGTCGAACTCATGCCGCCCGTACTAGTGGCGCAGCAGGTTGAGGCGGTAATCGGCGACATTCCGCCGCGGGCCGCCAAAACCGGCGCACTCGGAAGCGCGGACATTGTAGAAGCTGTCGCAAGCCTGGCGCGGAGCTTCCGTTTTCCGCTGGTGGTCGATCCTGTGATGATCAGCAAGCACGGAGCGCGTTTGTTGAACGATCGGGCGGCCGAAGCTCTGAAAACGGTGCTGCTGCCGCTCGCCGCACTAGTCACTCCGAATGTGCCGGAAGCGGAGGCGCTCGCCGGGATCGAGATCGCAAGCGAAGAACAGATGAAGGCTGCCGCGGTGCGCATTCTTGAAGGCGGCTGTGAAGCAGTGCTGGTGAAAGGCGGCCATCTGGCGGGCGACCCGGTAGATATTCTACACACACGAGACGGCGTCGAGATTTTCCGTTATCCCCGAATTGCCTCACGCCATACTCACGGCACGGGCTGCACCTACTCGGCTGCGATTACGGCCGGACTTGCACTCGGCCGGCCGCTCGCGGAAGCTGTTCGAAGCGCACGCGAGTATTTACAGGAGGCGATTCGCACGGCGCCCGGGCTGGGCCGTGGCAGCGGGCCTGTCAATCATTTTGCGTGACTCGCAGCACGACGGTGGTGATGTCGTCGTCCTGCGGAGCTGCGCGGCAAACGCATCAGCCGCTTGCAATTTGCGCCGGCGCATTGCAATCG
>DATBGM010000149.1:0-10392 GCA_036557945.1 Bryobacteraceae bacterium | reverse complement strand
TGTTGTCAGAATTTTGAAGTAGTCGAACGCGGCATCTACTTTATTCCCGGATGGCGCGACGAGCCGCACAGCACGATCAAATTCCTCGATTTTGCAACGGGACGAACCACCTCGGTCGCCGACCTCACGGGCTTTGCCGCGTACGGCTTTTCGCTGTCACCCGACCGCCGGAGTATTCTCTACTCGCAATACGAACCGCCCGCCAGCGACTTATGGATCGTCGAACACTTCCGGTGAATGCAACGCGCCAGATACAATTCGTAGTGCCAGCACAAATCACCAGGAGAGGTTTTGAAACTATGCAGTTACGCAGCGCGTTCGGTCGTCTCCGCCTGGCGGGGTCGGCTTTACTTGCCTTTTCATTAGGAGCATTGACCGGTTACAGTGATAATGCAGTGCCCCAAGCAGGTCAAAAGGCGCCCGAATTCCAACTTCCGTCGCAGGACGGTTCACAGATCGGGCTCACGGATTTCCGCGGCAAGTGGATTGTGCTCTATTTCTACCCAAAGGACAACACGCCGGGCTGCACGATCGAGGCGCACAATTTTCAGCGCGACCTGGCGAAGTACGAGCAGGCGAACGCGGTGATTCTGGGCGTGAGCGTCGATTCTAGCGACAGCCACAAAGATTTCTGCGCCAAACAGGGACTCACTTTCAAGCTGCTGGCGGATACGGATAAGAAAGTCGTCGCAGAATACGGATCGCTGCGCAATATGATGGGCATGAAGATCGCCGCCCGCAACACGTTCCTGATTAATCCGGAAGGCGAAATCGTGAAGGTCTGGACAGGCGTTGATCCGAACAAGCATAGCCAGGAAGTTCTTACCGAATTGAGCCAGGTACAAAGCAAAAAATCCTGAGCAGGCCGACTGGCAGAAAAGCGCCCGGCCGAGTGTAGCAATTCCTCTTCAGAGTCGTCCACCTTATGTATCGATTCTGAGGAGGAATGCCAAATGGCCAGTACCGTAGATGCCACAGTGGTGGCGGTTTTCGAGAATGCAAATGATGCCCGGCAGGCGGTAAACGACCTGAAAACTGCCGGGTTCGGATCTGATAAAGTTTACGTCTCATCTGAGACGACGTCCAATACCTCGGCTGCTTTCGAGCACCGTGAGGGCGGCATCAAGGGGTGGTTCAAATCGCTGTTCGGCACGGCGGAAGACGAACACCGTCAGGGCTACGAACGGGCTGTTGCCTCCGGCAAGACGGTCGTGAGCGTCGACACTCCCGACGCCAATATCGACCGTGTTTCGGAGATTTTGAACCGCTACTCGCCCGTGGATGTCCATTCCGACGATTTCGGGAGCGCCCATGGAGTTGCTACGTCGAATGTCTATAACGCCGGATATCAAGGCAGTGAATCCGATAAGCTCAATGCGCGCGAAGAACTCGGTTTGCCGGTCGTAGAAGAGGAGCTGAAAGTCGGCAAACGCGTTGTACAGAAGGGCGGCGTACGGGTCTATTCACGCATTACGGAAAGGCCGGTAGAGGAAGAGGTCCGGTTAAGAGAAGAGCGTGTTCGCGTGGATCGCGAGCGGGTGAACCGGCCCGCCAACGAAGCGGATATTCGCGCAGGACGCGACCAGGTAATCGAAGTACCCGAGTACGCCGAGGAGCCGGTGATTGCCAAGGAAGCGCGCGTTGTCGAGCAGGTGCGAGTCAGTAAGGATGCAACCGAACGCATCGAGAGAGTTAACGATACGGTGCGGCGCAGCGACGTCCGGGTGGAAAACCTGGGGGCTGGCGATGCCGATATCGACACCGAATACAGACGCCACTTTGCGGTCACCTATCCGGCAGGCGATTACGAGGATTACGCGCCTGCTTACCGCTACGGCGCGGACATCGCAAACGATGAACGCTATCGCGGACGTGAATATAACGAGATCGAACCGGAACTCCGCCAGGATTACGGCCGCCGCTATCCCGAAAGCGCATGGGAGCGAGTGAAGGACGCGGTGCGGTACGGCTGGGACAAAGTCACCGGTAAAACGCGCTCTACTGCTGCGTCGCGTTAAAGCGTATGGCAAAGAAAGCCGGCGATATCGTCGTTCCCGTTATCCGGGAAGAGGCGCATGCGGGCGCGGTGCCGGTGAAAACCGGCACCGTGCGCGTCACAAAATCACGCGAGACGCACGAGGAGCTGCTCGAGCAGGAACTACGCAAAGGACGCGCAGAAGTGAAACGCGTTCCGGTAAACCGTGTGGTCGACGGACCGCAGCCGCCGCATCGTTCCGGCGAAACGCTCGTTATTCCGGTCGTTTCTGAAGTTCTTAACGGCTGCGAGAAACAGTGGGTTATCACTGAAGAGATTCACGTGACGCGCACGGAAACGGCGGAGACGGTGCAACAGAAAGTCGAACTCGCGACGGAACGCGCGCATGTCGAGCGACTGGATGAGCATGGCCGCGTGATCGCAACCGACGCCGGCGAATCAACCGGACAGAACTCAATTCTGAATCGCGCGAAACGCGTGAGCGAGGCACAGCCGAAAAAAGTGCTCTCTTCATCGCAAAGTATTCTGAGGAAGCGCTTGCGGAAGACCGATTGACGGGCTGTTCGGAGTACCAGCCGGCCCTTTCACAACAGGAGCAAAGGTGGTCGGACTCGCCGTTTTTTCGCCACGCAGCCAGACGAACAGGTTCGCATGTGGCGGCACAGGGTCCGGCAAGTTAATCTGCAACGATTGACGCTGGCCTTGCCCTTGAATCGGCGCCGGTAGCGTTGTAACAGGCACTCCCTCGAGCTGATCCCAGCCCACTTTCTCGATCATCTCCAGGTTTCGCCCGCTGAGCGTGTAGACGCGCTTGCCATCCAGCGAAGTCTGGGGTGTGCTCTCGAAGGCTTCAATCTGCGGCAATCGGATGATGTGCGCGAGCGTATAGGGCTGTGATTCGCCTGCGAGGCCATTGGTAATGATCGCTTGTAGCGTGCATCCCGCGGGAAATTCGTTGGTGTCGGCTGATAAAAAGAGCTGGTCCGGCGAAAGCCGCTGCAGGCTATATTTTGCGTTTTGCTCGCCGATATGCAGCAGGACCGGTTTGCTGATATTCTCAGCGCAGGCGAGGCGCAGAACACTGCGTGCTTCTACGTTGCGCACGTCGAGCATCGCAGTCAGGTTATAGCCTGCGCCGGCTGGAAACTCGTCGGCTGGCGGGGTGATGGCCATCCCGTTCGGCAGGGAGAGATGTGAGCTGGCAATGGCCGGCAGTGGGCCTGTAATCTGCAGTGCGTCCGCCAACAGCATGGGCTCGCTACGGTCCGCCAGTTCCGCTTCGATGTTCAGCGCGGTCCCCGGCTTCAAGTCAGACTTGAGCTGAATGGTCACATTGCGATCGCCTTTGCGGGGAGTAGGCGCGCTCAGTTCAAACGTCGCGCCCGGCGCTTTTAATTGCGCCAGCAGATCGAGACGCTCCCCCTTCAGCACATAATGCTGCGTTGCTTCGCCCTGGTTGGCCAGGATCGGTAAATTCTCGATCTTCGGAAGATTGGGAAGGATGCTGATCGGCAGCGGATGCGGTTTCAAATCCTGCTGTACAAGCGATAGCTGATACTTGCCGGGATCGAGCGCGCTCGTGTCGATCTGAAAATCGGCATGCATCTGCGGCCCTTTGCGCAATCCTTTCGGCAGCACAAAGCGCACCGGCTCCGGCACCGCGAACTCATCGTTCAGCTTCTTAAGCTCGGCTTTGGTGACGTATTGGAAATCGCTTCCGCTCACAGTGATGGGAACCTTACCTGCTTTGGCAAGCAGCTTGTCCTGCGATTCGGGCTCGATGCGGGCGGTTTTAAAATCGCTGAGCGGCTGTACATGAATTTGGCCTGTCGCCTGGAAAGAAGTCCAGTCCCAGAATGCGGAGAGGTGATAATCGCCCGGCGGGGGCGGCGCCTTCGTCAAGTCCAGCTCGAGCGATTTCTGGTTGCCGAGTTTCAAGACCGCGACCGGTGTGCGACGCCCTTTGCCGTCCTCCAGCGCCCAGGTGCGCGCGCGCTGCAGGTACTTCCATTGCGCATCGGGCACGTCCACCGGTACGGGCGTCTTCTGACCGCCGGGAACGTAATCCGCGTCTCCGATTTTGATTGACGGCACCGGCGTATTCGGAATGCGTACTGCCCAGATGTAAGCCACACGCGTGTGCGGCGGAGCGGGTGTGCTCTGTCCACACAGCCGGAGCGCGTCTTTCAGGCCCGGCCGGTTCAAGGGTTGTGCAAACGACGAGCGGAATTGTGTATTCGGAAATGCGATATAACGCAGATCGAGCAGCATGGCGGCGCCGCCGGCGGCGAGGCCGATCGGACTGCCGAAAAACAATGTGGCGGCGGCGGTCGCCAGACTCGTCGTCTGTCCGACGCGTTCGGCCGTCGAGCTCGCCAGGGGATTGTACGTTGCAAGCTGCGGATTAATAGTCGCAAACAGCGTCTGCGCCTGCAGGGCCGGAGACGCCGTTTTGTCCAACTGCACCGAAAGTCCGTATTGCGAGGCGAAACCTGTGAGCGCCGCATTCATGCTCGCCGATGAACTGCCCGCGTTCGAAAGCGCCTCTACCAGCGCCTCGGTTTGGGCTGTTTTCTCCGCATAGTCGGCGAGCTGCGCGATCAGCAGATCGTCCTGTGAGAGAAATCCCTCGACTTTCTTCCTGCTTAAGCCCTGTGGCCCGTAAACCATCGCGGCGAGACTGATCGTGCGCGGAATCTTCCAATCCTGCTTTTTATCCGCTGATTTCGGCTCTGTGACCAGCAGCGCGGGCTCTTTCGGGTCGCGCTTGGCAGGCGCCATCACGAGCGAAACTTCGCCCGGCCGTTTTTCGTGATTGCGCAGAACCGGAGTGTAATGGACGGTGTCACCTTCGGTCAGGTGGTTAATATTCTGAAAGGGCAGCATTTCCGCTTGGAGCGGACTCTCGACGCGCAGATCGACAGAGCTGATTGGCGCTCCCGCCGGGCAAGCAATAGGCGGCGGAGTTGTCGTCGAATCGGTTGCTGTTGTATCGGAACCGGCCGGCGTTGAAGTCCTCTGCGCAGCCAGTGTCGCTGAAGCCAGCAACACCAAGGTTGCCACTCGCAAGACCATTTTTCTACTGTCAGGATAACGTGGCCCGGCGCAGTAAACGGGAGCGCGTACTAACCTGTAAGTTCGCGTTACCGCTCGCTGCGATACGAGTCAAACCAGGAGAAAGAACCGTGCCTACCACCGAAACACAGACGCTTGAAGAACTTTGTATTAACACCATTCGCTTTCTGTCGGCCGATGCCGTGCAGCAGGCCAATTCGGGTCATCCCGGCATGCCGATGGGTGCAGCCGCAATGGCCTATACGCTTTGGACGAAGTTCCTGAAATTTAATCCCAAGGATCCGCACTGGTTCGATCGCGATCGCTTCATTCTTTCCGCAGGCCATGGGTCGATGCTCCTCTACAGCCTGCTTTACCTGACTGGTTACGATCTCCCGCTCGAGGAGCTGAAGCGCTTTCGCCAGTGGGGCAGCAAGACGCCGGGCCATCCCGAGCGCGGGCACACGGTAGGCGTAGAAGTGGCAACCGGGCCGCTCGGCCAGGGTTTCGGCAACGGGGTTGGGCTTGCGATCGCGGAGGCATGGTTTGCGGCGCGGTTCAATCGTCCCGGGCATACCATCGTCGATCACTACACCTACGGCATTTGCGGCGATGGCGATTTGATGGAAGGCGTCAGCCAGGAAGCTGCTTCGCTCGCCGGGCACCTGCAGCTCGGCAAGCTCATCTTCCTATACGATCAAAATCATATTTCGCTGGCAGGCGGTGTTGACCTCTGCTTCACCGAAGACGTCGCCAAACGTTTTCAGGCGTATGGCTGGCATACGCAGCATGTCGAGCGCGGCAACGATACCGAGGAAATCGAGAAGGCGATTGAGCGGGCGCGCAATGAACACCACCGGCCTTCACTGATTCTGGTTCGTACGCACATCGGCTACGGCAGCCCGAAGAAGCAGGACACGTTCGAGGCGCACGGCAATCCGCTCGGTGAAGACGAGCTGCAGGCAGCGAAGAAGACGCTCGGCTGGGGCAGTATGGATAAGTTCTATCTGCCGAAAGATTCCGTGGACTTCTTCCGCAAGATAGGTGAGAAGGGCGCAAAAACGCAGCAGGACTGGCAATCGAAATTCGATGCTTACAAGAAGGCCTTTCCGAAAGAAGGCGCCGAACTGGAGCAGATGCTGAGCGGCAAACTGCCCGAGAACTGGCGCGCCGATCTGCCGAAGTGGAAACCCGAAGATAAGCCGCTTGCCACGCGCGCCGCCGGCGGGCAGGCCCTGAACGCTATCGCCAAGCACATCCCGAACATCATCGGCGGCTCGGCGGACTTGAATCCTTCCACTAACACCGCGCTGAAGGGTGAAGGCGATTTTCAGCCGCCGGAGAGCTCCGGTCCTGCAACGCAAGGCGCGGTAGGTGGTGTGTGGGGTTATGGCGGCCGCAACGTTGCTTTTGGCGTTCGCGAGCATGCGATGGGCGCAGCCGTGAACGGTATGGCAGCCCATGGCGGCTTGCTGCCCTTCAGCGCAACCTTCCTGGTTTTCTCCGATTATATGAAGCCTTCGATTCGCCTGGGCGCGCTCAGCAATCTGAAGTGCTTCTATGTCTTCACGCATGACAGCGTGGGCGTCGGCGAGGACGGTCCCACCCACGAGCCGATCGAGCAGCTTGCCGGATTGCGCGCCATTCCGAATCTGAATGTGATGCGTCCGGCCGATGCCACCGAGGCTGCCGAATCCTGGACAGTTGCGCTCGAACATAACGGTCCGACCTTGTTCGCTTTCAGCCGCCAGAATCTGCCGCACTTGGAACGCAACAACGTTAAAGGTGAAGTGAGCAAAGGCGCCTATATTCTTTCCGAAGCGGAAGGCGGCAAACCGGATGTCATTTTGATCGGTACCGGTTCCGAAGTCGCGCTCTGCATGAAAGCGCAGAAGAAATTGAAAGACTATGGCGTGAAGGCGCGCGTGGTCAGCATGCCGAGTTGGTTCTTGTTCGAGAAGCAGGACGCGGCCTATCGCGAAAGCGTTCTTCCCAAGGATCTGAAGAAGCGAGTCACAGTGGAAGCCGGCGCGACTTATGGCTGGGCACGCTGGGCGGGCGATGAAGGCACCATGATCGGCATCGACCATTACGGCGCGTCCGCTCCCGGCGAAGAACTCATGAAGCACTTCGGCTTTACCGTTGAGCATGTTACGTCCGCCGCTTTGAATTTGCTGGGCCGCAAGGATGAAGCGCTGAAAGAATACGGCGACGATACGGCCAACATCGCGCCCACCGCGCCTCATGAAGGTCATTCCTGAGCTGCTCATGGCCTATCGCTTCAAAGCGAAAGAATCCGTGCCGGAGGGTGTGCGGCGTATCGTTCTCGAAGAGATCGATTCCGCCGTCGCACTTCTGGGAAATTCTTCCGGAAAGAAATTTGACGGAGCCGTTCATGAAACGCGCAAAAGCATCAAGAAAATACGTGCGGTGTTGCGGCTTCTTCGTCCGGAGCTGGGCAAGATTTATCGACAGGAAAATAGCTTATTCCGGGATATCGGGCGGCAGCTTTCTCCTTTGCGTGATGCAGCAGCGCTGCTTGGGGTTGTTGGCCGCCTGACAGAGAACGCGGGCAGTAAAGCGCTGGGACCTGCCGCCATCCGCAAGCTGCGCAGCGGTTTGCGCCAGCAAAAACAGGAGATCGCGCGCGAGTTTGCCACGGCAAAGACTTTGGCGCGGGTGGTATCCGCACTGCGCTCTGCGCGTAGACGCGTTGCAAAATGGCCTCTCAAGACCGATGGTTTTGCGGCCATTGCCGGAGGGTTGGAATGGAGTTACCGCCGCGGCCGCGACAGCTTAAAGAATGCACAAAAAGAAGGTGATCCGTCTTCTTTTCACGATCTGCGCAAGCGCGTGAAAGATTATTGGTACCAGGTTCGCCTGCTGGAGAGCGTTTGGACCGAGGTCATGCAAGCGCACGCCGCCAGCCTGAAAGAACTCGAAACCTGGCTCGGCGACGATCACAATCTCTGTGTGCTCTGCGATAAGCTCGAGCGCGATCCCGACCGTTTCGGTGGCCGCGCTACGGTCGACCTCGTTCTGGCTTCGATCGGGAAGCTGCAGCATGACCTGCGTGAGAAATCCTTATCGCTCGCGCATCGTGTCTATGCCGAGAAACCCCGTATCACGATACGTAACGTTGCCACGCTCTGGGACACCTGGCAAAAAGAGCCGGCAAGCATGAAAGCGGTCGAGCGCACACACCGCAAACCAAGCACATCCGAGGCGGCGTAAAGCCGCTTGCCGGCTGATATTTTCTTCCCAACGGGAGAAATTACTTCCGTGCAGTTTCTACTGGCCCGGTCCTATTCCCATCGGGCACACCTAAATAAGCGACGTGAATTCAACGACTTGGCTCGTACTGGTTTTCTCTTATGCGATGGCCCGGCAAATGCTAGACCAGCATAGGAGGAAAGCAGAAAAACATGCTCTGGTACACCTGGGTATTTCTGGTCATCGCGATCATCGCGGCGATTCTCGGTTTTGGCGGCATTGCCGCTGCGGCCGGTTCGATTGCGAAGATTTGCTTCGTGATTTTTCTGGTGCTGTTCCTTGTGAGCTTGCTCGCCGGACGTCGCGGCGCCGTCTAACACAGGGTAACGCGAGGTGGCTTTTCAGGCCGCCTCGCTTTCAATTCTGCGAGCGCTCTCATTCCAACGCACGGGGCACTTGCGGAAATAGGATTCATTAGCCATGTGACACGCGATTGCCGCGTGATTACCGAAGACTGCGTCTTCTACTACCGATTTCCTTGATTTCACCGCCTGAAAGAAATTCCATAAGTGCGGGTTCACATCGTCCCAATCGGGGCCGCTGTACTCCGTCGTGTCTGTAATGGCTTCGTTCCCGAATATTTCATGATGTTCCGCCATCCATTCCGCGACGTACTTTTGATGCAGCTCGCGCGGAAAACTGTTGGCATAGTAGCTCGGTGAGTCATCCTGTCCGCTCTGCGGAATGTAGCGCAGCGTCTTTCCGGTAGCCTCGAGAATACCTTTGGGGCCCATAAACCGGGCGAACTCGGGTGTCTCGGCGCACAAACTTAAGCGTACGTATACCGGAATGCCGTCGTAATCGAACAGGACCGTGTGTAAGTCCGGCATGTTCCGCCCGTCTTTAAAACGGAAAATCCCGCCCAGGGCGGAGGCCGACTGCGGCGATTTGTTCCAGTCGAGCGTGTACAGCATCCCGCTCAGCAGGTGGACCATCAGATCGCCGCCGACACCGGTGCCGTATTCCTTCCAGCAGCGCCAGCGCGCAAAGCGCTCCGGACTGAAGGGAACCTTGGGGGCATCGTTCAGCCAGGTATTCCAGTCGAGATTCTGCGGCGAAAGATCGGGCGGTGGAGGATAGACCCAGGCTCCGGTCGGGCTGTTGCGGCCGAGCGACAGCTCGACCATTTCGATCGCGCCAATCGCACCCTGTTTATACATCTCGCGCGCCTTCGCACAGAGCGCGGAGCTCACGCGCTGCGAGCCGATCTGCACAATACGCTTGTTATCGGCCGCCGCTTTCACCATTTCGAAGCCTTGCTCGGCGGTATGCGACATCGGCTTCTCGCAGTAGATGTCCTTCCCGGCTTGGCAGGCGTCTACTACTACGCGCATATGCCAGTGGTCCGGTACTGCCGCTATCAAACACTCGATATCTTTCCGTTCGAGCAATTCGTGATAGTTGCGGGTCGTCGGCAGGTTGGGATTACCGGTGATTTGTTTAGCGAGTGTGTGCCGTCCGTCGTAGAGATCGGCTGCGGCTATGCATTCGATGCCGGGCAGGGAAATCGCGTTCGATAGCAGTCCCGATCCCTGCATACCGACGCCGATGATACCGATGCGCAAACGGTCGCCCGTTGCGGCACGTGCCGGTTGTTCGAGCAGAATGCTGCGCGAAGCGAGAACGGTTCCGGTAGCGGCCTGCAGAAAGCGGCGCCGTGGAAGTTTGTTGCTCATAAAACGTCTCCTACAGACGAGGTATTAGACAGGGCGATAAATCGACTACGTGTGTGCTTTGATAATAGTCCAGTTTTTTGCCGAAATCGTCCCACAACCGCGCTGAATCAACGCTCGTGATCCAGGTGACCGTCTTGTTGGTGGTCGTCCTCTCGAACGAGAGATTATCGGCCAGACGAGGGCGCGGAATTTCTTTCTGTGCAGTCATGCCCTCGAGGTAAGCGAGCGTAATCGTGTCCCAAATAACCCACGGTTTCGAAAAATCATTCTTGCGCAGCGGCTTTACGTTGCGGAAATACCAGTCCTGATACTCAGCCCAAAGCCAGCGACCGATCGGGCCGCGCGTGCCCACCAGGTTCTTCGCGTGCTCGAAGCTCATGGCCAGGTCCCGCT
>DATBGM010000148.1:0-30258 GCA_036557945.1 Bryobacteraceae bacterium | reverse complement strand
AAACATGGGGGCCCTCTCCACCGTTTCGCGTCACCTGCACCGGCTTGGGACCAGCGGGCGAGAAGGGCCATTGAGTCCGCCATATCTGGCCGTGCGCATCGAAATACATTTGCTTATGGTCGTGCGACCACCCGCCTACTTTATACGAAAGACGCTTCGGCGCGCCTCCCTCCGGGCTGACGGTGTACAAGGCCAGAATGCCGCCCGAATTCGAATAGAAAAACACTGCGCCTTCGGGCGACCAGCGCGGGCCGGCTGTGTAGTAGGTGTCTCCGAACGAAGTCAACTGGGTAGCGCCGGAGCCATCGCTGTTGGCAAGCCAGATCTCATGAGAGCCGGACCGGTTCGATGAGAATGCGATCCGCTTCCCGTCAGGCGAGTACGCAACGTCGTGGTCGAGATGGGTGGAAGCAATCAGTTTTTCCGGCGGCTTATCGGCAGAGTTCCGCCCGTTGAGCGCCAACCGCCAGATGTTGGCGCGAATGGTGGACCTCGAAAACGCCAGGCGACCATTACTGGAGATCGCCGGGTCCCGAACTCCCTCGCCGGCAAAGGCTAAGAGTCTCGGTTGGCGGGCCCGCCACCCAAATCGCGAGAAATCGAGTTCGTATAACTCGGGACTGTGTGGCGAGCCCGAGCTGAAGACGATCCCGCGGCCATCGGGCGCCCACGCCGGCGCGGAATTCATCCGGTGATCGAAAGTGAGGCGGCGCGGAGCCCCTTTTGCCGCGAGTCCGGGTGCCAGTGGCAGCAGATAAAGATCGGCCAAGATCAGGCCTGGAGCACCTCTTGAGAATACGATCGCATCGCCACGCGGAGAAACAGCGGGAAAGCAATCGACGTGCGATTCTTCGGGCGGAAACGTAAGCTGGCGTTGCTCGCCGGTCCCGATGGAAATTGAAAAGAGCGCAAACGCATCCTTGCGTTGCTGCCTGCGCGAAACGATCAGCCATTTGCCGTCGGGATGCCACGACACGCATTCTGCATACATGGGCATGTCCAGTTCGGCAAGCTTGCGCTCCGGCCCGCCCAACGGCGAAATCAGGAATAAATCCCTCCGGTCCTCGGCGACTTTGCGCAGGAACGCGATGGACCGGCCATCGGGCGACCAAGCCGGACAGAAGCTATCGCTCGATCCGTGTGTCAGTCGAAACTCGCCGCTTCCGCCGACCACTTTGGTATACAGATCGGAGATGTCCCTCGGCTGAGGCCGCCACTGGAAAACGATCTGGCTGCCATCGGGCGAGAAGCTTGGAGCAAACTCCAGGCCCGGATAGCTGGTAAGCGGCGCCGGGACGAACTCGTCATTACTCGTGTTTCGAGACGTGGAGAGCAACCACGCTACGAGCGCCACGCATCCAATCGAGCAGGCGGCAATAACTAAACCCAGACGTCGCCGCCGTTCGTTCCTCTTCTCCGTATCGGCAACGGGTTCTACCGGCGCAACGAAACAGTAACCGCGTCGGGGAATGGTTTCGATCAGTCGTGGATTTTCTGCCGAATCTTCCAGGGCGACCCGCAGTTTTTTCACCGCCGTATTCAGGCCCTGGTCCAATTCGACTAAGGTTCCCTCCGGCCACAGTGCCCGATACAGCTCTTCCCGCGTGACCAGTTGGCCGGACCGTTCAAGAAGCATGCGCAAAATCTTAAACGGCTGTTCCTGAAGATCGACGCGCCGGTTATCCTTCCGTAGAATACCGGTGGCCAGGTCCACGTCGAACAGGCCGAACCTGAGCACCTGCGGGGCTGCCCGTGCCTGTGTCATCCCTGATACTTCTGTGTCTGGCAGTATACTCCGCAAAAACGATATTTGTTCGCTAAAAAAAGCGTTGGGACGTCAAATCGCGTTCGCCGAGAAATGAGCCGTCAGTTCAGAAGTCGATCAGAGATGGTTCATTGACTCAAAGTCAAGCCTGGCCGACATTCGAATCCTCAAGTTACCCGGATATCGGAGGGGTTATGACATGGCTCGCCAAGCTATCAGGGGTTGCCATCGTTCTTCTCTGTGCGCCGCTCTTTGCGGACGAAGCGGCTTCTCTTGGCCAACTGGTTGCGACTGCTCGCCAGTTGACGAAACAGGCACGGTATGCCGAAGCCCAAATGGTTTTTCGGAAGGCCCTGGCGGAAGTAGAACGCGCGGGCGATCGAAGCCTTCTGGCGCGCGTTACCAACGAGATGGCCGCCCTGGTGTTGGCCTGCGGTGATCTGCCCCATGCCGAGGAGCTCTACCAGAGCGCCATAACGATTTGGGAGGAACTGCGGGATGAAAAAAATCTGGCATGGGCGCTCAGCAGTCTCGCCTCCTTCTACGCGGACGAGGGCAAAGTCGACCGAGCGAATACCCTCGTCACTCGCGCTTGGAGGACGCTTCCGCAGAACGGGCCGGACGATGTCACGGTAGCCTGGACCCTGGAACAGCTGGCTCACGTTGCGGTAGAAACGGGACGCTATAGCCAGGCCGAATCGACCTACCTGCGTGCCATCGCAATCCGCCAAAAGTTGATGCCCGCCGGTGATCCTTCACAGGCGAAGCCAATCGCGGCGCTCGGTTATGTCTATTACGTTCTGGGCCGGTATCCACAGGCAGAGCTTTTGTACCTGCGCGCGGTCTCGATTCTCGAAAAGAGCTTGGGCGGAGATCATCCCGAAACCGCCAGAGTCCGGCTTTATCTTGCGGAACTCTATCTCAGGGAGAAGCAATATGGAAAAGCGCAACAGCTCGCTACCGAAGCTATTCCGTCTTTACAGAAAGCGTTCGGGGCGGACCACATCCAAGTGATACCAGCGATGCTTTGCCTGGCTTCCGTCTATTATGGCGAGCGCCGTTTCGAGGAAGCAGAGGCGTTGTTGCAAAGAGTTCTGCACGGTTACGAGACCTCGGTTGGCAAGGAAAACCCGCGGATGGTGCCCGCTCTAAACGCTCTTGCCGCGGTTGAGTATGCAAAAGGAAAATACGAAGCGGCCGAGCTGCTCTACCTCAGCGCAATCAGGATTCAGCAAGGCGCGCAGGGGCGATTGCACGATACTCTCTCCCGAACGCTCCACAATTTAGGGCTCTGTTACGCTGCGCAGGGGCGATACCAGGAAGCCGAAGCCGCGTATCGCAGTTCGCTGGCGATCGCGGAGCAGTCATTCGGTGCGGCGCATCCGGACGTGCCGGTGATTATTGCCGATTACGCTGCTGTTTTACGTAAGTTGCGGAAAAAGAATGAAGCGCGGGCCCTCGAGAAACAGGCTCGCGAGCTGCGTGCCCGGTTGGATCGTGAGAACCCGTCAAGGCTTGAAGTAGATTGGAGGGAGTTGCGAAGCCGGTGAACGAACTGTTTCAGCCGCGACCGGCTCAGTTTTGAAGGATTTGCAAAAGCATAACAGGATTGCGATCAGGGCTGTCGTACGGAAGACAACGACGAGACCGGTTTTGCTGCGACCGGTTTCGCTGGTTCTGCTTTTACTTGTGACGGCGGCCACCGGTATACCGGCATCCCGCCATAAATCGCACAGAACGAGCGGGCAAGCGGGAGCTTTCGATTTCTATCTCTTCGTGCTCTCCTGGAGTCCAGAGTTCTGCTATAGCCATCCTTCCGCGGCGCAATGCAGCAAGCATACCGGCTTCATCGTGCACGGACTTTGGCCGCAGAACAACGACGGCAGTTATCCCCTCGATTGCCAGACAAGCCAGCCCGGACCGTCAAATCCGGATTCGATGGGCGATATCATGCCCGCCGAAATCATCCAGCATGAATGGATTCAGCACGGAACCTGCAGCGGGTTGAGTGGCGATGAATATTTCGCTTTAATCCGAGAGCTTTCACGCTCGATCCGGATCCCGGACCGGATGAAAGCACCTGCCCAATCGTTCACCATTTCAACCGCTGATCTCAAGCGCGCTTTTGAAGAGGCAAACCCCGGTCTAGACGATCGGGAGATGGCGATTCAGCTTCGTGGGAATTATCTGAACGCGGTCGAATTTTGCCGAGCGAAGACAGCCAATCCGGCGCGTGCCGCCTGCTCGGGCGTAAAGGATACGCGTAGCGGAACATTCGTCATCCCGCCTGTCCACTAGCCGCCGATTGCGCTGACAAGGGTTATCTATCTGATCTGATACTGACGGTTCAATAATCTGGCGAACGCCCTCCAAGTCCATTTGCCGGTCGGCTTCTTGGCCATTCGAGCGAACCATTGCACGCTGCCACGACCCATCTGCAACGTGCCTAGAAGTTCTCCATGAGTTTTGACGGTGAAGCGCAGATCTCTGCTGCTATTTCGTTTTGTCAGGTCGACCGTCAATGGAAGGTGCGCTACTACTTCGGTGTCGATCGTTCTCACGGTGCGGCTGGTCCTACCTGGCTTTTTAGCCGCATTCTTTGCGCTCGCCATTCGGCAATTCTATATGAAGCCGGTATATCGAGGGTTTGGCCTCACGGTGTAGATGACCGTCCTGCCCTGATCCGACAGGAGGTATTGAACTGCTCTCGAGCGGCTATACTGAAATTGGAGTTCCCTTTGAAATTGCGTGAATTTGTGCGCCTTTTTGCGCACATCCAGTTGCTGCCGGTGCTTGAAAACGGTGAAGAGACCACGCTGGTAGGCGGCCAGGCCGTGATGGAGGGCGTCATGATGCGCTCTCCCCAAAGCTACTGTGTGGCGGTGCGCAAGCCGGATGGAACGATCGTGACTGAAGAGAGCCCGCTTGCGCGCTTATCCGATAAATATCCGGTTTTCAAGCTGCCTGTCCTGCGCGGGCTCGGCACACTGGGACACGCCATGTGGCTCGGCATGAAAGCGCTGAAATTTTCGGCAGAATGCGCGCTCGGCGCCGCCTCGGGCGAAATAAAGCAACCGAAGGCGAAATCCGGATCCGGCGCGATGATTCTGCAGATCCTTTTCTCGCTTACCTTCATGATCGCGCTCTACAAATTCGTTCCGCTGTACCTGGCGACTTTATTGGGCAAACATTTTGAGGCTATTGGCGGGCGTTTCGCGATCAACATGGTGGATGGCACGCTGCGCATCGCGATTTTTCTCGCCTTCATGTTGCTGCTCTCGCGCATGAAAGAGATGCGGCGCGTGTTCGAGTATCACGGAGCGGAACATAAGGTCGTCTTCAATTTCGAATCCGGCCAGCCGGTCACCGTCGCCAATGCGCAACGTTTTGTTACGTGGCATCCGCGTTGCGGAACGAGTTTTCTCGTCGTGGTATTGATCATCGCGATGGTCTGCTATGCCTTTCTTCCCATCGATAATTTCTGGCTCAAGTTCGCGGCGCGCATCGCGCTTCTTCCACTGATCGTGGGTGTGAGTTACGAGGTCATTCGCTATGCCGCGAAAAAGCGGGCCGGGTTGATGGCGTTGTTGACCAGCCCCGGTTTGTGGCTGCAGCGTGTGACAACGCAGCCGCCGTCCGATCCCCAGACCGAAGTTGCCATTCACGCGCTCGAGCGCGCCATGGAACTGGAACGGCTGCAAGGCGGCGAACTGGTTATCGCGTAAGCGTCTCTTTCCATGCAATACATCGACCGACTACAAGAAGCCGAAGCGCGCTATGGCGAGTTGACGGCCAGGATGACCGACCCTGCCGTCATTGGCGACCAGGAAGAGTATCGCAAGGTGGCTAAAGCGCAGCGCGAACTTGAGGAACTGGTCGCAAAATTCCGGGAATGGAAGCGCGCGGAACAGGAACTCCGCGACGCCAGGGCCATGCTCGACGATAGCGACGCCGATTTGAAGCAGATGGCCGAGCTCGAAATCGTGCGGCTCGAGCCGGTCGTGGCGGCGCTCGAAAACGAGCTGCACATTCTGCTCTTACCCAAGGACCCGAACGACGAAAAAAACGTCGTGCTCGAAATTCGTAAGGGAGCCGGCGGCGATGAAGCTTCTCTCTTCGCGGCCGAGGTCTTCCGTATGTATACCCGGTACGCCGAAGAGCAAGGCTGGAAAGTGGAAGTCACGTCGCTTAGCGAATCGTCTGTCGGCGGCTTGAGCGAGGTAATCGCGATGGTGAGCGGCAAACGTGTCTACAGCCGCCTCAAATATGAAAGCGGCGTCCATCGTGTGCAGCGCGTCCCAGCCACCGAAACGCAGGGGCGCGTGCATACTTCGACCATCACCGTTGTCGTGATGCCGGAAGCAGATGAAGTGGATGTGCAGATCGATCCAAAAGACATCCGCATCGACACCTTCTGCTCTTCGGGCCCGGGCGGGCAGTCGGTGAATACGACCTACTCCGCCGTCCGTATTACACACCTGCCGACCAACACCGTCGTTTCCTGCCAGGACGAAAAGTCTCAGATTAAGAATCGTGCCAAAGCAATGCAAGTGTTGCGATCGCGACTCTACCAGATGGAGCTCGAAAAGCAGCTTGCGCAGATCGGTGCGGAGCGCAAGAGTATGGTCGGCACCGGCGACCGCAGCGAGAAAATTCGCACCTACAATTTCCCGCAAAACCGTGTGACGGACCATCGCATTGGATTGACACTGCATCAACTCGATTTGGTGATAGAAGGGCGTCTGCAGCCGGTTATCGATGCTCTGATCAGCTACTATCAGTCCGAACGCCTGCGCGATCAGGGCGAAGCGGCTTAATCGCTCGCTTGCCGTTCCTGACGATTCAAGCGGCAATCGAGCAAGGTACTGCGCTACTCGAAAAAGCAGCCATTGGCGTGCCGCGGCTTACAGCTGAAATCCTGCTCTGCCATGCGCTTCATTGCGAGCGCGCCTATCTTTATGCGCACTCGACTGAGTCGCTGACCGAACTGCAGTGGATTCACTACGGGCGCTACCTGAACGAGCGGCTCCGAGGTAAGCCCACCCAGTACATCACCCACCGGCAGGAGTTTTACGGGCGCGAGTTCTACGTTAGCGGCGACGTGCTGATTCCCCGCCCTGAGACCGAGCATCTGGTCGAAGCGGCTTTGGGGTATCTGAAAGATCGCGCGGCCACGCGCGTTCTGGACGTTGGCACAGGCTCGGGGGCAATCTCGATTACGCTTGCGCTCGAATCCGGTTGCCATATTTTTGCCTCCGATATTTCCTGGGGCGCTCTTCAGGTTGCAGCGCGCAACCGTACTACATATCAGGCATGTGTGGAGTTCTTTCAAGGCGATTTACTCGTTGCGCTCGCGCCCGGCTCGCTCGATCTTGTCGTCTCAAATCCGCCCTATGTGCCCGGTGCGGATCGAGCCAATATGCAGCGGGAAGTGCGCGACTGGGAACCGCACGTTGCGCTTTTCGCAGGCGATTCGGGTCTGGAGATTTATCGGCGGCTCATCGACGCGGCGGCCGTGACATTGATCCCGAATGGGCGCCTGCTCCTGGAGCTCGGGTATCGCTCGCTCGCAGACGTCCGCGAAATGCTGGCGCCCCGCTGGGCCGATATTCAAGTAAGCTCAGACTTAGCAGGCTGGCCGCGTGTCATCGGAGCGACCTTGCGCGGCTGATTTGCTCTCCGGTCCTATGCAGCGGCTGATCTGCCACGTCGATATGGACGCGTTCTTCGTCTCAGTCGAAGAGCTGTTCGATCCATCGCTCAAGGGCAAACCCGTCGTTGTAGGCGGTAAAGCCAATCAGCGCGGGGTCGTGGCCGCTGCGTCCTATGCTGCTCGCAGATTCGGCGTGCATTCGGCCATGCCATTGCGCGTCGCGGGCCAGCTCTGCCCGCACGCCATTTTCGTGGAAGGCCACCCCGATCGTTATCGCGAATATTCGCGCAAAGTCTTTTCCGTGCTGAACACATTTTCTCCGCTCGTGGAGATGGCTTCAATCGATGAGGCCTATCTCGACTTCACCGGCACCGAGCGCCTGCACGGACCTGCTCTGAAAACCGGGCATTCTCTTCGAGAGGCCATCGTGCGCGCTACCAATCTGAAGTGCTCGCTCGGCCTCGCATCTTCCCGGCTGGTCGCGAAAGTCTCTTCGGACCAGGCGAAGCCAAGCGGAGTGCTCTACGTTTTGCCGGGGCAGGAAGCCCGTTTTCTGGCGCCGCTCGAGGTCCGTCGAATTCCCGGCGTGGGAAAAAAGACCGAAGCTGCGCTACACAAAATCGGCATCCGGCGCGTCGGCGATCTGGCGCAACTCGACGAATCTTTTCTCGCAGCCCGCTTCGGGCGCTGGGGCCTCGCGCTGGCGGGCAAGGCCCGGGGGGCCGATGCCGGTGGTTGGTTCGATGCCGAAATCGGCGCAAACGAAGATCCGAAATCGATCAGCCACGAAAACACGTTTCATGAAGACAGCGCCGACGCAACACATCTCGAAACCGCACTGCTGAAGCTCTCGGAAATGGTTGCGCGGCGTCTGCGCGAGCATCAGCTTTACGCCCGCACGATTCAGCTAAAACTCCGCAACGAGGATTTCGAGACAATCACCCGCGCCTGCTCCCTCGATCATGCGACGCAACTTGACCGCGAAATTGCCGGAGCCGTAACCAGGCTCTTCCGCGAGGCCTGGGACGGAAAGACGCCGATTCGTCTGGTCGGGGTGCATGCCGGGAATCTGCAGCCATTCGAAGGACAGATGAGCCTGCTCGATGAACCGGAAACCGCGCGGCTGCGGAATGCTTTCCGCTCGGTCGACCACATCCGCAACCGGTTCGGCGAAGCCAGTGTGTCGCTCGCTAAAACACTCAACGCAGGCATCCGCGAGCGCGTGCACGACAATCCGTTCGGCCTGCCGGGCAAGGAAGCACGGAATAAAAAGCCGAAGACCGAACGCTAGGCGATCAGCCGCTGCAACCGCGAAATCTGTTACAAGCCTCGAAAAAATCGTACGAGGTCCGGCTGCTGGATTCTTTTCCTGGCATCGCAAAGCTGAATCGTCTCGACCGCTTCAGCGAGATTCCGCACGCCGCCGTTGACTTTAATGACTCGCGGCCCGAAAAATTCCTGCACTTCTGCAGCTTCCCCCGCACTGCAAGTCTCACCTGCAACGAAGGGCAAAAATGCCGCGTAATAGAAGCCTCCGCCAGTCGGAAGGCTGCTCGCTAGCGCGTCATAGTTCGCTTTCACAAATTCCAGCCGGATCCTCTCCAACCCCGGAATATCGAGCTCTCGAAAGAGTAAGGGATAGGCGGCGAGCCGCATCGCGAATTTCCCGGCCAGCACCAGGCGTAGGTTGTCTTCGATGAGCTCTTTCTGCCGGAAGGACCCTATCCCGCTCAGAAGCGCCCCCAGGAAGAACTCATCTTTTTCCTTTTCGGCCGCTGCCAGCATTCTGTCGCGCAACGCCGCATCTCCATTCCGGGCGGCGATGACAAAGATGCTCTCGATCGTGTCCGCCGGAAGAGTTGCGCGTGTATTCAACCATTTGTCTGTCAGTTCTCTCGCGCTCGAGATTAATTCTGCATCCTCGCCGTCGCGCGCCACAAACGGGACTAACTGCGGCCGTAGCAGTTCGTCGTCTTCGCTCTCGCCGGCTTTCGGAACCCAACCCAGCTTTCGCGCGCGCGCGCCGAAGTTTTCCTCGACGAACTGCGTGTATTTCGGGCGAAGCTCTTCAGGCAAAAGATCGACCCGTACGGCAGCCAGTTTCACGGCTGCGCCCGAAATCTGACGCCTGGAGTCGTCTTTGAGCTGTGGTATCAGTCGCAGGATTTCTGAGGGAAGTACTTTGCCCGCTAGCCACAGGACATCGAGTTCGCCGAGGACCCCCACCTGCTCGGCCAAAGAAAGCTGCGACCGATTTGCGATCAGTTTCTCAAGACTCTCGCTGTCGTACTTCGTGTAGTAGTAACCTGCTTCATCCGCGTTGCCCAAAAACCATCTGGGGCACGATTTCGTCGCCAGCGCCATGCTGCTGGTTTTTTCGTATAAATTGCCGCACTGTCGCGCTCGCCGGTTTCCACTCTCGTAGGCAATACAGACCGGCACTTTCCAGGTCTCCGTGTCCGGCGCAGTGCTTCCCAGCGGCCGCAAACGCTCCTGCAACAAGGCCACTTGCGGTCCACTACCGGTTTGGCATTGTAATCTCATCGTGATTTCCGGTACACCGGACTGATTCAGAAAAGTCGTGAAGCTTGTCGCTACAGCCGGGCCGCCTATTTCCTTGAGCGCATCGAGAAAATCCTGCGCGGTGCCGTTCCCGCCTGCGTGTCTTGTCAAATAAAAATGCACCGCCGCGCGAAAGTTCTCTGCGCCCATCGAATAATCGAACATCGCCAGCACCGCGCCGCCTTTTTGGTATGTGATGGAATCGAAGGAATCCGTGATTTCCTGCTTTTTCGTGATCGGCTGATTGATCTGCCGCGCGCTCGCCAGCCGGTCGAGTCCCATAATGCGCGTGCGCGAGTCCTGATCGTCCGCCTTCGTCTGCCATTCCGGCTTCCATGTGCTCAACAGCTTCTGTGACATGAACGTCGCAAACGACTCGTTGAGCCACGTGTCGTTCCACCATGCCATCGTGACCAGATCGCCGAACCACTGATGCGCCAGCTCGTGCGCCGCTATGGATGCGTAGCCGCGCTGCCGCGCCAGTGTATCTTCGCCCTGCGGCGGAGCCAGAATAATGGTTGCGTCATATGTCACGAGGCCGGGATTTTCCATCGCACCGCCGAAGAAAAGCGGAATCGAAAGTTGATCTGCTTTCTCGAACGGATACGGAATGCCGAAGTAATCTTCAAGTTTCGTCAGAATCTCGCGCGTCGCTTGCGCAGCGTATTTTGCGCGTGAGGCATCCCCGCGCGGCACGACAATCCGCACCGGAACCTTATTTCGGCAGGCTACGCCGCCGTCAACAAACTCGAGCGGCCCGACCGCGAACGCAACCAGGTAACTCGGCAGCGGTTTCGTCTCTCGAAAGATTACGTTTTTGCCTGCGCCGTCCTGCTCCTCTCGTTCTACAGGCGTATTGGAAACCGCAACGAGATCTTTCGGAACGTGCAATGCGAGCTGCCAGGGCACTTTGTAACCGGGCTCGTCGAAGCAGGGGAAGGCGCGGCGCGCATCGATCGATTCAAACTGAGTAAACAAATAGCGATCGTCATTCCGTTTGCCCAGGAATACGCCGGCGGCGTCACTGACGTTTACTTTTCCGGAAAATTCGATTCGCAGTTGCGCAGTTCCAGGCGTCAATGGCGTCTCGAATTCGAAACCGGCAAAATCCTCGCCGCCGGGCAGCACGCGCGCCGTCTGCGGTGACCCGCCCTGCTCCGCCCGCGCCTTGCTGATCTTGAGTTTGCTCGCGTTCAGCCAAAGAACCGGCGTCGCCTTACGCACTTTGAGATCGATTGTGATAGCGCCTGAAAAATCATCCTTTGCGGGGTCGAGCGTCATTTCGAGTTGATAACGCGCCGGCGCCGCATCGGCGGGCAAACGAAACGAAGGCGGCTGCGGCGCGCCCCAAAGCGCTCCGACCAACACGAATAAAAGGAGCCTTGTCATCCCGTCCCTCCGGAGATTCATCCACTATATGCCCGTTTTTGTCCGTTCCGAGCCTTCCCGTTATCCTGAAGCCATATGCGCTTCATGGGCCTCGCGCTAGCGGCCCTTTCGGTTCCTCTTGTCGGCGCGCCTCCTCCGCTGTGCACTTCCGGCGCGCACACCTTTCTTCCCTGCGAGCTTAGCTTCGATCTGAAACCGGGCGATGGCCAGCCGTACCAAACGACCTTGCTGCGCGTTGAATTCCGCTCACCTTCGCACACGACATACCTGCTGCCCGCGTTCTCCGATGGCGGCTCTTTACGCGTGCGCTTCAGCCCGACGGAAGCAGGCCAGTGGGCCTACCATGTTCTGAGCGACATCGCTCGCTACCACGATAAGGAAGAAACGTTCAACGCTGCCGATAGCGGGCTCGCCGGAATGGTGGGAGTGGCGAATCTGCGCCACTGGTGGACTACCGGCAAAAAACCGCATCTGTGGATCGCCGCCGCGGCGCCATTTCTTACGATCAATCAAACAGAATGGGAAACATGGCTCGATGCGCGTAAACACGACGGCTTTACGCACATTCGCGGTACGCTCCTCACAAATTCCGCGTCATTGAAGCCGCTCGACTCGAAGGGCCAGCCGAATCCCGCCTACTTCGACGCGCTCGATCAACGTCTGCTCGCCGCAGCGGCACGGGGTTTTACGCTCGATCTGGTGCTCGCTGACAATTCGTTTCTCAAAACCGGCGCGCTGGCTGATTTCAACCAACAGGACGATCTCATCCGTTTCCTCTGCGCGCGTTACGCCGGGCTCAACGCCACCTGGCAAGGTATCGAGCATTTCGAAGATGTACCGAACGGGCGTGCGCTGCTGAAGAGCCTCTACACGCTTGTCCAGAAATACGACGGGCTTAATCACCCGTGCTCGACCGACGCGCGCGATTCCAGTTTTCCGCTGCTTGCCGACGGGTGGCAGAATTACCTGGTCGAAGCCTCGCCCGATGCGCAGCTCGGCGCGGTGGAACATCAATTCACACAAGAGCCGGAAATTCACGTAGTCACTGCCACTACTCCCGATGCCTTTCGCCGCGAGCTATGGAACGCGACGACCAGCGGCGAATACCCGAGCGTTTCCTTTGAAAGTCTGCAAAACGAAGCCAACGTGAAGGCGGTTCAAACCTGGGTACGCGTGCTTTCCGGTACGCGCCATTGGGAATTCGAGCCGTATTTCGATGTGGCCGGCGCGCGCGCCGTCGGATTGAACGAAGTCGAATATCTGGCTTACGCGCAGAAGCCCGGCATCGTCGAAATCACCTTGCCGAGGCACAAATACAATCCGAGCTGGGTCAATCCCATTACCGGCGAGGAGTTGGAGCTGAAGGACTACAAGGGCGAAGTTTTCAGCCGGCCGACACCCGACAATGCGCGCGATTGGATTCTGCAGGTGCCGCGCGAAGGCAAGAAGGAATCAATGCTGAAGTATTACTACTTCGAATCGGAAGATGCGCCGGTGCAGGAGCCGGAAACCGACAGCGCGCGCATGCCGTTCGAAATTACCGAACCAACCGGAGATACGATCGGCAGCCGCGAGCCCGTTCCATTTGCAATCAAAATCACGCGGGCCAATCGCGCCAGTCGCCAGATGCAATACGCCTGGTGGGGCGAAGTGGTGGCGAGCGGGCAAGGATTGCGGCTGCTTGCGCTCGGCTCGAAAGGAACGCTTTCCATTCCGTCCGAGTTGAAGACCGCCCCTGGCGCAACGCTGCATCTCCGTCTGCTCGCCATTAACGCGCTCGGCAAAGCTTACGAGCTGAACCGTGTCTATCGCCTGAACCCGTGACCATCCTGGCGCTCGACACAACCTCCAATACCGCGAGCGTGGCCATACGAAAGAACGGCGAAACGGTTTCTGTTGTTTCACTCGAGTCGGATGCCGGCTTCGCGCACCTGATCTTCGGCGCTATCGAAGAATGCAGGAACGAAGCCAGAATCGTGCTCGATGAGATCGATTGCTTCGCTGCCGCTAGCGGACCCGGGTCGTTTACCGGCGTG
This sequence comes from Bryobacteraceae bacterium, assembly GCA_036557945.1. Classification (GTDB taxonomy): domain Bacteria; phylum Acidobacteriota; class Terriglobia; order Bryobacterales; family Bryobacteraceae; genus Bog-105. The sequence goes on along the minus strand of DATBGM010000148.1, from coordinate 16,853 downwards.
CGCATCGGGCTAACTGCTGCAAAAGGCTTGGCAGAAAGTTTGGGAAAACGTGTGATCGGAATCTCGAATCTGCGAGCCTTGAGTTCGTTTGGCAAAAACAGCCTGCGCGCGGTAACGATTGACGCGCGGCGCTCGGAGGTTTACGCGGCGGTTTACGATGCCGATCTGAACGTTGTCGTGCCCGAAACAGTGGGTCCGGTCGAACAATTTCTTGCCACGCTCGACGCTTCGCTCGAGTACGAATTCATCTCCGCTGCCGGAAAAGTGCTTGCGCCCGCTGTTGCCCTTTGCGCGGAGCGCGATCGAGAGAAGTGGCTCGACCCAGCCGCGCTCGACGCAAATTACGTGCGCCGCAGCGATGCCGAGCTGTCTTGGAAAGACCGCTGAAGGCTCCTGAAAAGATTGCTAAAACAGCGCGTTTTTATTGCAAAACGAGAAAAGTTATTGCCATCGTGCAAATTTCTAAACAAGAGCGTTATATACTCTCCTCTTGATGGATGCGCATCGCAGCATCCGCGGGGGTAGTTTCAGCGCCTATGGCACAACTCTTTCGACCTGCCTCGAATACGATCGCGAAGGTCTCGCTGGCGGCTGTGGTTTTGCTTGCCGGATCCACACTGGCTGTCGCCTACATCATGGACCGGGGGCACTGGACTACCAGTGTGCAATCCGCGCCCGAGCAGCCGATCATGTTCAGCCACAAACATCATGTCAAGGATGACGGGATCGATTGCCGCTACTGTCATACCGGCGTCGAGACTTCACACTTTGCCGGCCTGCCGCCGACCGAAACCTGCATGACGTGCCATTCGCAGATCTGGAATAACGTCAACATCACGCAGCCGATCCGGGATAGCTGGGCGAGCGGCAAATCCATCGCCTGGACGCGCGTGCACGATCTGCCCGACTTCGTCTATTTCAACCACAGTATTCATATCAACAAGGGCATCGGCTGTTCCACCTGTCACGGGCAAGTGGACGAGATGCCGCTGATGTACAAGGTCAACACGCTGAACATGAACTGGTGCGTCAATTGCCATCGCGATCCGGCCAAATTTATCCGGCCGAAGTCGGAGGTTTTCAATATCGATTACCAGTACCCGGCGAACCAGGCGGAACTGGGGCCGAAGCTTGTGAAGGAGTACCACGTGCAGTCGCTGACCGATTGCACGACCTGCCACCGATGAGAGATTCCATGCACCCAAACGGAACGAACGGCGGCCTGATCTCGCTCGAATCGCTCGTCGAGAAGCCGCGTAAGAGCGTGAATATCGAAGAGCTGCGCAAGAAACTGTCGGAGGGCCGCGGCCCGCAGTTCTGGCGGACGCTCGAAGAAGCGGCCGAAAGCGACGAGCTGAAAGAGTATGTCGAGCAGGAGTTTCCCGGGCTCTCCGGGCAGATTCCGCAGGGCGTCGATCGCCGCTCGCTACTGAAGGTGATGGCGGCATCGCTCGCGATGGCGGGCGCGGCGGCTTGTACCAAGCAGCCGAAAGAGCAGATCGTTCCCTACGTGCGGCAGCCGGAAAACCTGATTCCGGGCGTTCCACTCTTTTACGCAACGGCAATGACGACGGGCGGCTATGCCCGCGGGCTACTGGTAGAGAGCCATCTGAATCGTCCAACCAAGGTAGAGGGGAACCCGGACCATCCGGCAAGCCTCGGCGCCACGACGATCTTCGAACAGGCATCCGTTCTCAATGTTTACGATCCGGACCGCTCGGAAAACGTGCTGAACGAGGGGCGCTTGAGCACCTGGGGCGAGTTCACCGGTAAATTCAGCACCGAGGCGCAGGAATTGGCGATGCGCAAAGGCGAGGGACTCGCGATCCTTAGCGGGCCGATGACTTCGCCGACATTCCTCGATCAGATGAGTTCGCTTGCGACGCAGTTCCCGGCGAGCAAATGGTACGTCTTCGACCCGACGGTAAACCCGGCCGTCGCCAGCGCCGCCAAGAAAATCGCCGGGCGCAATGCGTTTATCTCCTACGACCTTTCGAAAGCCGACGTGATTGTCAGTCTCGAAGCCGATTTCATGCACGTGGGTCCGGCGGCGCTGAAGTATGCGCGCCAGTTCGCCAGGAAACGCGCCGTCGACAACGGTCAAACGCCGACCCGGCTGTACGCGATCGAATCGGCGCCCTCGGTGAGCGGCTCGCTGGCTGACCACCGGTTCCCGGTAAAAAGCAGCGCGGTTCCGGGCCTTGCCTATCAGCTTGCAAAGGCATGCGGCGTGAATGCACCGACATCGGGCAGCGCTCCCGAATGGGTGAACGTCGTCGCGCAGGACCTGCAGAAGAACAAGGGCAAATGCGTCGTGATTCCCGGCGAGTGGCAGCCCGAGAGCGTGCATCTTGCGGCCTATGCGATCAATACAGCGCTCGGCAATATCGGCCAAACCGTCAGCGTTCTCGAAGGCGTCGAGCCGGACAACACGCATTCGCTCAACGAACTGGTCAACGATCTGAACAGCGGTCACGTGGAAACGCTGGTGATTCTCGGGCAGAACCCGGTCTACACCGCTCCGGCTTCCATGAACTTCCAGCAGGCGATGCGGAAGGCACGCATGGTGGTGCGCCTGGGTCAATTCTTCGATGAGACGTCGCGCTGGAGCCACTGGCATGTGCCGGAAGCGCATTACCTGGAAACGTGGTCCGACGCACGCGCCTTCGATGGAACGATCACGATTCAGCAGCCGCTGATCGAGCCGATTTATGGCGGAAAATCGGCGCATGAAGTGATGACAATTCTGCTCGGCAAGCCGGATCAGAACAGCCATGAGGTCGTGAAGGGCTACTGGCAGCAGCGCCAGCAGAACTCGCCTACTTTTGACACGTTCTGGCAGACGGCGCTGCACGATGGCTGGATTGCGAACTCGACAGTCGGTACGATCAAGGGGAATCCTGTCGCACTGCCGGCCTTAGAGCAGCAGGGGATCAGCGGACTCGAAGTCGTCTTCCGCCCCGATCCGACGATCCTGGACGGCACTTACTCGAACAACGGCTGGCTGCAGGAATGCCCGAAACCCCAGAGCAAGATGACGTGGGACAACGTGGTCGCAATTAGCGCAAAGGCTGCGGGCCAGCTCAAAGTCGATAAAGGCGACATGCTGCGCGTCACGGTGAACGGCAAGAGTATTGTCGGCCCGACATGGGTATTACCGGGACATGCCGAAGACTCGATCACGGTGTATTTCGGCTACGGACGCGAAGGCTCGGGCCGGGTTGGAAACAAGATCGGCTACAACGCGTACGCGATTCAGGACGCATCTACTCCGTACGCGGCCTCCGGTTCTCTACAAAAGACAGGCGAGCAGTACCGCATCGCGAACATTCAGGAGACGCAAACGATGGCGGGGCGCGAACCGGTGCGCGAAGCCGAACTCGCTGACTTTCGCGAACATCCGGACTTTCCGACGCGCTTTGAAAAACCGCTTCCGCCGAGTGAAAGCCTTTATAAGGACGTGAAATGGCCTTACAACGGCTACAAGTGGGGCATGACGATCGATTTGAACGTCTGCATCGGCTGCCATGCCTGTATCATTGCCTGCCAGGCCGAGAACAATATCGCGGTGGTCGGCAAGGACCAGGTGGCGCGCGGACGTCACATGCACTGGATTCGCGTGGATCGCTACTACAGCGGCGATCTCGACAATCCCGAGATGTACAACCAGCCGATCCCCTGCATGCAATGCGAAAATGCGCCGTGCGAAGTAGTATGCCCGGTGGCGGCTACGGTACACAGCAACGAAGGCCTGAACCAGATGGTGTACAACCGCTGCGTCGGTACGCGCTACTGCTCGAACAACTGCCCGTATAAAGTTCGCCGCTTCAATTTCTATCTCTATTCCGACTGGAATACGGAGAGCTTGTACGGAGCGCGCAATCCCGATGTCACAGTGCGCAGCCGCGGCGTGATGGAAAAGTGTTCCTACTGCGTGCAGCGCATTCAGGAAGCCAAGATCAGCGCGGAAAAAGAAACCCGCACGGTGCGCGACGGCGAAATTAAGACAGCGTGCCAGCAGGTCTGTCCGACCGAGGCGATTGTTTTCGGCGATTTGAACGACAAAAACAGCAAAGTAGCAAAGTCGCAGCAGCTTCCGCGCAAGTACGGACTGCTCGACGATCTGAATACTCGTCCGCGAACGCAGTATCTCGGCTATGTTCGCAATTCCAACGAAGCGCTAAGAGGTCAGCGTGGCAACAGAGAAGCTTGAGTTACCAGCAGAACTAATACCGGATCCCGGGCCCAATCGCATTCTCAGTCCGGGGCACACCTACGAATCGGTCAGCGATCGTATCGGCGGTGTGGTCCTACTGCCCTTGACCAAGGCGCCGAAGAAATGGCTGGTGGGCGCCTTTATCTCATTTATCTTCGTCAACCTGCTGATGCTCTGCATGTATGTGCTGTTCACCAAGGGCATCGGCATCTGGGGCGTGAACATTCCGATCGGCTGGGGATTCGCGATCGTTAACTTCGTCTGGTGGATCGGTATCGGCCACGCGGGGACGCTGATTTCGGCGATTCTGTTTCTGTTAAAGCAGGACTGGCGCACATCGATCAACCGTTTCTCAGAAGCCATGACGTTGTTTGCGGTAGCTTGCGCGGGCATGTTCCCGATTTTGCACCTGGGGCGCCCATGGCTCGCATACTGGCTGTTTCCGTATCCGAATTCGATGTGGCTCTGGCCGCAGCCGCGCAGCCCGCTCGAGTGGGACGTCTTTGCAGTCTCGACCTACGGCACCGTTTCGCTGGTGTTCTGGTATATCGGATTGGTTCCTGATCTTGCCACGATGCGCGATATCTCGCCGCACATGTGGCAGCGTAAGCTCTACGCGATTCTTTCGCTCGGCTGGCGCGGTTCAGCGATTCACTGGCACCGGTATCAGAAAGCATATCTGCTCTTGGCAGGTTTAGCCACGCCCCTGGTGCTTTCGGTACACACGATCGTGAGCTTCGACTTCGCGATCTCGATCATTCCCGGCTGGCACACCACGATTTTTCCGCCGTATTTCGTCGCGGGCGCGATTTATTCCGGTTTTGCCATGGTGCTCACATTGATCATTCCGATGCGCGCCTGGTACAACATGCGCGACCTGGTGACGATGCGGCATATCGATTCGGCGGCGAAGCTGATGTTGGGTACCGGCTTGATTGTGGCGTACGGGTATTCGATGGAAGCGTTCTTTTCCTGGTACGCCGGCGACAAGTACGAAAGCTTCATGTATTGGAACCGCATGACGGGTCCGTATGGCTTTACTTACGCGATGCTGATTGCCTGCAACATCGCGATTCCGCAGTTGCTCTGGATCCGTAAAGTACGGCAGAACATTCTGGCGGTGTGGATTTTGTCGCTCATTATCAATGTCGGCATGTGGCTCGAGCGGTTCGTGATCGTGGTGACGAGTCTGCATCGTGATTTTCTGCCGTCATCCTGGGGCATGTACATCCCAACCAAATGGGACTGGGGCACCTATGCCGGCACCCTTGGATTCTTTTTATTTCTGATGTTCCTGTTCGTACGCATGCTGCCAGCAATCTCGATCTTTGAAGTGCGCGAGGTGGTGCATCACGAAGCGCATGAACGGCAGGAACTGGCGGAGGCAAGATGAGTCAGCTCGAACTCAGCCCGCTATCAGATATTCACGGCGCCATGGCCGAATTCGACACGCCGGAAGAATTGATCGCCGCCTGTGAACGTGCCTATGCAGAGGGCTTTCGCAAGATGGATGCGTACGCGCCGCTGCCCGTCGAAGGCCTGGCGGAAGCGATCGGATATAAGCGGAACAAAGTTGCTTTTTGCGTGCTGCTCGGCGGCATCTTCGGCGCGGTCGGCGGCTTCGGATTGCTCGAATGGATTACGGTGATTGCGTACCCACACAACGTGGGCGGCAGGCCGCTCAATAGCTGGCCTGCGTACATTCCGATTACCTTCGAGTGCATGATCCTGATTGCCTCGCTTACGGCGATGATCAGCATGTTTGCCATGAACGGATTGCCGAAGCCGTATCATCCGGTGTTCAATATTCCCGAGTTTGAGCGAGCTTCGATCGACAAGTTTTTCCTGTGCATTGAATCGCGCGACCCGAAGTTTCGTCCAGAAGACACGCTCGAATTCCTGCGGGAGCTGGGAGGAAGAGAGGTGACGCTTGTTCCGGCATAAGCTTGGGCTTATTTTGCTGGGGGCAGTGCTCGCGACGACTGCGTGCCGCCAGGATATGCACAACCAGCCGCGCTACAAAGCATTCGCTGCCACCGATTTCTTCGGCGACGGGCGGTCGGAGCGGCCCGCCATTGCCGATACGGTGGCGCGCGGGCAATTGCGTATCGACCAGGCGCGCTTCACGGGCAAAGTAAACGGCAAAGACGTCGATTACATCCCGATTCAGATCACGAAGGGCGATATCGCTCGCGGGCAGGAACGCTTTAATATCTATTGCTCTCCGTGTCACGGACGTCTCGGCAACGGGCACGGCATGGTGGTGAGCCGCGGTTTACGCCAGCCGCCGAGCTATCTCGATCCGCGGCTGGTGGACGCCCCGATCGGCCATTTTTTTGACGTGATGACCAACGGTTACGGGGCGATGTACAGCTATGCCTCGCGCGTCGCGCCGGATGATCGCTGGCGCATCGCCGCCTATATCCGCGCCCTGCAATTGAGCCAGGATGCGCCGCCGCAGGTGGCTGAACAATACGGAATGAAGACGAGCGGCGGATCTGCTGGAGGAATGAAGTGAGCGATCTGAGTCACGGACACGTGAACGAAACCATCTCGATACCGGAGATCCGGCTTGGGCCGAAGGCGGCCAGTATTGAACGCATTTCGGGCGTAGTTGGCGCGCTGGGACTTATTCTATGCGTGGCCGGGTATTTCGCGAACCGGGCGCAGTTTTTTCAATCGTATCTATTCGCTTACATCTACTGGAGCGGATTCGGATTCGGCGGTTTAGGCGTGCTGCTGATCAACAATACCGTCGGCGGGCGCTGGGGCGTCACAGCGCGGCGGTTTTTGGAAGCTGCCATGCGCACGCTGCCGTTGATTTTTATCTTCACGCTGATTCTGCTGCTCGGGATGAAAGAGCTCTATCCCTGGACGCATTCCGACATTGTGGCGAACGATGCAGTGCTGCGGCACAAACAGCCGTATCTGAACGTTCCGTTTTTTATCGGGCGCATGATCCTCTATTTCGCGCTGCTGGCGCTCTGGGGTTGGAGAATCAACAAATGGTCGGATGAACAGGATCGCACGGGCGACCCGACTCTGCCGGAGCGCATGCGGTCGTTCAGCGCGCCGGGTGTGCTCGTCTTTACCATGGTGATGACATTCGCCTATATCGACTGGATACTTTCGACCGATACACAGTTTTTCTCGACAGTCTACGGCGCGATGATTCTGATCGGCGACATTCTGCAGACGTTCGCGCTGGTGATTCTGGCGATGATTTTCGCCTCGAAGGAAGACCGCTTCGGCGGGCGTATCAATGCCAAGGTTTTGCATGATCTGGGCAACATGATGTTCGCGTTCACGATTTTCTGGACGTACCTGACCGCGTCGCAGCTCATCATCGTCTGGCCGGCGAACCTGCCGCAGGAGTTAGTGTGGTATTTGGACCGTGTGGCCGGGCCTTGGAAGTGGTTCGCCCTGGTAACGGCGCTTTCGATGTTCGCAATTCCTTTCCTCGCTCTGCTTTCGCAAGCTCGCAAGCGAGACCCGCGTCGTTTGATGAAGGTTTGTATCTGGCTGCTGGCGGCGCGCGCGATCGATCTCTTCTGGATCGTGGCGCCGACCTTCCGTAATGCCAGCCACAGCAATCCGCTGCATACCGCGGGCGGATTCACTATTTACTGGACCGATTTCGCCGCCTTCATCGGGTTGGGCGGAATCTGGATTTACGTTTTCCTGGGTCAGTTGCGCAGGCGGCCATTGCTGCCGCTTCGGGACCCGCGTGTAAGCCCGCCGATTCCGGAGGCGGCCGTACTCTAAATGAGCCACCCAATCGACCCCAAAACGCAGTTCGAACGCAAAAAGGTGAACGAGCTGGTTCACTCCGAAGGGCCGAAACATACCGAGCCGCACGTAGGACACGAGGGCACAAGCTATGAAGGCACGGATGCCAAGGTCGGCATCATCGTCGGGTCGCTGGCGGTTATCGGCGGCACGCTGGTGATTGTTTTCGCATTGACGGTGGGAATTCAGAAGTACATTCAGGCGCACCATCCAGTGGGCGAGCTGCCGAGTCCGCTGGCGCCTGAGCGCGTGGTGCCGCCTGCACCGCAGATTCAGGTGCAGCCCTGGGAAGATCTGCCGCAGATGCGCGCTGAAGAAGACAAGATTTTGAACATGTCCGGTAAGGACGAGAAAGGCCACTTTCATATTCCGATCGCAAACGCGATGGAAGCGGTGGTACCGCGCCTGAAGATCGAGCCGGAAGCACCGGTCGGGCTGACGACGCCCGGCGGCGAAGGGCGGCGATTTGCAGGCAGCGTACAGGAGATGCCGCCGCAATACCGCAAGCCGACGATTCAAGGAGAGATTCAGAAACATGCGCAGTAGCGCACAAACCGCGCGGCGCGGCAGCAGACTAAAAACGAATCCCTGCGGACCTGGCCGGGCCGCGCGAGTCTGTTGTGCGCGCTCCTTCCAGCGGACGTTTGTAATTTGCGGAATGCTCGCTGCCGCCGCCGGCTCGCTTGCGGCGCAGTATGCGCGTCCGAAAATCACAAGCGGAGTCAATATCGAGCAGAAGCTGAACAAGCCGGTGCCGCTCGATCTGGTGTTTCATGACGAGACGGGACAGCAGGTCGCGCTTTGGAAATATTTTCGCGACAAGCCGGTTGTGATCTCGCTCGTGTACTTCAACTGTCCGAGCCTCTGCCCGATGAGCCTGCACGAGACGGTGAGCAGCCTGAAGCGTGTCGCGCTCGAGCCCGGGCGCGATTACAACGTGGTGGTTGTGAGCTTCGACCCGAAGGATACGCCGCACGAAGCGCAGTTGACCAAGACGAAGTACAAGGCGCAATTCGGCAGCCGCCCCGGATACGATGCCGGCTGGCATTTCCTTACCGGCGACCAGCAGAATATTTCGCGGCTGGCGGACGCGGTCGGATTCCGCTATCGCTGGGACGAGGGTACGAAACAGTTCATACATGCGGGCGGCATCATGGTCGCCACGCCCGACGGCAAGCTTTCGCGCTATTTCTACGGCATCGATTACGCGCCCGCCGATCTGCGCATGGCGCTGGTGGACGCTTCGCAACACAAGATCGGATCGCCGGTGGATTACGTGCTGCTGTTCTGCTTTCACTACGATGCGGCGCAGGGTAAGTATACGCTGGCGATTCTCAATTTACTGAAGGCGGCGGGCTGCTTAACGCTCGTCGTTCTGATTATCGGACTCTATTTCCTCATGCGGAACGATAAGAACAAAAAGACGCGCGCGGCTGCGTGGAAAGAGGCGCACCGTGCTGGCTAATATCGCGATGCTGGCCGATCTGCAATTATTTCCGGTGGCGGCTTCCGAGCAGGCCGGACCGATAGATAGCCTGTACTGGTTTCTGACAGTCGTTTCGGGCATCATGACGGTGCTGATCTTCGTCGCTATCGTTATATTCGCCTGGAAGTATCAGCGGCGGCCGGGCGTAAAGGCGACGCAGATTGAAGGATCGACGAAGCTGGAACTCACCTGGTCCATTCTTCCCTTCCTCATTATGTTGATCTTCTTCTGGTGGGGCGCCAGAATTTTCTTTGCCGCGCAGAACCCGCCAAAAAATGCGATGGAAGTTTTCGTCACGGGCAAGCAGTGGATGTGGAAGGTACAGTATCCGGACGGGAGCCGCGAGATCAATGCGCTGCATGTCCCCGTCGGACAGCCCGTGAAGCTCACGATGGCATCGGAAGACGTGATTCACAGCTTTTCGATTCCGGCGTTTCGCGTGCGGCACGATGTAGTGCCCGGTCACTATGACACGCTCTGGTTCACTGCTACCAAGGCAGGCCGTTATCATCTTTTCTGCACTGAGTACTGCGGCAACGAGCACGCCAACATGATCGGCTGGGTAGACGCAATGGAGCCGCGCGAATACGCGAGGTGGGCGAGCGGCGGAGGCGGAGGTGGCGATCTCGCCAGCCAGGGGCAGCAGCTCTTTCAGCAGAACGGCTGTTCGACGTGCCATTTGTTGGATGCGCAGGGCCGCTGTCCGAATCTGCGCGGCCTATATAACAAACCGGTCGACCTGGCCGACGGACGAACGGTTACCGCGGACGACGCGTATATTCGCGAATCGATTCTCGATCCGAACGCGAAGATCACGGCGGGGTTCGAAGCGAACATCATGCCGAATTTCAAAGGACAGTTGAGCGAGGAAAACGTGATTCAGCTCATCGCTTATATCAAATCGCTTTCGCCAACGACACCAGCATCGCAGCAAGGCAGCAGACTACAGCGGCCCGTGGTTATTGCGCCGACCGCGAAGAAACCGCCTGCCGCAGCAGCGCAGGCACCCAGGCAGTAAAGAGAAGGCAACATGGCAACGATTGCACCTACACACGGCACTCCGGAACTTGCCGAGAACCGGGTCAATTACCTGAATGTGGAGCACGGCTGGAAGAGCTGGCTGTTCACGACCGACCATAAGCGCATCGCGGTCCTATATCTGATCTCGATCACGCTGATGTTCTTCGTCGGCGGCTTGATGGCGGTGCTCTTCCGCATCAACCTGCTCGAGCCAGAAGGTATTTTCGCGCCGGAGACGTACAACCGGCTGTTCTCGGCTCACGGCATCATCATGGTGTTCTTTTTCCTGGTGCCGTCGATTCCTGCCACGCTGGCGAACTTTTTGATACCGATCATGGTGGGCGCGAAAGACCTTGCATTCCCGCGCATTAACCTGCTTAGCTGGTACATCTATGTGATCGGCGCGTTTCTGACGCTGTACGCGGTGATTCGCGGCGGCGTCGATACCGGCTGGACATTCTATGCGCCCTATAGCAGCACATATTCAAATTCGTACGTGCTGGCAGCGGCCTTCGGCGTTTTTACGGCAGGGTTCTCCTCGATTCTGACGGGGTTGAACTTCATCGTCACCGTTCACAAGATGCGCGCGCCGGGCATGACCTGGTCGCGGCTACCGCTGTTTGTCTGGTCGAATTATGCCACCGGATTGATTCAGGTGCTCGGCACTCCGGTGCTGGCGATCACGCTGCTACTGCTGGCGTTCGAGCGCATCGCACATGTCGGCATCTTCGATCCGAATATCGGCGGGGATCCGATTCTCTTCCAGCACCTTTTCTGGTTTTACTCGCATCCGGCGGTTTACATCATGATTCTGCCGGGTATGGGCGTGATCAGCGAGATCGTGTCGTGCTTTTCGCAGAAGCGGATCTTCGGCTACAATTTCGTCGCGTTTTCGAGCATGGCGATCGCGGTGCTGAGTTTCGTCGTCTGGGGCCATCATATGTTCGTCACGGGCGAGAGCATGTACACGAGTCTTGCGTTCTCGTTTCTGAGCTTCATGGTTGCCGTTCCGTCGGCCATCAAAGTGTTCAATTGGACGGCAACGATGTATAAGGGATCGATTTCGTTTGACACGCCGATGCTGTATGCATTCGGCTTTATCGGTCTCTTTACCATCGGCGGTTTGACCGGGCTTTATCTCGCGGCGCTCGGAACTGACGTCGCCACTCACGGAACGTATTTCATCGTGGCGCACTTCCACTACGTGATGGTCGGGGGCATGGTGATGGCGTTCGTAGGCGGTCTGCATTTCTGGTGGCCGAAGATAACCGGGCGCATGTATCCCGAATCCTGGGCGAAATTCGCGGCGCTGATCATCTTTATCGGGTTCAACCTGACGTTCTTCCCGCAGTTCATTCTGGGTTATCTGGGAATGCCGCGACGCTATCATGCCTATCCGCCGGAGTTCCAGGCGTTGAATGTGCTCTCCAGCGCAGGCGCTTCGATCTTAGGGGTTGGTTATGTCATTCCGATGGTCTATTTATTGTGGTCGCTGAAGTATGGCAAGAAGGCCGGACCGAACCCGTATAATGCGAAGGGTCTAGAGTGGACGATTCCGTCGCCACCGACCACGTTTAATTTCGATGTTACGCCGGTCGTAACCGAAGAAGCTTACAATTACGGCGAGTTGGAGGAGATCGTTGGCTGAAGCACTCGTACCTGCCGGGCAGGAAGAAGCCGCAGCGGAAGAAACACACCTCCGGCATCACTTTGCGACACCGGAGCAGCAGATGGATGCCTCCACGCTCGGCATGTGGACGTTTCTCATCACCGAAGTGCTGTTCTTCGGGGGCATGTTCACGGCGTATGCGATTTACCGCAACATGTATCCCGGGGCGTTCGCCAGCACCAGCCGCTACATGGACGTGGTGCTCGGCGGTACCAATACGGCCGTCTTGATCTGCAGCAGCTTGACGATGGCGCTGTCAGTGCGCGCCGCTCAGCTCAGCAGACGTAAGGATGTGATCCGGTTTCTCATCCTGACGATGATCTTCGGAACAGCATTCCTTGTCATCAAAGGGTTCGAGTATCACTCGAAGTGGGTAGAGCATCTGGTCCCCGGCTTCAATTTCAGTTATGAGCCGGTCTATTACCAGCAACACGCGCAGATTCTATTCTTCCTGTACTTCTGCATGACGGGCATGCACGCGCTGCACATGATTGTCGGCCTCGGACTGCTGACCTATCTGCTCGTACAATCGTGGCGGGGCGTATTTCATTCGAACTACTACTCGCCGGTAGAGATGATCGGCCTTTACTGGCACTTCGTCGATATTGTCTGGATTTTCCTGTTCCCGTTACTCTATCTGATTGGACACCGCGGATGAGCGCACATCATACTCCCATTCCGAAGGTCGGCACGCTGGTTATGGTCTGGGCGGCGCTGATTATACTCACTGGTCTGACCAGCGCGGCTTCTTATGTTGATGTGGGCGAGTGGAACATCGTAGTCGCTCTGCTGATTGCCGTGACGAAAGCTTCGCTTGTAGTCTGGATCTTCATGGGCGTCCGCTATGTGACAACGCTCACGCGCCTGTTTGTCGTGGCTGGAATGGTCTGGCTGTTCATCATGATTCTTTTGACGGCAAGCGACTACGGCACACGCTCCTGGACCTACCAAGCGAAGCCCTGGGCAAATAATCCGGCACACGGGCTGAGCCGCTAACGCCGCCGGCACTTGTAATCTTATTTCAGATCCGAACGCGCTAAGGCCGATTCTCTTGAATTAGTGGTACCTACTGCACCTAACCGGCTGGTAGAGGAGTAGGAACTTTCTGGTGCCAACCAGCAGCTCGTAGCCGGAGATTTCTACCGGCATACCGTCACTAACTTCCCATGATCACCGGGATGTGCTGCTGTCTAAAAGACCAGGCAAAGCATATACCCGTATACCTACCGCTATGTATCGTTTAAATCACTATATGCGCGCTGGGGTTCTAGCAGGGATCCTGGCTACGAGTTGTCTGGCAACGGATGGTCCTATTCCGGATCCGCCACCTACCAAACCTCCATCTGGCCAATCTTCGACGGATGGAAGCACAAATCCGACCGGCCCTACGGCGGAGGGGACGAATACGCTTGCGTCTATTTTGAACCTGCTTGGCATCGTTTTCGGCTATTGATTTTGCTTCTTGCCATTTGAAGCAGGGGGAGCGAGTGCCAAGTTGGACATCTTAATAGCCGTTTTGCGTTGGGCGTGGGTGTTATCCGAATGCGCCCTAATACTTTTATTGTGTTCACGCAAGCTTTGCGGCCGGTACCGTTGGTTTACCGGCCTGCTAGCGGTGGGGCTAGCCCAACAAATCACGTTACTGCCGTTCGATCACCGCAGTTGGACATACGTGAAGGTCTGGGCGGTATTTGAATTGATCCGCTTGGCCGTGCTCTGTGGGACGACGCTCGAGCTGACAAGACGAATGCTGGAGCATTACCAAAAAATGGCTCAACTGGCGGTCAGCGGTTTCGGCCTCATCTTTGCCTTGGGAATCTGCATCGGGACAGGAGCAGTCGTCCTATTTGTACCGGCACAAACCAATTTGCCGGTCCACTCCGAAATTGCCATGCAAGCGCTTCGATGGGTAAGCTTTTCAACGGGAGGCTATCTGTTTGGCTTGGCGTTGTGGTTTTCCACGTTCCCGATTCCCATGCGCCGCAATGTTGAGCTGCATCGCTGGTTACTCGCTCTCTACGGCGGATTGTTTCCTGGCTGGGCTATCTTTATGACAAACCTTCTCAGGGACGATCATCTGTCACGCGCTGTGATCAACGTGACGATGATGGGCGGCTGCATTGTCTGCCTGTGGATCTGGTCTGTATGGTTTACGAGGCGCGGCGAACAAATGCCGCCCAACGAAAACAACGGTAAAACGATCGAGCGGGAACCGCTGCCCGCTCTGGTAGATGCTGTTCCCTTCAGCTGTGGTGTAGCATTGCGGTGAAACAGATGAGCCTGTCGGAACGGAAAGTCTGTTCGTGCGTTGACGCTCATCCGAAACAAGTTTTAAAGCCCCGGATGAGAGCAATGCCGTCTCGCAACCACTTTAAACACCGATGAGGGTGGATTTTAACAGGGGCGTACGTCAACTCAGCGATCGTGAAAAGCTGTTCTGCGCAGCACTTTTGGCCATTGTAGTCGGCGCCACTGTCTTCGCCGTGTTATTTGCCTTTAGCTGCGCGCTGTTTTATCTGGCCGGCAGCCCGGCTCTTGTGCCAGTTTCCTTGCTATTTCTTCTTTTGATGCTGACCGGCATTTCCGGCTTGCAAGTTTTCGCGCGAGTTCTTTCTGCCGGGCCACATAGGCAATCCGCGAAAAAAGTTACCGGCATTTTTCAACGGGACCGAGGCTGATTAGAAACGCCTTCACCGTCCGAAATTCGCGGCTTCGTGCCAGGCGATCATGGCTGATTGTTCGAGAACACGGAAGGCGTGAGATAGGCCGAATTGGCGGCACAGCACGCGCGAAACGGTGAGCTTACGCGGCCGAATCAGCGGCTTCCGAGGACACCACAATCGACATATCGACGCCCTTCTTGCCGCGATTATCGACGCCGAGCGCATTCAGGATCGGCGTGGTGATGATGGTTGTGACGAGCGCCATGACGACGAGCATCGTGAATAAGGTGGGCGAAAAAACACCCGCGTTATAGGCGATATTCAGAACGATCAACTCTACAAGGCCGCGCGTGTTAAGCAGCGCGCCGAGCGCGACCGCATCTTTCCAGGTTTGTCCGCTCCAACGAGCAGCGAGCGCGGCGCCGCCCATTTTGCCTGCTACCGATGCCAGCAGAATGATCCCGGCCCAGACCCACATGCGGCTACCCGTCAGCAGATCGAGACGCGTGCGCAACCCGGTTAAGGCAAAAAACAGCGGGAGCAGCAGCACGGAGACGAGCATATCGAGTCTTGTCCGCAGCGCTGCGTGCCAGTGTGGAATACGCGGGAAGCAGACCCCCGCGAGAAATGCGCCGAACAAGGGATGAACACCAATCGCATCCGTGGCCGCGGCTGATAGCAGAATCGAGGCAATGACGATGGCCAGCAATTCGATGGAAAGCCCGGTCGTCTTCAGACGTTTGACCAGGCGGTTCGCGAGCGGCCGGAAGACAAACAACATGACGATCAGGTAGGCGGCAAGTCCGATCATGCGAATCGACATATTGGCCGGCCCTTCTGTTTCGCCGATTAGCGCCAGCGCAAAGGCGAGCAGCAGCCACGCGATTACGTCGTCAACGGCTGCGCAAAGGAGGGCTGTTGTTCCGAGCGATGTACTCTGCAAGCCGCGCTCTTCGAGGATGCGAGCGAGTACCGGAAACGCCGTGATGCTCATCGCGATGCCGAGAAAGAGAACAAAGGGAGTGCTTCCGATTCCGTCCGGCGCAAAACGAATGCGGAGTGAATGCGCAAGCAGCGCCGCCAGACCGAACGGAAGAATGATGCTCATACCGCTTGCAAGAAGCGCGGTTCCACGGCGCTTGTAGAGCTGCTCGTAATCGAGCTCCATGCCGATCAGGAAGAGAAACAGGAGCAAACCAATCGTGCTGAGCGAATCGAAAGTGGCTGCCGTCGACTTGGTAAACAAATGCGCGGAAACGTCCGGAGCGAACCGTCCGAGTACGGAAGGGCCAATCAGAATGCCGCCGATGATTTCCCCGATAACACGAGCCTGACCGATCCGCCGCGCAATCCAGCCACACGAGACTGTGACCAGCAAGACAACGGTCATCTGGAGCAGCAGAGGCGTCATAGAACTAGCTTTTCACATCGAGGATACCGATTCATTTCGGGAGGTCCGCCAGCGGAATTTTCGCGAACGCGATGCGCTCGCGTTTCCAAGTGTAGGTAACGAGTAGATCGCCGTTTTGCGACTGAATCAGGCTTGGGTAAGAAAACTCGCCCGGCTCGTTTTCGAGCGTGTCGAACTCGCGGAAATGCTCGCCATCGCGGCTCACGGCGAGGTTGAGAGGTGTACGAGCGATTGTGTTGTTGTTATAGACAAGAACGATGCGCCCGTCGCGCAGCTTTACTACGTCAATCCCTGAATTTGGGTTGGGAACATTGATCGGGCGGGCATTGGTCCAGGTAAGGCCGTCATCCAGCGAATCCGCAATGCAGATGCGGCCGATCGTCTGCTTCGAACGAGCGTACAGCCGCAGATGCTTGCCCTCGAGTTGAATGATGGATGGCTGAATGATGCCGTCGCGACCGGGCACCGTAATTGGACCAATGCGACTCCATGTGCGGCCGTCGTCGGTGCTGCGCTCGATCCAGCAAGCCCAGGAATGATAGCTCTCGACGGATGTGCCGCTGACGATTGTTCCATCAGCTAACAGGAGCGGCTTCGTG
>DATBGM010000147.1:0-30530 GCA_036557945.1 Bryobacteraceae bacterium | reverse complement strand
TTGCTCACGCTAATCGGTATCTACGGCTTGCTCTCGTTATCGGTCACCTCGCGACGCCGTGAATTTGCCATCCGCACCGCCGTCGGAGCGCAGCGCCGCGATATTCGCCAGCTCGTCTTCAAAGAAGGCTTTCGTCTCATGGCCGGTGGCCTGATTCCCGGCGTAATCTGCGCCTTCTTTCTTGGCCGCGTGCTGCGAGCATTCCTTTTCCAGGTCGAGGCCTCCGACCCGACCGTGCCGGTCATCGTCTGCACCTTATTCGCACTCGTCGTCCTGCTCGCTTCCTGGGCCCCGAGCCGCCACGCCGCCGCCACCCATCCTGCCGAAGCTCTGCGTTACGAGTAGGCGCCGGCAACATCATTCTTCGACGTCTTACCGTTCCCTAACCGAGCCCCGCGGCGTAAGCGCGGGCAACGAAACGCCCGTCTTTACCGCCCCCGGGAACACTTCACCGGAATGATAAACTGAGACTCAAATGAGTTCGCTTTCGCAGCGCCTGCATCTCGGTGTCCAGCAAAAGCAAATACTCACGCCCGGACTCGTGCAGATGGTCACGGTCCTGCAGCTCAATCGTCTCGAGCTGAAGGACATGATCACGAACGAAATCGCTGAAAATCCCGTTCTTGAGGAAGCAGCCGAAGCAGGCGAAGAACTAACCCCGGCCGAAGTGCAGGAGCTGCTCGAGCGCGAGCGCCAGGCCGAGCCCGCCGACCAGGCCATCCTCGATAACGTCGAGCATTCCACCGAAAAAAGCGAGCTCGATGCCGCCTCCGACGGTGACTTCCTCCCGGAAACCACCGTTGCTACCGATGGATCGATCGCCGCCACCGCGCCCGATGAACCCGCAAAACAGGCAGATACCGATCCGTTCGACGAAATCGACTTCGGTAGCTTTTTCGACGACTACCTTGACCCCGGCTTCAAGAGTCCTGCGTCCGAATCCGTCGAGAAGCCATCTTTCGAAACCTTTCTTTCCTCTCCCGTCAAGCTGAGCGACCATCTGCAGAGCCAGCTAAGCGTGCTCTTGCTGCCAGATCGCGTACGTCAGGCGGCCAACACCATTATCGGCAATCTGGAAGATAACGGTTTTCTTACCACCCCGCTCGAAGAGATCGCCGTCGCCGAAGGCTTCAGTCTCGACGACCTGCAGGCCGGCCTTCAGGCCGTTCAATCGCTCGATCCCTCCGGTGTCGGCGCGCAGAATCTACGTCACTGCCTGCTCTTGCAGTTGGAGGCCCGCGGCGCACGTGATTCCGTCGCCTGGAAAATCGTCCACGACCATCTGAAACTGGTCGAGACACGTCAGGTCTCGCAACTGGCCAAAGTCTTAGGCAGGCCCCTCGAGCACATTCAAATCGCCCTGCGCGTCATCCGCCACCTCGATCCCGAACCCGGCCTGCGCTATTCGAGCGAAGGCGCGCGCCAGGTGGAGCCCGATGTCTACATCTCTAAAGATGGCGACGATTACATCATTACGCTGAATGACGATGAGATCCCGCAACTGCGGCTAAATGCCGATTACAAACGCATGATCGACCGCGAGCAGGAGCCGAACCGCGACATCCGGAACTATGTAAAGGAGCGCTACGCCTCGGCGCTGCAATTGATCAAGAATATCGAGCAGCGTAAGCAGACGATCCTGCGGGTGTGCCAGTCCATCATCGCGCGCCAGCAGGAATTCCTGGAGAACGGCATCGATCAGCTTAAGCCGATGATGATCAAGGAAGTCGCCGAGGAAATCGGCGTTCATCCCTCGACCGTAAGCCGGGCCGTAGCCAACAAATACGCTCATACGCCGCAGGGTGTTTTCGAGCTAAGATACTTTTTCTCGGAGCCCGTCCAGGGTCCTTCGGGAAGCGCGACTCCGCTGCTAATTGTAAAAAGGCGGGTAAAAAAAATGATTGAAGATGAAAATGCGGCACATCCTTTGACAGATGAACAGATCACTGCGCGGCTGCAGGCCGATGGCATTCAGGTGACGCGCCGCACCGTCGCGAAGTACCGGGAGGATATGAAAATTCCTTCGACACATCAACGGCGCGTCCGCGCCTGATTTTTGGACAGTCAGTAAGCCGTCCGTTTCGGGAGATCAAATTGAGAATTGCTTACCGAACGGCGTAAGCCTTCTCAAAAGAGGCGAAAATGAAACTCATTGTTTCCGGCAAGACCAAAGATTTCACCCCTGAATTGGAGGAAAAGTTTAAGGCCAGACTTTCCAAGTTAAGTAAGCTCATTGAACGGCGCGGGGAACGGGAAGCCCACTTGACCCATCAGGTCGAGCGCCATCTCCATCGCGTCGAGGTGACCGTGAACTTTTACGATCACTCGCTTGCCAGCGAGGGCGTGGATGGCGATCTCGATACTGCTCTCTGCCAGGCTGTCGATAAACTGGAAAAGCAGGTCGTAAAGCTGCGTAACCGCTGGCGCGACACACAGCGCGACGCCAAGGGCATTCGCTCGACTAAGGAGAACGGAAATTCGGAGGTGGAGGCCGCGCCGGGCCTTGCCGCAAGAGAAAAAAATAACGGCAAATCGAACCGCCCAAAGGTTTTTCACGTCAATTACGATGAAGACCGCAAACCGATGACTCTGCAGGAGGCCATCCTCGAGATGGAGCGCGATAGCGACCATTACGTCGTCTACCGTGATGCCGCGCGCAACTGTCTTTCGGTGCTCGTGCGCCGCTCGGATGGAAATTTCGACCTGATTGAGTCTTAAACCGCAAAGGCATCACGAAGAGACCGGGCCAGTGCCCGTCGAAGCCCTGCCGGCCCACGATCTGGTCATCATCACCGGCATGAGCGGCTCAGGCAAGCTCACGGCGCTTAAGGCGTTTGAAGACCTCGGCTTCTATGCGGTCGACAATCTGCCGATCGCGCTCCTGCCCAAGTTCGCCGATCTCACTTACGACTCGAAAAAACGCGGCGCGCTCATCATCGATATCCGTGAAGGCCAAGCCCTTAAGCAGTTCCCGCGCATCTTCCGCGACCTCAAATCGCGCCTGAGCTGCGCGCTGCTGTTTCTCGATGCCGAAGACGAAGTGCTGCGCCGCCGCTTCAGTGAAACCCGCCGGCCGCATCCTCTTGGCGTCGAAGCCACCGTTCTCAACAGTTTGCGCGATGAGCGTGAACAGCTCAACCCGATCCGCGCCCTGGCCGATCTCTATATCGACACCTCCAAGCTCAACGTCCACGAGTTGCGCGCTCTCATCGCCGCCAAGTTTCAGGACTCCAAGGAAGCCAACAAAATCGTCATCTATGTAAACAGCTTCGGCTTCCGTCACGGCGTTCCTTCCGACAGCGATCTCGTCTTCGATGTGCGTTTTCTGCCCAACCCGAACTACATTCCCGAATTCAAAAGACTCACCGGGCGCCACCCGAGCGTCGCCCGCTACATCCGCTCGTTCCCCCAGACGGGCGAATTTGTCAACCGCATTTCCGAACTGCTCGTTTACTTGCTGCCCCATTACATCCGCGAGGGCAAAAGCTACCTCACCATCTCCTTCGGCTGCACCGGCGGCCACCACCGTTCCGTTTTCATCGCAAATGAAATCCAGAAGCGGCTCAAAAAAGCCGGCTACTCGGTGAAAGAAAGCCACCGCGACATCAGCAAGTAAACACGAGACCGTCTGAAAGGCGGCGCATGAAAGCCGCCGTCTATCGCCGCTACGGGCTGCCCAAGGTCATACAAATCGAGGACGTCCAAAAGCCCGTACCAAGGACAACGAGGTGCTCATCCGCATTCATGCGACTACCGTTTCCGCGGCCGACTGGCGAATGAGAAAAGCGGTTCCATTCTTCGTGAGATTCCTCGCCCGCCTGTGGCGTCCCGGCAGGATCCGCATACTGGGGATAGAGGTCTCGGGAAGAGTCGAGTCGGTGGGATGAGCCGTAACCCGCTTCCGCGAGGGCGATCCGGTATTTGGATCGACCGGATTCAAATTCGGAGCGCACGCTGAGTACGTATGCCTTTCGGAGCACGCGTTACTCGGGATCAAGCCGGCCAACATTTCGTTCGAGGAAGCCGCAGCGGTCCTGTTTGGCGGCCTTCTCAGCCGATATCCGCGCGGGCCAGAACGTTCTAATCTACGGTGCGTCCGGAAGTGTGGGCGTTTTCGCTGTGCAACTGGCCAGGCACTTCTGAGCTCACGTCACAGCCGTATGCAGCACGGCCAATCTGGACCTGGGGAAAGCTCTCGGTGCTGACTCGGTCGTGGACTACACCAGAGACGACTTCTCGAAAGCCGGCCCGATCTATGACATGGTCCTCGATACCGTCGGAAGGACCTCAACCACGGCCCATGTATCTCCTGCGACAATCGATTAAAAGCTCCCGGCACCGTCAATCGCTATGTGGCAGCGCGACAACCATCGGATGGCGTTTGCGTTTCGCTTTCGCATGTGCAAGGTTTCAGCGGCCTTCGCCTCACGCGCCGCCTGTCTCGCCACAACAGCTTGCCTCGTGACGCCGCTCTGCTTGGCTGCCTGTGCCGCGCCTGCACATGGCCAGGCAACCATAAAGACGGAAGTCAAACAGGTCCTTGTGCCCGTCGTGGTCACCGACAAATCGGGCCACTACATTACAGGCCTCCATGTCTCGGACTTCCATATCGCGGAAGATGCCATCCCCCAAACAATCGCCTCCTTCGCTGTCTCGAGTTCGCCGCATCAATTGCTGGGCGCGCCGGAAGCTTGGATCCCGCCTGCAGGGAGTGAGAACGGTGCATTTAAGACGGGCGGTGCAGGAAACTCGTCTCCCAGGCGGACTTACCTGGTCTGCATCGATACTCTTCACTCCACCTTTTCGAATTTCGGTCGCGTGCGTGACGCTCTGAAGAAGCTTTTTCAAAACGAAAGCGCCGGTGAATCGCAATATGCCCTGATAGCGCTCGGAAGGCAGCCTCACGTCATACAGGATTCGACCCGCGATCCGAAAGCCGTTCTAACCACCATCGCAAGCAGCAATTTTATGAAAACGGTGGTTGATACTGAAAGCGCCAAACTGGCCAATGACATTCAGCAGTTCACGTACTTCATGCGTGACATCTACTGCACCTGGTGCGCTTGCGATGCATTCAATACTGCTGACAGTCCCCGTTGTCCCGCCGCCCAGACCCAGCTTCAGGCCTATCTTCTCCGTTCTGGCGAAAGGACGAGAATCC
The DNA here is from genome assembly GCA_036557945.1 of Bryobacteraceae bacterium. GTDB lineage: Bacteria > Acidobacteriota > Terriglobia > Bryobacterales > Bryobacteraceae > Bog-105. The sequence continues at coordinate 25,369 of DATBGM010000147.1, read as the reverse complement.
TGGACGAGGGCTTCTACCAGGCTCTCCAGCAACTGTTGAGCGCGATGGCGACTATGCCGACGACTCGTACGGTCGTCTTCATTTCCGATGGGTTCAACCGCTTTCCGGGCCGCGAGCTCTATGCCGTTATGAGCGGCTTTGCCCCGAAGGATCACCGCTTTGAATTCAACCCGCGCGACATGGATGATCGCTTGCAAAACGTACTGAAGATTGCCGTCGATCACGACATCCGCTTCTACACCATCGATTCACGCGGCCTGTATACGGGCGCATCACTAGGTGGCAGTACATTTGACGCCAGCACCGACCAGGGCGCCCACGTTCCGCAGCGTGTTGATTTCGACCGAATGACTGTCGCGCATGAGAACACGGATGCCTTGGCTACGCTGGCGCGTGACACCGGCGGCCTGTTTTTCGAAAACAACAACGACCTCCTGAAAGGTATTAAAAGAGCCTTTGCCGATGGACGCGACTACTACCTGCTCTCCTACATACCGAAAAACAAGTTGGAAGACGGCACGTTTCGGCATATCTTGGTGCAGGTGAGCAACAAGAAATGGCGCGTGAATGCCAAGGCAGGATATTGGGCTCCAAAGCGCTGACGGCCGCTCGCCCGCAACCCGGATTCCCCTCCCCACGCATCCGTGACGCCTAATCGAACCGCGCCAGAACCGCTGTCAGATCGTCCTCCTGTTCGGAGTTTGAAATCTTTCGAAAAAGCAGGTCAAGGAACTCTGCCGGTTGCCGCGCCGCCGCCTCCAGCAGCAACTGTTCCAGTCGCTCACGTCCGAATTCGTCCCCATCCGGTGCGCTAGCTTCCACAATTCCGTCGGTATAAAGAAGTAGCGCGTCGCCGCTCTGAATGGGTACCGAGAAATTCGAATAGGTGGCGTGAGGAAAAGGACCGAGGAAGAGGCCGTTTTCCGCGAGTTGCTGCACGCTGTTCGTCTCTCTCCGCAGTAGCAGGCCCGGCGGATGACCCGCGCCTGCATAAGTAATCGAGCAGCTTTTGATATTGATTGCGGCACAAGCCGCCGTCACATACTGGCCGCCCAGGCTCCCTCGCAGCATCGAGTTAAGCCCGGCCAGGATTGCAGCCGGATTATCCGCCCGCTCTTTTTGTGCCGCGAAGCACACCTTGAGCATCGATGCCACAAGGGCTGCGGGAACACCGTGACCGGAAACGTCGGCCACCAGTATGGTAAGCAGATCGTTGCCCGCAGTCAAAAAATCGTAGAAGTCGCCGGCGACTGATGTCATAGGTTGATAACGCATCGCAACCCGAACACCGGCAACTTCCGGCGCGGCTTGGGGAACAATCGAGGTTTGAATGCGCCTCGCCGTGGTCAATTCCTGCTCCACATCGATAAGCTTTCGCTCGGTCGCCAGTGCTCTGCGCACCGCAATCGACGCCAGGCCCGCCAGCAGAATCAGAAAACCCACGGGTTCTATATCGAATCCCCCAGGCCGGATGCCTTTGTTTTCGAGCAGAACGAAAATTCCGAAAATCAGCAGCGGCCAAAGCAGTGACGATGCCAAAGCCTTCGCGCCACCGTGTGCGAAAAGGACCTGCAACAGCACTAGCAGCGTCCCGCTTATCACCAGGACGCTGTTGATGAGATCCGTCCAGTAAAGCTCGTGGGCGACGAGCGCAGCGGGAATTGCGATCATCGCGAAAGCCACGCTAAGCCATAGCCAGATCAGGATGCCTCCCTTCCAGCCGCGGCCCAAAAGTTCACGCGCGAACAGCGCAAACGGGATGTTGATCAGGTACGTAATGCAAATCTGCCACGGAAGGTATTCACGGCCTGGGGCATTGAATGCAGCCCGCACCAGTTCGTTTTGAATAAGTAAACGTATCCCGTAAAGCATCGAGAATACGCCAGCCCACAGCAGTAAACGATCTCGCGATCTTAGCCTCCAGAGCAGTAGCGCGGAAACGCCGGCAAGTAGAACGATGCAGGCGATACCGAAGAACGGCAGGTTGGCGCGCAATGCTGCATTGACAGCCTCGCGCGGAATCAGGTCCACGCAAATCAGCCTACCCTACGCCTGTGTTACAACGTCTTTCGTGTCCATCGGAAGTCCTTGCCTATGATTCGGATCGGTCCCGCGGGATGGGCCTACAAGGATTGGGCAGGCATTGTCTACCCGAAAACAAAACCCAGGAATTTTCATCCGGTCGAATTTCTTGCGCAGTATTTCGACACGATCGAAATCAATTCGAGCTTCTACGGCCCGCCGCGACCAGCCGCCGCCAGAACCTGGGCCGGTTGCGTCAAAGCTAATCCGCGCTTTCGTTTTACCGCGAAACTCTACCAGGCGTTCACTCACAAGCGCAACGCCGCCGCACAGGACGAGCGCGATTTCAAAGACGGAATCGCGCCGCTGGTCGACGCCGGGCGTTTCGGCGTGCTGCTGCTGCAGTTTCCCTGGTCCTTCCGCTTCGATCAGGACAACCGGCTGTACCTGCTCGATCTTCACAAGCGTTTTCAGGAATACCCGCTGGCCCTCGAAGTACGTCACGCAAGCTGGGCCCAGCCGGAGGTGCTCGATCTGCTCGCCGAATTGGGCATGGCACTGGCAAACATCGATCAGCCGCTTTTCAAACGCTCAATCAAGCCCGGCATGGAAGTCACGGCGTCAGTCGCCTATGTACGCCTGCACGGACGCAACTACCGGCACTGGTTTTCAGCCAAAGCCGACGTGCGCGAGCGATACGACTATCTGTACACATTGGCTGAGCTGGAGCCCTGGGTAGAACGAATCCAGGCCGTCAGCCGGAAGGCGGAAGACACCTACGTCGCCAGCAATAACCATAACGTCGGCAAGGCGGTGACCAACGCTCTCGAGATTACGTCACTTGTGCGCGGCAAACGCGTGAGCGTCCCGCCATTGCTTCTCGAGCACTATCCGCGGCTGAGTCAGGTCGCCGGCCCCGCGGACTAGACAGCCCGTGGTCGCGACTTACTTTCGGCTTGACAGGCAAGTCGCGACTTGCCTATAATTTTGTTTGTGGGCGATGTCTTCGAGGCGATCGCCACTCCGGCGCGGCGCGTCATCCTCGACGAATTGGCGGACCGCGACGGTCAGACACTGTTTGAGCTATGCGCTCGCCTGGCTATGAAACATCAGCTTGCACTAACCAGGCAGGCCATCTCACAGCACCTCGAAGTCCTCGAATCGGCCGGTCTCGTGTCCACCGTGCGGCAGGGAAAGTACAAGCTTCACTATCTCCACACCGAGCCGCTGCGAACGATCGTGGACCGGTGGCTAAAGCCGATCAAGAAAGGAAAACGGCAATGAAAATCGTGGTAAGCAGTATCTTTGTCGATGATCAGGACAAGGCTTTGGCCTTCTACACGACCAAATTGGGTTTCATCAAGAAAACCGAGATTCCGCTGGGAGCCGCCCGCTGGCTGACCGTGGTTGCGCCCGGCGACACCGATGGCGTCGAGCTGGTGCTCGAACCCGATAGCCATCCCGCCGTCGGTCCGTTCAAGAGGGCTCTCGTGCAGGATGGTATCCCGTTCACTTCTTTCGCGGTGGACGATGTTCGTCGCGAGTACCAGCGCCTCCGCGCCGAAGGTGTCGTATTCACGCAACCGCCAGTAGCCATGGGGCCCGTAACCACTGCCGTGCTCGACGACACCTGCGGCAATCTGATTCAGATAGCGCAAAAGGGATGAGTTCTATCAAAGACCGCGAATGAGCCTCTCCGCCGGGCCGCCTTTTACTCGCGTTTGTAAGCCGAGTAGAACGATTCGTCGCGCGTCCGGTATCCGTACAGGCCGAACACGCTTGCATTCACCGTCTGCACGAAGTGCTTCGGTAGCCAGTACAATCCGACCGGCGCCTGTTCCAGCTCAAAGCGAGTCCCCGGATTCACCTTCGCGATAAAAAAGCCGAACGTGACCGGCTGGATCACTTCGGCCTGCACCTTCACCCAGTGAAACTGCGCTTTGTCGATCCACATCGTACCGCGCATTCCTTTCAGCACGCGCGCCTTTTCCACCGGCGGAACATAATCGGCGCGCGGTGTCGCCGCCATCCGATAGCAGGGCACTCCGGCAATTTCATCCTCGCCGAGCAGCCGAAACTCGAAAGCTGTCGCCATCTGCTGCATCAGCAGATGTTCCTCCTCCCGCTGCTCCTGGTATTTCGCAATTCGCTTCTTGCGCTCCGCCGCCGATTCATTGCGCCGCCGCGCCGTTTCACGCGCCAGTTTGCCCTGTTCCGCTGTTTCCTGCGCTCCCTTCAGCGGTTCGTTATTCAATGCCATCAATCTGCGGTATGGCGATCCCTCGATCATCAAAACCGCGAAGGTCTTCGAGCCCTGCACCTTCGCATGCCCCTCTGAATCGACATTGCTCCGAATCACACGCTCGTCGTAACGGAAGTCGTCCTGAGCACGCCAGTCCCTGTCGTTAGCGGTGATTGACTTCTGAATGATGAGTGCCGGACGTGAAGCCGAAACTGCGGCGGCCCCTAGAGCAACGGTAACGGCGGCGAGCGCGGCGATGGGCAAGGAAATGTATCCTGTCTTGCGTCCTGCACCATTCTCCACACTTCTTTAGACGGGCGCAAGCCAGCCTGGTACCAAGCCTTGACTTCTCGGGTAGGCGCTTGCGTTGCTAACAGCTCTTCGAAGCCGGTCGCGCAAACGCGTCCGGATCGTACTCCTCCGGCGGACCGTCCACGCACTCCAGGTCTTTCTCGATCATCAATCGCAGCGTGCCCTCACCCGCCGCCAGGTCGAAATAAAGGCCGATCGATTCATCCGCCGCCCACGCGCGTAACTCGCAAGCCGGCGCCGACACACGTATCGTGTTCTTCTCGAACGAGGCGTCAGCAGAGGGCTGGCCGCCCTGTTCCAGCGCATAACTCAAATAGCTTCCACCGGGGAAAAATACCTGTTCTTCGAGCCTGCGGCCCGCCGCCAGCGCCTCCACTTCGCGCCGGTTGACGCGCAGCCGCAGCGTGTTGCCGCGAAATCGAAGCTTCATCTCATCTACGAGTGTACGCGCCCGAAACCGGAATAAATGTTGAACCGCTGTTCGCGCACAAAACCGATCAGCGTCACGCCCGACTGTTCGGCCGCCTCGATTGCCAAGGTCGACGGACTCCCCACCGTCGCCAGCACCGGCACCCCCGCCCGCGCCGCTTTCTGCACGAGCTCAAAACTGCTGCGGCTGCTCAGAAATAAGATATGCTGCGCGAGCGGTATCTCGCCTGCGAGCACTCTCGAGCCGATCAGCTTGTCCAACGCGTTATGCCGCCCGATGTCTTCAAAAACCGCCAGTATTTCGCCGCTGTCTGCAGCCAGCGCCGCCGCATGCAGCCCCCCCGTTTGAACAAAACCCCGCTGCCGCTCCCGCAGCGCCTCCGGCAGCCCGTGAATCACGCCGGCCTCAACACGAAACTCGTCGAGCACCCGCGGCATGCCGTTCAGCGCCTCTAAATTCCGCTTGCCGCAAACACCGCAGCTCGAATTCAGAATGGTGGCGCGGGCCGTCCGCCACACCTCTACATCTACTCCCGCCCGCAGCTCCACCAGAACCTCGTTCGATTCTTCCCCACCGAGCGCCCGCATCTCCCGCACGTCCTCCCGCGAATCGATTACCCCCTCTGAATAGAGGAAGCCCGCGACCAGCTCCCGGTCGTTCCCCGGTGTCCGCATCGTGAGCGCCAGGCTTTCCGTGCGCCGCGCATCTTTGTACCAGTACTCAATTCGGATCCCGAGCGGCTCTTCCACCGCGGCCTGGTCTGTCGCACCCGCCCGTTGCTCTCCTTCCACGTGCTCCATCCGAATTCGGCGCATCATTTTTTCAGGCTCGCATGATTGACATATTCCGATATGGGAATATAATAAAGACAAATGGCCCGAGCAGCCACCACCGCCGACGTGTTCAACGCGATCGCCGAACCGCGGCGCCGCGACATTATCAACCTCCTCTCAGACGGAACGGAGCACGCCGTCGGGGATGTCGTGGACAGGCTGCAAATTCCGCAGCCCGCTGTTTCCAAGCACCTCGGCGTGCTCCGCAAGGTGGGCATCGTGTCGGTCACCAAGCAGGGGCCGCTTCGTCTGTACCGGCTGAACGCGCAGGAGTTGAAACCAGTGCACGATTGGGTCAAAGAGTTCGAGCGTTTCTGGACGCATCAGTTGGATCGCATCAAGGAGCGCGCCGAACGAAAAATGAGAGAGCAATTAACCAAGGCTAAAGAAAAGGAGCAATAGATCATGGCGGTAAGTATTGCCGAAGAGGCGATTCAAAATTTGGAAGTCACAAAAGACGAGCGAATCCGCGCGTCCATCGATATCGTGTTCGAGACACTGCTTGAACAGCTAGGACCGTTGAACGAAAGGGCTGACGGCATACCGCTCGCGATGAAAATCGAGCCTTGGCCCGGTGGCCGCTGGTATCGTGATCTCGGCAATAACACGGGCCATTTCTGGGGGCATGTGCAGGCCATCAAACCTCCCACTCTGCTCGAAATCACCGGACCGCTTTTCATGTCCTTTCCGGCAGTCTCGAACGTGCAGTACCGGCTCACGGCCGAGGGCAACGAAACCCGTCTGCAATTCCGCCACAGCGCCATGGGCGTTTTCCCGCCTGATCTGCGCGAAAACGTGGGTAAAGGTTGGGGCATGCTCTTCGATAGAATTCGCGAAGCGGCCGAGCGGAAAGGCTCCGGAGGAAAAAAGTGAGCGCCGCTGCCGCCGTCACTCCGAAGATTGTTTCGCAAAAGGAATGGATGGCCGCGCATAAAGGGCATCTCGAAAAGGAGAAGCTTCTCACCCGTCTGCGCGACGACCTGAGCCGCGAGCGCCGCTCGTTGCCTTGGGTGAAAGTGCAAAAGAACTACCTGTTCGAGGGGGCGAACGGAAAGGAAACGCTGGACAGCCTCTTCGACGGCCGCAGCCAGCTCATCGTTTACCACTTCATGTTCGGCCCCGAATGGGAGGAGGGCTGCCCGAGTTGCTCGCTGGTGGCCGATCACATTGCTCCCTCTGCTGTCCATCTGGCGCAGCGTGATGTCACCCTGGTCGCCGTGGCTCGCGCTTCCTGGTCCCGTCTCGAGCCGTTTCAAGCACGCATGGGATGGCGCCTGAAATTCGTTTCGTCGTACGGTAGCGACTTCAACCGCGACTACCATGTGTTCTTCACCGCGGAGGAAACCGCCAACAGCACGACTTATTACAACTTCGCCACTACGCCCTTTCCCGCCGAGGAAGCGCCCGGCCTCAGTGTGTTCTATAAAGACGAGACCGGCGATATTTTCCACACCTTCTCCGCGTACGGCCGCGGCGGCGAACCGCTACTCGGTGTCTATCATCTGCTCGATCTCACGCCGAAGGGCCGCAACGAAGAAGGACTTAGCTTCCCGATGTCCTGGGTGCGTCATCATGATCGCTACCCGGACGCGCAGAAGGCCGTTGTCAACGGTTGCTGCACGCATGAAAAGGAACCGCAGTGAAGAACTGCGGCTGCCGCCCCAAGCCGCACCATGTCGCAGGCGGCGCACTCCCGGCCGTAGTTATCACGCTGCTGCCCAAGTGCCCCGCCTGCCTCGCGGCTTATCTTGTTTTGGGAAGCGGCCTCGCAATTTCTGCCGGAGCAGTGGCATTTGTCGAACTGCTCTTCGTATTGCTGGTCCCTGCTCCCGCTTCTCTATCTGGTAGTCAGGCGCGCTCGCGCAACACGCCATCGCATTTTTGTCAAAAGCGAGACCCACAGCGTAAGCGCGGCCAACATATGGCCTCCGGCACAGGGTCACTTTATGGACATATAATGGTGCCGTTGTGAAATCGGCTTGAGGAGAACGGATATGAAATTCACTCGTTCGATAGCTTACTGGAGCTTTGCTCTGGCAGTTGCGTGCACCGCAGCTAACGCCACAACCATCATGTTTAACGCTGTACTGACGCCCAATCAGGAAGTTCCCCCTTCCATCGGATCGCAGGCATCCGGTTTTGGCAGCGTAGTTCTGGATGATGTCGCCGGCACCATCACCGTTAATGAAAGTTGGACGAACCTTTCCGCCCCCGCGACCTTATCGCATATCCATGGACCGGCAGCGCCAGGCTCGAACGCGTCTGTTCTTTTCCCCTTCGCTGGAGTGCCCAGTGCTGTCTCGGGTTCCATTCCTCAGCAGGTGTTCCCGATAACAACAGCTCAGATCGCAGATCTCGAAGCCGGTTTGGATTATATGAACGTACACGATAGCTTGTTTCCTGCCGGAGAGATTCGTGGGCAACTCAGAGCAGTCCCGGAACCCGCTTCTCTGGCGTTGCTCGGGATTGGCTCGCTTCTGATTGCACTCTCCAGCTACTCTGTTTCCAGACAACGGATGCGAGTGCCGCCAAAAAATTCCTAGTGCGTCGGACCGATCCGATCAACGCACCGTTGATTCCGCCTCCTCAAATCGCTGCGCTGGTTCATTCCAACGATACGTTCGCGAAGGCGTTGTGCGCCCGCCGGCTGTAACGATCCGGCTGGCCGGCACACCCGAGTTAATTTGTACGCACTCCGCAAAGCCGTTCGCCAGGAAGTACACGCCTCGATATTTGATGGGCACTCCATCGACTCGCACCGGACCCGCAACATTCGCGATCTGCCTTCCGAATGTCTGACACGCCGAGCGGGCCGCTTCCGCTACCTGCGTCCATATCGTGATGTTTCCTTCCAGACACGCCAGGTTGAAACCCAGCGCGACTGCTGCAATACCATACGAAAGATACTTTCGCGCCATGTAAGCTTCCAACACAACCGCCCAAAACAAGGCGATGCCAAGCATAGGCAGATAAAGAATGCGCGCGCCGGCCAGGTCCGACCCGATCAAAAGCAGATGTTCCACCGGAAGGCTGGCAGCAAGAACCAGCAATAATGCACCGAACAAACGAATCTTGTTCAATCGGCCGCCTGCGGCGATCGCAGCCAGCAGCACCAGAAACGCAGCCATCAAGACGGCCACCGTCACACTCGGTTGCGACGACCAGTTGATCGGAAAAAATCCCAACGCCCAAATACGCCACAAGAGCCCTTTGACGGACCGAATTGCGCTGAAGACAAAAACGTTGGCGTGGCCATTCGTTTGATATCCGCCGATACCTTGAATCATCCAGAGGCGATAGATAAACACGGCGGTCGCTAAAGCGAAAATTCCGGGAGAAACCCGCAACAGCCGGCGGCGCAACTCCCCGCGGTGGAACAGGCTCATCGCAATCAGCATCAGCGGAAGAGCGAAGGCAGCTTCTTTTGTGCAGATTGCAAGCACCGTGAACAGGTACGATCCGGCCAGCCAACGCTTGCCCGTTTTCCGGGCATATTGTTCGAGCGAAATCAGCGCCAGCAGCACGAACAGGGTCGAGAGGAGATCGAAGCGGGCGTCCGTCCAGCAGACCGGCTCCGCTCTAGTCCCATGGATTGCAAACACTGCTGCCGCCATCGCCGAGGACAGTGGGACAAACTCCAGTCGTCGCGCCAGAATATACACCAAAGCGCAGTTCAGCCCATGAATCGCCAGGCTCCACGTGTGCCAGCGAAAGGGATCGAAGTGGGCCCAGCGGAAGTCGATGAAATACGAGAGAAATCCAATCGGGCGGAAGAAAATGTCCGGATGCGGCCGGTAAAACGCCGCGAGAATTTCACGCCAGCTCGCCTGCGACGCAAACATAACGTGGCCGTAGTCGTCATACAGCAGAGGTTTGCCCAACGAATGATAAAACGCCGCCGCGCACAGCACGAGAAGCATGACAAGAATCAACGCGCTCTGACGTTCGGCGTTGATCGGCGCTGAGTGGATAAGCGGAGTGGGTTGTCCCCCGCGCGCCCGCAGCAGTACCAGTAAAAGGAACGAAACCGCTACGAAACTCTCCGCATTCAGCGGAGAACGGATCTTCAAAGGCGGCCCGATCAGTTCGCCATGAAGCGTACGGACGAGGAGCAGCAAAGCGGATATTCCGAAGAGCACCCAAAGAATTGCTCTGACGTACGGCACAACTCGCCCCGACAGTGCAAAAAGCCGTGGCCAATCCTCTTCAGACAACACATAGCTCATTCTAGTGGTCGCACGTATGTATGCGGCTGGCGGCTGCAATGTCTGCAGCGGCTCCCATAGAGCACCGGGCGTTAATATTCGCCGGAATCGCCGCGGTCGGGTGTTTTAAGCGGCGGCGCGCCGTGGGCCAGACGGCGCAGACGTTCAGCTATTTCCGATGTGCGCTGCTTATATGTGCTGATTCCAGTTAATGGCGCTTCCTCGATCACAGCGCCTTGCGGGTTGCGATAAACCACGCGGAACTCGCCCGGCATGCTCGTGCTGAAGATTTCGGCTTTGTATTTGCCGTGCTTGAGTGTGTCCACCAACTGCTCTTCCATAAAGTGGGCCTGACGAATTATTGGTTCCCGTTCGCTTGTTTATGCACCTGCTCCATGTATTCGCGAACGTAATTTTGCAAAGCGGGCGGCACTTCATCGCGTTGAATAACGCCGCCCAGGTCGGAATGAGGAGCGATGCGTCCGGAATATTCTGTCTGAAGCTGCTGACGGCTGGACTGCGTTTCGAGAGTCATGTCTCCCGTCAGGGTGGCCGAGCGCTTGCCGATAATCTCGTCCAGCTTGCCCATGGCGCGGAGTTGTTCGGCTTCTTTCAAACTCTTCTGTCCGTCCTGCCTGCCGATCCCGGAATGTGGGTCGGAAGCTTTGTGATCGGAGCCCTGGCCGGCGGCCTGATCCTGCGGAGCGGCCGACTTTTCAGAAGCTTGCTGCTGGCCTGTCATTTGCTTGTTCTGATCACGATTGGAGGCCTCACTGTCCTGACGAGAGGCGGCTTCTGTCTGCGAGTCGCTCGAATTGGAACCGCTTCTCCGTTCGCCCGACTTTGATTGTTCTCCGGAACGGTCGCGGCTCGCCTGTGAGCCGCTTTGCGGACGCAATTTTTCCATCAGGCCGGAAAATGCGTCATGCATCCGATCAGCGAGGCTCGATTTCGGCTGCTGTCCTGCTTCTTGCGGATTTTTGCCTCCGCCGTCGCGATTGGGGCTGTCTGATGCTTTATGAGCATCGTCCGGTGAGCGGGTGGGTCGCTCGCCTGCGTTCGTAGAGGAAGGCGATTTTGCACGATCCGTAGAGGTTTTATATTGCTGAGCGCTCTTGTCGCCGGCATTCGCCTGGCTGATACCGGAAGCATGCGATTCGCCGGGTTCGGTGCGCGCGCGGTCCTGAACGGGACCGTCGCCGCGCTGGCGTTCTCGCAGGCCCGAGTTTGCCGCGCGAAATTCTGCGCCCCGTTTCGGCGCGATCAGTTGTTGCAATCGTTCCATAACGGTAGAAGCGGAAAATGCGGGCATGGGAAGCAGCGCGCGATGGAGGCTCAGGCTGTTTGTCACAAGATAGCGAAGAGCAAACAATCCGAAAGCGACCGCCGCGAGAGCGCAGGCAAGTGTCCAGGTGCGCCGCCATACTAGCGGGAACACGGCAGGCGGTTCGACGCGCGCGGCAATTGTTTCCGCACGCTCGATCTGTGCCGCACCGAACGGATTTCTGCGGCGCTCGGAATCTTGTAGCAAAAACCAGGCAGTCGAGAGCGAATCGTGCAGTTGGAGCCGCCCGTCGATGATCTGCGCCACGCGATACCGGCTGACGATTGCGCGGCGAATGCGTTCCAGAGCGATGGCGCTTCCGCTCGCCGCCAGCAGCACCAGCCACGGCCAGTTCAAAATTTGCGTGCCGAGAAGCAGCAACAGGATGAAGCCGGCAAGTACCGCGCTCAGCGCTACAGCGGAGTGTTCTATGCTCGTGACCAGCAGCCGGCGCCGGCAAGCGGCTTCAATCACGCTTTCAACAGGGCTTCTTGACATCGCCGCCTGCCCGAATTATCCCACGCACGAGCGTTGCGGAGCGGGCGGTTCGTTACCATAAAGTCTTCCCATGCTGCGTTTTGAAACGGCGGGAGAGTCTCATGGAGAGTTTCTCGTCGCCACTCTGACTGGTCTACCTGCGGGCGTTCCCGTATCGCTCGATTTTGTTAACCGGCAACTCTGGCGCAGGCAGCAGGGTTATGGCCGCGGCGGCCGGATGAAGATCGAAACCGATCGCGCGCGTGTGGTCTCCGGTGTGCGGCTTTCTTACACAATCGGCTCACCGATCGCTATTCTCATCGAGAACAAGGATTGGAAGAACTGGGAGAACATTCTGCCGGTGGAAGGTGAGGCGGCACAGGCCAAACCCGTGCACCGCCCGCGCCCCGGGCATGCAGATCTGGCGGGCGTTTTGAAATACAACTTTCCGGATGCGCGCTATATTCTGGAGCGTGCCAGCGCGCGTGAAACCGCGGCTCGCGTAGCCGTGGGAGCGTTGGCAAAGTCCTTTCTCGCGCAATTCGACATCGAAGTGTTGAGTCATGTGATCGGCGTGGGCCCGGTGCGGCTCGAGCGCGCCGCAGCATGGGAGGAAATTGTTGCGCTCAGCCAGCGCGACGAGGTTTTGCTCGGCTGTGTCGATGCCGAAACCGAGCAGCGCATGAAGGAAGCGGTCGATCACGCTTATCGCACCGGCGATACGATCGGCGGCATTTTTGAAGTCGTTGCGCATGGACTGCCGCCCGGCCTCGGCTCGCATATCGCATGGGACACGCGGCTCGATGGAAGGTTGGCGCAAGCGATCGTGTCGATTCAGGCCGTAAAGGGCGCAGAGATCGGATTTGCCGAGGAGGGCTCGATGTCCTATGGCTCAGCAGTGCAGGATACCATCCGCTACGACAAGCCCGAAAAGGAGTTCCGGCGGGGATCGAACCGCGCCGGCGGACTCGAAGGCGGCATCACGAATGGCCAGGATGTGGTGGTGCGCGGTTTTTTGAAGCCCATATCGACTCTGCGGCGGCCGCTCGAGTCAGTCGATCTACCCACGCGCGAACCGGCGCTTGCGGCGTACGAGCGTAGCGATGTAGCCGTGGTGCCCGCGGCCGGAGTTATCGGCGAGGCGATGGTTGCAATTACGCTCGCCTCTGCGCTTCTCGAAAAATTCGGCGGGGATTGGCTCGCAGAAACAAAACGGAATTACGACGGCTACGTCGCGCAGGTACGAAATTTTTAAATGGTAAGGACAATTTTGAAGTATGGAGAGCCCATACTGGAGCAAAGCGCTGAAGCGGTGACCGAATTTGATACGGCGGAGCTGCGTGAATTGATTGCCGATATGTGGGAGACGATGTATGCAGCCAAAGGCGTCGGCTTGGCAGCACCGCAGATCGGTTTGAAGAAGCGCATTTCGGTAATAGATATCAGCGTGGGCGAGGACGAAACAAAAAAGATCGTGATCATCAATCCGGAAGTGATAGCGCGGGAAGGTAAGCAGACCGGCGAAGAAGGCTGCTTGAGCATTCCGGGATTCCGCGAACAGGTCACGCGCGCCAATAAAGTCAAGATTCGTGCGCAGAACGAAAAAGGCGAAGCCTTCGAGATGGACGGCGAAGAATTGCTCGCGCGAGCCTTCGAGCACGAGATCGATCATCTGAATGGCACCCTTTTTATTAGTCATCTGAGCGCGCTGAAACGGGACATCATCCGACGGAAGATCAAAAAAATGCAAAAAGCAGGCGAGTGGGATTAGCCGTATTCCGTTGCCATGCGCGCCGTCTTTCTTGGCACACCCGAATTTGCAGTACCGTCGCTGCGGGCGCTGGCTTTCGAGCATCAAGTCGAAGCGGTTTTTACACAACCGGATCGTCCGAAGGGGCGCGGCAACAAAGTTGTGGAATCGCCCGTGAAACAGGCAGCTGCGGGGCTTGGAATTCGCGTGTTGCAGCCGGAGCGCATCCGGCGCTCGCCGAATCCCGAGTTGATTGCCAGTTTCTCACCGGAGCTGATGGTCGTCGTTGGCTACGGACAACTCATTCCACAAACCATCATCGATATTCCGAAGCACGGGATTTTGAATGTGCATGCATCGCTCTTGCCGAAATACCGCGGCGCTGCGCCGATCCAATGGGCTATCGCCAATGGCGAAACCCGGACGGGAGTGACGATCATGCAGATCGATGCAGGGCTGGATACCGGGGACATGCTGCTGGCGCAAGCGTTGAATATTGGGCCGGACGAGACGGCGCCGGAGCTGAGCGCGCGGCTGGCCGCGATAGGCGCGGAATTGCTGTTGGAAGCGATCCGGCGGATCGAAGATGGAAGCGTGCATCGCGAAAAACAGGATGCTGGCGAAGCGACGCTGGCGCCGATTCTGCGTAAGGAAGATGGCTGGATCGAGTGGCGCCATCCGGCGCAGGAAATTTACAATCGCCTGCGCGGATTTACACCATGGCCCGGCGCCTACACGAGTTTCCGCGGCACGCAATTGTCGATTGTGCGCGCTCGTCCTGCGGAGAAGACGAGTCTACAGCCGGGCGAGCTGCTGGGCGAGAAGAGGCGCTTGTTTGCCGGCTGCGGCGGAGGCACGTCCCTGGAGTTGCTGGAGATACAGCCGGCAGGCAAGAACCGCATGAAAGCCGAGGCCTTTCTGAACGGGTATTCTCTTCATGCAAACGAGATGCTGGGAGTCAAACTGTGAACCTTCCTCTTGGATTTCGCTACGCGGCCGTCTATGCGGGGATTCGCAAACAGCAGAAAGACGATCTGGCCCTGATTTTGCCGAACGAACCGGCCCAAGGGGCGGCCGTCTTTACCAAAAATGTTGTGCAGGCGGCGCCGGTTCGTTTGGCAAAAAAGCACCTCAAAACGAGCAAAGGAAAAGTGGCCGCCCTTCTCATCAATGCCGGCAACGCCAATTGCGCAACACGCACGGGCGACGCGGTCGCTCTCGCGTCGTGTAAAGCATTGGCGAAAGCGCTGAAGACAAAGACGCAATATGTTCTGCCCGCTTCAACGGGGGTAATCGGTGTCGAACTGGAAAAGAAGCTGTTGATTGATGCCATACCGGATCTTGTCAAGACGCTCTCTCCGGATCATTTCGAATCGGTTGCGCAGGCCATTCTCACTACCGACACGCGCATGAAGGTTGCCGCTGAAGATGTAAAACTGCGACGCGGAATGGTACGCGTTGCGGGCATGACGAAAGGCGCTGGCATGATTCATCCCAATATGGCGACGACGCTCGGTTTCGTCATGACCGATGCGGCGGTGGCCGCCAAGCATTTGCGGCCCATGCTGCTCGCCGCTACCGAGCGCTCGTATAACTCACTCACCGTCGATGGCGACACTTCGACGAATGATATGGTGGCGCTCGTTGCCAGCGGCGCCTCCGGAGTCAAGCCGGACGCCAAAGAGCGCCAGGTGCTGGGCGAAGTGGTGACGTGGGTGATGGAGAATCTGGCCGAACAGATTGCAGCAGATGGCGAGGGGGCGCGCAAGCTGATTGTTGTGCGCGCGCTCGGATTTCGGACGCCGGAAGAGGCACGCAAAATCGCGCGCGCCGTGGCGAATTCTCCGCTGGTGAAGACAGCAATCGCCGGGAGCGATCCCAACTGGGGCCGCATCTTGTGCGCCGCCGGATATGCCGGTGTCGACTTTGACCCAAGCAAAGTAGATATCTATCTGCAGCGCGTGAAAGTCTGCCAGAACGGGCTGGCCGCCAACTTTGATGAGGGCGCACTGAAGGAAAAGCTCAATGACCCGGAAGTCCGCGTGCGCATCGAGCTGAGAGGAGCCGGAAAGAGCGAAGGGCGCTATTTCACTTGCGACCTGACGGAAGGCTACATTCAAATCAATGGCAGCTATCGTACCTAGACTCGCGCTCTGTTGCGCACTTGTTCTAGCTGCGAGCACATTGCAAGCCGACGATACGGCGGATTTGCGTGCGCGTCTGGCTGATGTGGCGAATGCGCTTACTGCGGGGAATCCATCTCAGGCAATGGCGGCGTTTTCGAAAACGTTCAAAGATTACGAGAAGCTGAGGAGAGATTTTACCGGGCTCACCGATTCGTTTACCATCACGAATGAAGTGGATGTGCTGGCTGAGCCGGGAGAGGATACTGCTTCGCCTGCCATGACCGTGCGCTGGGCCATTACGCTGACCAATCCGCAAACTCAGTACAGTAATCATCGTGCCCGGGAGATGCGGATACGGTTTGTGCGAGAAAGAGACAAATGGCAGATTGCGGAATTCGCCCCGCTGGATCTATTCGACCCGGCGCAAGCGCAGCAGCGCTAAAGCAAATCGCGCAATTTTTGGTAAGTGCTGTGGGTGACCAGCTGAAAATCGACTGGAAGTTCCGTGGCGCCCTGCACGATTTCGACCGCTGCAGGCGTCGGCACGGTGGGTGTCGCCACCAGCAGCCGGCCCGATTTTACCGCGAATGGCAGCGCCTTGAACTCTTTTGCAATACGAGCGGGTAAGCCGCGAAGGATTCGGGTGTTCACGTTGTCCGGATCGATACGCGCGGTCGGCAGGCCCGATTGCAGGCTCATTGCCTTACATAGCGCATTTTCATCGATGAGCGGATTGGCCAGCAGTAAAAGGTCCAGAGTGGCGCCCACTTCGAGTTGCGCGCGGGCTTCCGCAACTTGCTCCGCCGAAAGATAACCGTGGCCGACCAGAACATCGGCGAGGTCGCGGCGGTGTGCATGGAGCGTATCGCGATGCGGATATGCGTGGTCTGTCTTGTTCCAGGCGAGAGCGCGCTGTCGACGGCGCGCCTGGATATATGTACGGACCGCGCAAAACGCAGCGGCTGAATTGATCAAATTCGCATGAAAGGAACGCAGCAAGACGCCTGAGGCAACAGCCGGATGATAGAGACGGCCGACGCAGACGCTGCGTAGTGCGACCCGAAAACATTGCAGCACCAGCGCTGTGGCGCAGAGTCTTGCAACCAGGTAATTTTGAACGGTAAAGTGCCAGGGACGGTGCAGCAACCAGGTCGCCAGGTAATCGAGCACCCCGGCAATGAACACTGCGTTGGCGATTACGCTCAGCGGATTCATAATCAGGCCTTTGCGATCGCGCCAGAACCAATAGCGGGTGCGCCAGGAGCCACGCCAGCCGTGCCGTTCCCAGGTCTGTAAGGCGATGCCGGTGATCCAGCGCGTTCTCTGGCGTATGGCGGCGCGCATCGAGCGCGGAAAATATTCGCGTGTGGCGATGATGCCCTGCTCGCTTTGCGCGAGGGGTGCGAATGTCTGGCGGTATCCCATCTCGTGAATGGACACGCCGATTTCGTAATCTTCGGTCAAGCTGCCCGGGTCAAAGGGGCGGTAGTCGTTCTTGCGCGCCAGCTTGTCCAGAATTTCGCGCGCAAAGCCGGTGCCTACGCCATTTGAAGGGATAAACGAGCGGCTGATCTGTCGGGCGCGCATGTCGATGGTTTGGTACTCCGCGAACTCGTCGCAATATACGCCATGAGTGACATCGAAGAAGCCGGTTTCAAGCGGAAGCACCGGCACCTGAACCATATCGTAATGGGCTCGCTCGCGGTTGATTACGGGGAAGGCCTGCGGATGGATCAGATCTTCGGCGTCGTGCAGGACGATGGTATCGAAACGCATGCCATGTTCGGCTTCGAATAGTTCCATGCGCTGATAGATCCAGTTGAGACAATCGGCCTTGGAGGTCGGGCCGGGATGAGCGCATTCGGCCTTATGCACGTTTGAGAATTCGCTTTCCAATTGTTCGGCGACATGAACCGTATCTGCGTCGTTCGGATAGACGCCGAGGAAGAAATCGAAGCTGTGATAGCGGATTACCGCCAGATTATGGCGCACCATGTTGCCGATGACGGCAGATTCACGCCAGCAGGGAACAAAAATCGCAATACGGCGTTCGGGAATTTCTTCATCGCTTCGAGAGGGAGTGGTGGCGTGATGCCGCCGGCGTGCAAGGCTGCGAAGAAGAATAGAAAGCGGGATCAGGTCGTCCAGGCCGCTTAAAAGAAGCAGGATGGCGAGCACACCCAAGGCTGTGGAGAACGAAAACAAGCTGGTTATCCACTAAGTGCGTGCGCCGCGGCGGGAATTGCAGAATATCCTTAGATTTTTCCGCGCTCACGCCACTTATTCCAAGAGTGGCTCAAACAACGGCACAGAACGCGGACTGGAGTTCCTATTGTCAACTGGTGCAGCAGTTGATTGCCGGAACAGTTCGCCGCAATGTTTTTACCCAGTGGGAGATGAAATTACTGCTCGATTTGCAGACGGCCAGGATCCGGAAGGCTTCGCGGCCGGAGATTCTGAAGCGGTATCTAAAGGCAGTCGAACAACAATGGGCATCCGGCGCGGCCGTTCCACTCCAGTTTTCCGGGTTTTTCGAGAGTGATCCGCGAGCGCGGAGAGCCGCAGCGCCGGCCGCTCACCGCATGGTTTTGCCGCGCGCAAGCTAAGCGCAATCCACGATCGTCGAAACGGCAAACTTCTACACAAACTGCTAGTTCAGCCCGAAATCTGGCGCTTGCCTGTGCAATGCGAGCCGCCAACGCGGCTTGTTGTCACACGCACTGATCATACATAAATAAATAGAGGGGCGCTGATGAGTCGTATCCGGACTGTAATGTGCTTGGCTCTCGTGCTGGCGTCGAGCGCGCAAGCCGGCCGTGATCAGCTTTTTTCGGATTTCACGACTCCTCTGCCTCTTCATCCGCACGAAACATTGGTATTGGGAATCGTCGGTGGCTGGCAACCCTGGAATAATCCCGAACGAATTGTGCCGCGGATCGCACAGATGGTCCGCGATGCACGTCTACCAGGTGTGTTCGTGGAGACGGTTGAGAATCACCAGATCCACCTGGCTGATGAGTTGATCCGCCGCGCTTTCCCCGATGCAGCAAATCCCAGCATTGTCGTGTTTGGGCAGAGCCTCGGCGGGCCGGCGGCAATTCATCTCTGCGAGCGTTTGAAAACGCGCGGCGTCACAGTAAGACTTTTGGTCGTGATCGACGCGGTGGGCCAGAATCGCTACACGATTCCATCGAATGTGTTGGCGGCGGCGAATCTGTATCAGCGCGGCTCGTATTGGCCGATTGTGGGCGCGAAGGAGATCCGCGCGGCGGATCCGTCGCATACGCGCATTCTGTGCAATACCCAGTATCGTTACAACTATCGTTTTTGGAGCGGCAAAACAATTGAAAAACCCGCAAGCGAAACATCTCTTCGGTGGCACTGGATGGGAGGTCACGTACGCATGGAGTACGACCCGGACGTTTGGGAGCGGGTCCGCAATCTGATCGTGGCCGAGCTTGTCACCACCGGAAGACACTCAAATTTCACAACCCGCTGATTAACCGCTGAATTTGAACCGGCCGTGTTACCGCGGCACCATCGGTACGAACCCGACCTCGCCCACCGAACGCGTCCGCAAAGTGCCCGCGCGGCTCTTATCGATTACCGTCAGCTTCTGGGGCAAGCCCGTGCCGAGCGGCGCAACCAGCCGTCCGTCCGGCGCAAGCTGGTCAATCAACGCTTTCGGAATTTCTTTTGGGGCCGCAGTAAGGATGATACGGTCAAAAGGCGCCTTTTCCGCCCATCCGGCATACCCGTTTCCCTGCCGGACGGTGACGTTGCGATATCCCAGTCTGGCTAATCGTTGGGCGGCAGATTGAGCCAGTTCCGGCACGATCTCTACCGTGTAGACCGAGTGCACGAGCCCTGAGAGCACGGCCGCCTGGTAGCCCGAACCTGTTCCGATTTCAAGGACACGATGCGCGGGGGCAGCTTCCAGCAACGCAGTCATCCAAGCTACGACGTAGGGCTGCGAGATAGTAGCGCCGTATCCAATCGGCAGCGGGTGGTCTTCATAAGAACGGAACTCGAGAGCAGCGGGGACAAACAGATGCCGGGGCGTTGCCCGCATGGCACGAAGAACGTTCTTGTCTCGAATGCCGCGGGCTTCGATCTGCCCGGAGACCATTTTTTCGCGCAGGCTCGCAAAGGGATCTGCCAGTTGCATGAGCAGAAGCACTGCACATGCCGCTATCACTGCCGCACCAAAGACTCTGAGGACATACAGTCGCCATTCAACTAACGTTTCTTGAGCGTGATGGCAAGCTGGTTGCCTTGCGTATAGACCACGGTTTCCAGAGCGGGATCACCCGTCACGGCCTTCATGTACTCGGGTGTCATATCGATGTTGTGGGCCAGGATAAGACCGCCCGGCCGGACGAGCGGCAGTACCTTTTTGAGGTAGTCGACATAGCCTGCCTTATCCGCATCGATGAAGACCAAGTCGACCGGACCGCTAAGCTTTGCGACGTTCTTGTGCGCATCGCCCTCGACAATCGTTACCGTTTGGTCCACCCCTGCTTGTTTGAAATGTGTGCGTGCGAGAGCAGCGCGTTGTGGATCAAGCTCGAAGGTCGTCAGCCTGCCGCCCGTTTTCTCCAGCGCCATCGAGAACCATAAGCCGGAAATTCCAGTCGATGTGCCGATCTCGATGACATTCTTTGCATTTGCCGCCTCCGTCAGCAGACACAGCATTCTCCCGTCCGCGACGGGAACATTCGCGTATACTGCGCCACTCCTCACCACGTCGTTAATAGTGGTAAGAATCCGCTTTTCCGATGCAGTCTGGCCCAGAGGAGGGCTTTGCGCTTTTTCGGGAGCGGTGTTTTCCGAACCGCGCCGCTGCCCTGATATGCCGGTCACCGTGATCAGGACGATTGCAATCAGAGTTGAAATTCGCTTCATATCCGACCGTCTCCGCGAAAATTTGAAGACTAACGATCTATGCGGAATCAGTGGTCGTGACTATCATAGCCCTGCTTTCCGGGATTGTGCCACGCCGGGACTACGAGACCGAGTTTCTGGACCTTGTACGATACACAACTGCTCCCGTAAGAAGCGTCAGTGCCGTAATTCCCGAGATAGCCGGCTTTTTAAGAACCCCTTCAATGATCATCCAGCTACCAATGAGAATGAAAGTCACCGGTATCAACGGGTACGTGCGATCGACGAGGCGAACGGTTCGCCAACCAGGCCTGCGCCGAAACACGAATAGCGAAGATACCGACATGACCGCGAACACATTCAGGGTGAACCCGATATAAACGATCAACGCGGGAAAGGGTGTCAGCGCCAGCAACATTGCGCAGGCTGCCTGCGCCAGGATTGAGTTCACCGGAGTACGCCAGCGAGGATGAACCAGAGCCGCCGGTGAAAAGAACTGGCCGGCACGCGCCATCGCGTAGTAAACGCGCGGACCGGCGATGATCATGGCGTTCACCGTCGAGAGCAGCGCGAAAGCCATGATGGCGTTCAATCCGCTCGCCGTATGCGGACCGAAGAGGCGCGAAGCTGCCAGAGCCCCAATCGGGATGACGCCTTTCATCGATTCCAGAGGTATTGCATAGAGAAATGTCACGTTGAGAGCGAAATAAATAACAACAACCATCGTGGTCCCGAACATCAGAGCTCGCGGCAGGTTGTGCCGGGGGTTTTGGATCTCCTCGGCAACGTAGACGGCGGCATTCCAACCGCTATAGCTGACGTAGATCCAGAACAGGCTTATTGCGAATTGTTCCCACAGTGGCATTGCAATCGAGCGCGAGGTTGTTTGGGACAAATTACTCCAGTTACCGTTACCGGCAACCAAGCCGGCGACAACGAAGATTACGAGCAGCAAGATTTTCAGAGTGGTCAACCAGTTCTGGAGTAAGGCGCTGCGTCGGATCCCTAGGCAATTCCATAGCGATAGAGACACTACGAGAGCGCAGGCAATCAGTTGCTGTGGCCCCAGCCGAAACAAGGACCAGTTGACGATCTCCGCGGCATGCCGAGCGGGGAAAAAGAATGCGATATAGCTGGCGAACGCCAGCGCGGCGGCCGCAATCGGCGCAGAGAATCCGGCGAAGAAGGAGACCCATCCGGTGACAAATCCCCAGGTTGGGCCGTACGCACGCGTGAGGTAGAGGTACTCGCCGCCTGAACTGGTGAAATTGAGGGCAAGTTCCGAGTAGCAGATCGCGCCCAGCATCGCACTGACACCTCCGACGATCCAGATGAGCAAGACAACAAGAGGCGAGCCGAGATCGGCGGCGAGGAACCCGGTAGTCGTAAAAATTCCCGTTCCAATCATGTTCGAAACAACGAGCGTAGTGGCGCTAATCAGACCTAAGCGGCGTACCAGACTTGTCTGCCCGGACATGGCGGCTTCGTCTACTCAGTCCTAGCCGGCTTGCGTGCAATGATGCAATAGTCGTCGTGATTCGGCCAGTTCTCCGGCTCATCGACAATCTCGAAGCCGGAAGAAATCAGCTCCTGAATCAGAACGTTTTTCGGTACACCATGTCCACCATGGTTTTTCGGAGTTCCGTCGAGGGGCGAAGTGGCATTCAACCATTTGCGTGGCGGGAAATCGATGATGGCCAGCAGACCGTCTGGCTTCAAGGCACGAAAAATAGCACGGTCAGTCTGCACAGGTTTCGCGAAGTGATGATAGACGTGCCGCATGAAGATGGCATCGCAGCAGCCGTCAGGAAGGTTTGTCCCGAGGGGATCGCCTTTCACGATGCTTACATTTACCAGCTTTCGGCGAGAGACCTCCTCCTGGAGATGATGGAGCTTTGCCGTGTCCAGCTCAGTGGAATAGACGTGGCCGCCAGCGCCGACGCGCGCAGCGGCCGCAAACGACATCTGACCTTCGCCCGCACCGATCTCAGCGATAACCGCGCCCGGTTTCCAATTCAACAGATCGCCCAGCTTCTTCGCTTCGTTCTCGTAGGTATCGAAGGCGAACAGAACCAGAGCAGACACCGCGGCCAAGGCAAAAACATGCACGGGCCGAAGCATCTTGCGTGCAAGGCGGTTCGTCCTGGCATCAGACATACGATGGCGCACCGGTGCAGTGAAGGTAGCGCGCCTAAACGTCCAGCACCTATTTCTTACTTGCACTGTTATCCCATCAAGTAAGATGCTTGCCTCGAGGCAGGTAGCGCGGCGCGCAGTACCGGTCGCCATGCATTGGAGCACCGGAGCGCGCTAGCGGGCCATAAGGATCATCCAATTCGTTCATGAGTTCGTAGAGACGTGCGCGCATATCGTCCACGTGCTGCCTTTTCTCACCGCTTGAAACCAGGTTGCGCATCTCATCCGGATCGTCCGCGAGATCATAGCATTCATCGATGTCGAAGCCGTTAAATACATATTTGAAGCGATCTGTAATAGCGATGCGTTGGGTATACAGGAACTCCCCGCCATAATAAGCGCATAAGATCTGCGAGCGCCAGGAAGCGTTGCCGGGATCGTCGAACAAAGGCTGTAGCGCGCGGCCGTCCTGGAAGGGCAGTGGTCGAGCGCCGGCAGCTGCCACGTAGGAATAGCCTAGATCGTGAGTCTGCACGAGTTTATTCGTCTTGCTGCCCGGCTTAATGCGGTCCGGCCAGCGCATGATCAATGGAACTCGATACGTCTCTTCGTACGGCATCCAGCCTTTGATCCACATGCGGTGGGCGCCGACCATATCGCCATGGTCCGTTGTCGCAACGACGATCGTGTGATCCTCCTGCCCGGTCTCCCTCAGCGCTGCGAGTATGCGGCCGATCTGTGTATCCACTTGTTCGGCGTAGGCATAATAATGAGCGCGTCCGTTACGGTAATCGTCCTCGCTGATCTCTCCCCAGGTCTGCGATTCGCGCCGGTGAAGTCCCGGCTTGCCGTCAAATCGATCGTGGAAACTCTTCGAGAGGGAAATCGCGCGCGCATCGTAGCGCTGGCGGTACTCCTTTAACGGCAGATAAGGATCGTGCGGCTCAATGAAATGCACTTCCAGATGCCAGGGCTGCTGTGAAGCAGCGAAACGCCGCATCATACGCACGGCGCATTCGGCACGATAATATTCCGGCGTCTCCTCTTCCGCGCCTTCGCGGTAGCCCCACATGGTAAACGGCTCAGAGCCCGGCCATTGCATCTTGCGCACTGGCACGACCTTTAGTTTGCCGGGCCGCGGGACGTTGTCGGGGTTATTATTCAACCGGCGGATGAGTCGCGGATCGCAGCCTGTGAGATCTGCCACTTCGTGAAATCCGAAATCGAGCGGCGTTCGTACCCACGACGCATGCCACTTACCGACGTAGCCAAGACGATAACCCGCATCGCGCAGATTTTGCGAGTAGAGCACAACGCCGGCGTTCATATCGCGATGCACCGACGGAGGCGAATGCACCTGGTTGTATACGCCGTTGTGCCAGTGATACGCGCCGGAGAGAATCATGGCCCGCGCCGGGCAACACACCGCGCAGGGCGTATACGACCGCTCAAAAAGCATGCCGGATGCAGCCAACCGGTTAAGATTTGGCGTACGGCACTCCGATCTTCCCGCAATCGTTCCCCATTGCTGCTGGTCGGTCATGATGTGCAGAATGTTCGGACGCTTTTCGCCGCGGGTCAGTGGTACCGAAGCACCGCCCGCAAGTGTACGGCTCAAAAATTGCCTACGATCGATTCCGTCCGGCATCTCTTTTCCAGGCGATCAGGAATAAGGGAACCGGCAATTTGTGATCGCAGCGTGTTCTCCGTTCTGTTCCATCCGAGCGGCGAGCTGCTGGCGCAATTTCTCGAGCGTTGCGCGGTATGGAACGCGACCGGCAAGGTTCACATGCTGAAACGGATCTGCAAACAGGTCGTAGGCGATGTACTCCTGGTATTCGTCGGCTCCCGCAACCGGCTTCCAAACGTCGGCTTTGGGCGTAGCCACGGCGTACGTATGCTGGCGCGTGCGCAACCCGCGTCCGGTGACGAATTCAGCCATCTCAAAATAGACATCGTCGCGCCACGACGGGGCATTGTTTGCCAGCAGGGGGCGCATGCTGCGGCCCTGCATCGACGAAGGAACTTTTACGCCGGCCGCGTCGAGCAGAGTGGGCGCCAGGTCGACTTGACTTACGAGTTTGTCAACTTCAACCGAGCGATTGAATCCTGGTCCCTCGATGATCAGCGGAATATGTATTGAGCTCTCATGCGGACTTCGTTTGTACTCCGAGTTGCGCGTCTTAAAATGACAGCCGTGGTCGCTCACGAAGACGACAATCGTGTTTTTGTCCAGTCCTGTTTCCGCCAGGGTTTGGCGGATTGTGCCGACGGTTTCATCCATTTTCGCCACACATCCGTAGTAGTCGCCAAGCTGGCTTGGCCAGGAACCCGGCAGCGGGCGCAGATCCTGCGGAACAAAAAAATTGCTGTACTTTCCCGCATATTCTTTGGGCGGGACAAATGCGTCGATATCGTTCTGGTGGTGAACTTCCAGATAGGAGAGCGTCAGGAAGAATGGCGACTTTGCCGAGCGCAGAAAACGCTTTGCGCGCTCGGTCATGAAATCCGTCCGGTACTGGCCCGAAAAATGCATCGGCCTGCCATCACCGTCGAACAGATCGCCTTCATACGGGTGAGAAGTAATTTCCAGAAGATTCGATGCCTCCCACAGATTCAAAAAGCCGC
>DATBGM010000146.1:0-5796 GCA_036557945.1 Bryobacteraceae bacterium | reverse complement strand
CGAACCGTTCGCGCTTTCCGTTACCGGCGCCACAAACTGGTAGCCGCGCCCCGCGACCGTCGCGATATAACGATGATCTTTCGGGCTGTCTCCCAGAATGCGGCGCAGGGCGTAAATGCTCTGGCTGAGATTGGCCTCTTCGACGACGGCGCCGGGCCAGATGCGGGCCAACAGTTCGTCTTTATCGACGAGTCTTCCGCGGTTCTCGACCAGCACGAGCAGCGTATCGAGCGTTTTGCCGGCTAACGGAACAGGCTTGCCCGAGCGCAGCAAAATGCGCGCTTCCGAATCGAGTAGAAACGGCCCGAAAGAGTAGCGCGGCATAACGTTTACCTGGATGACAGCGGAATTGAGAAATTTTTAGAGCGTTTTGAGCAGGTTTGAGCCGCCCTGCAAGAGTTTGATCGCCCAGTGGACGGATGATCCACGGCAGAATGTGCCGTGCGAAAACAAAATCCGCCGCAAGCATTGCCCTCTGGGTTGGGATCATCACGAATGGGCCCGCTGTGGCTAAGGGAGCGGAACACAACGCTCCTTTCGTGGACCAGTCTACTCCGAAATTGGAGGTTCGAGTCTACAGTTTTGCGGGCGTATCCGCCTGGACGCTGGCAGCGGCGGAAGAAGAGACGATGAGCCTGTTGCGCCCGGCGGGAATTGTCCTTGCGTGGATGAATTGTGGCGCCGGGCCGCTGGCAGCCGCTTGCATGGAGGCGAACCGCGCCGACAGTCTGATCGTCCGGATTCTGCCCAAGGCGTTGCCCCAGGTGAGCGCTAGCGCGCTCGGTATAGCTGACGCATCCGACCGTGCGGCAGCCGCTTTCGTCTTTTATGACCGGGTGCTTGCGTTGCGAACACACACCAGACTTGCGCCAGCGATTCTGGGGCGTGTCATGGCGCACGAAATCAGCCATCTGCTGCTGCCCGAGGAGCAGCATTCATCGCTGGGACTCATGAAAGGCAGGTGGGCGGCTGATGACCTGGAGATCGCCAATTGCGCCTCGCTCCGGCTTTCGGCCGAATCGGTTGTGTTCATGCAGAGAGAGGCTTTGCGGAGAGTGCTGAGCGTACGGCGATAAAGCCGTTACTTGACTCAGCTCCGGCTTGCTTCGAACTGCGCCCCCAGCCAGCTCAAACGCTCGCGGATATAGGCGCCCCGATCGATACGTTTTGCGCGCGCAAGGGTTTCTACCTCGCGGGCCGCGGCTTCTATGTCCGGCATGCCTTCGATGCTGCTGGCCCCGACCCAGCGATGGGCCGCATCGGCCAGCAAAGTGTCGGAAAAAAGGGCTTCGTCGCTGCGGGCCGAAAGCTGAGCGATGGAAGCAAGCGCGGTCTCGAGAAACTGTTCGCGCAACCGGCGCAGGCGAAGTTCACGCGGGTCAACGGCTTCGGCCTGCGGGGGACCGTTCGCGCCGAGATGCTGTTTTACTTCATTCGCGAATGTGCGCGGATTCACCGGTTTGGCGATGAAGCCGGCGGCCCCGGCAGCCCGAGCGCGCTCTCGGGTTTCCTCATCGCTCGACGCGCTTACCACCACCACGGGCGTTTGCGACTGACTCAATTCCCGTGCGATGGGGAGTCCGTCCGATCCGCCCAAATTCAAGTCCAGCAGAATGGCTGCGGGACGTTCGACATCGACGGAGCGCTTGGCTTCCTCCGCGCTGGCGACCGCGCGGACATCGAGCCCGTCTGTTTTCAGAAGAATCGTGAAAAGCTGCTGAATAGCCGGATCGTCGTCGATCACCAGGACGGTTTGATTCATTTGGTTTGTTTCATTTTGCAGTGGCGGCCAGTTGGCCGGAAGCCCTCTCGAGTGACGCGGAAAGATTGACGAGTTGCTGCCGGACCGTTTCGGCATCCTCTTCTTTTGCCGCGGTCTCCATCAGGGCGCCGATGCGCGTCACTTCCGGAAAACCGAAGGACGTGCCGGTGCCTTTGAGATTGTGTGCGGCAATGCGCAGCTCTTCAAAGTTTCGTGCTTCCAGCAAAGTCTGCATCGGTTCGAGCGCACTGGACTGCCGGTCGAGATAGGCGCGCGCATGCTCTTCCAGGCCGGGTGGAATATCGATTTCCACGGTTTCATTGACGGATCCCTGTGAGCCCGCCATGCGCTCAATTGCGCGCAGCAGGTTGCGCTTCGAGATCGGTTTCGAGAGGTGATCGTCACAACCCGCCTGGTGGCTCATCGCAACGTCCTGCGGCCGGGCGTTGGCCGTCAAAGCAATGACCGGAATACAGTGTGCTTTGCCGCGCTGGCGCTCGAGGGCGCGTATGGCGCGGGTTGCGCTTAGTCCGTCCATGACGGGCATCTGCATATCCATGAGGACGAGATCGAATTCCGTATCGGCAAAACGGTCGACTGCCGCCTTGCCGTCCTCCACGCTGGTCAGCTGGTGAGGCGTGTCCTGAAGATAAAGTTGAATCAGTAACCGGTTATCGGGTGAGTCCTCGGCCAGCAGAATGCGCAGCGGTCGCACGACTGCTGTTGCTGCCCGATCTTTGTCGACCAAACGACCCTCTTCACATCCCGAGATGTCCATCGCCTGGCACACCAGCCGGAGCAGCTCGCTGCGTTTCACCGGCTTCACTGCGTATCCAGCCAGACCTGCTTCACGGCGGCGAACGAGATCGCCGGGCCGGGCATCGGACGTGAACATAATTATGGGCAGATCCGGCGCGATCTGCTTCATGCGGGCAACCGTTTCGAAGCCGTCCATGCCGGGCATACGGTTATCGACTAGCGCAAGGGAAAAAGGTCCCTTGGAAATGCTCTCAGCGAGCCGGACGAGAGCGGCCGTAGGATCGGCAAATTCCTCGCTTTCGAGTCCCCACGCCATGAGCGTTTCCGAGACGATGAAGCGATTGGTGGCGTTGTTGTCGATCACAAGAACGCGCCGGCCGCGAAGGTCGCCGAGGCTCATAGACGCCTTGCGCTCGCGGCGCGCGCCCAACTCGAACTGTGCGTTGAAGCGGAACGTGCTCCCTTGGCCAACCCGGCTGGTTACGGTCAAGCGCCCACCCATGCGCTCTACCAGCCGGCGGCTGATTTCGAGGCCAAGTCCCGTGCCGCCGTATTTTCGGGTGGTGGACGCATCAGCCTGGGTAAAGCCGTGGAAAATCGTTTCCAGCTTCTCCGGCGGAATACCGATTCCGGTATCGGACACGCTAAAGTCGATCTCGTGAATCTTTGGCTCGCTGGGAAGCGCGGTCTCATCGATTTCACCCGGTTTACCTGAAGCATGATTCTGAATCGTCAGAATGACCTCACCAGCTTCGGTGAACTTAACTGCGTTGCCGAGCAGATTGATCAGGACCTGGCGCAGACGCGTCGGATCGCCGACCAGGTTCATAGAAAGGTCGGGAGCAAGGTGAGTGAGCAGCGTTAGTCCCTTGGCGCGTGCTTTGACGCCGACCAGCTCGATTGCCTGATCTACCACGTCCTCCAGATCGAAGTCGATATGCTCCAGCTCGAGGTGACCGGCTTCAATTTTCGAGAGATCGAGAATGTCATTTAACAGCACGAGGAGGTTGGAGCCGGCGCGGCGAAATACTTCGACGTATTGTGCTTGCGCGGGATCGAGCTTGGATTCGGCGAGCATGTCCGACATGCCGAGGATGGCGTTCATAGGCGTGCGGATTTCGTGACTCATGGTGGCCAGAAATTCGCTTTTCGCACGATTGGCCTTGCGCATTTCGGTGATATCGGTATTGGTGCCGATCCAGCGGGTGATTTTGCCGTAGACGTCGCGGATAGGGCGGCCGCGTGTCAGGAACCAGCGGTATGCGCCGTCGCCGCCACGTAAGGGGAATTCCATCTCGAACGGTTCGCCGGTACGGATCGAGTGCTGCCACTGCTCGAGCACGCGCGGCAGCTCGTTGGGGTCATGCACGGACTGCCAGCCCCAGCCCATCATCTGCTCCGGAGTCGTGTTGGTGAACTCGTACCAGCGCCGGTTGTACCAAAAGATGTAACCGTCCGCATGGGCCATCCAGGCAAGCTGCGGAATCGTATCGGCAAGTATGCTGAACTGCTGTTCGGTGGCAACCAGCGCCAGCTCCGCTTTTTTGCGGGAATCGATATCGATATTGATCCCCACCATGCGAACCGGCTTGCCTTCTGTGTCGCGCTGCACGGCTGCGCGCGAAGCGATCCAGTGGACCGATCCGTCCGCATGCACCGCGCGGAATTCCAGGTTGTACTCTGCGCCCTCGTTTAACGCTTTTTGTGCGGCGGCCCGGACGGCTTCACGATCGTCCGGGTGAAGCATGGCGTAGAACTCCTCATGGTGAGCGACGGTATGATCGGGCGCGAGGCCATACAGGCTTTTCGTCTGCGGATCCCAGGCAACTGAGCCGGAAGCAAGGTCCCAGCTCCAGGTGCCCATGTGGGCGGCATCGAACGCCGCCTGCACCTGCGCTTCACGTTCGAGCAGCAGAGCGGCCATTTGGCGCTCTTCTCGAATCGACCGCTGCAGATTCTGGTTAGCGGTCGAAATTTCGAGCGTCTGGGCGGCGACGCGAAACGATAATTCTTCCCGCGATTGCCGGAGCGCCGCTTCGGCCTCTTTGCGAATGGCAATTTCGGCCTGAAGCTGCTCCGGGCTCGGAATCTTTAGCAGCGTCGGCAGCAGATATCCGAGGCTGATCGCCGTTGCCACCGAGGCGATAGCCGTAACCGCCTTTACTATCCCCTCCAGCCGATAAACGGGAATCCAGAGTGTAACGATTCCCATAAGGTGGGTCATGCCGCAGGCCAGGATAAAGGTCCCGAACGCCAGCACCATCCAGTTGAAAGGAATATCCCGCCGCTTCCGTACTACCCAGGCAAGCAGCAGAGGTATAGACGAATAGGCGAGAACGATAAAAGCGTCGGAGATGACATGGAGCGAAACCAGCCCCGGCTGCCAGCGCATGCAAAAGCCATGCGGCATGAAATCGGTCAAGAAAAGTTCCATTTCGGGACTTCCGGCCTGTGTAGGGTAGTGGCGGGAATGAAGGAATGTTCTCTAAATTTGCGGACGGGTTGAATTTGAGGTGCGATTTCGGTGTATGTATTTCTACATCCGACGTAGTACCTGTTCCGCTCGGCAGCGCAGCAGGCCTGAAACTCAGCAATGACTTTAGCAAAACTGCTGAACAGTTTATAGCGGGTGTTCGTATCTGGCTACAGGTCAGGTTCTAGTCCACGGCACCACCTGCAGTGACGCGCTGTGCGGGACAACAGAAAAACTTCGGTGCACGGGCCGTGGAGTTACGGCCGTTGGTGCGGTGCGGGCGGAAATACGGTCGACGGGACGATATCCGTCCGCACGGTGCGCTGCAGGTTTTTGGTCTGGGCAACAACCTGGCAGAAGGATATGCCTACAACAATCGTTTACAGATAAGCTCCTCGTATACGGCCGTGCAGAATGACCTGAATCGTTTGAAGTTGCGGAATGAGTACTGGTGGGGATCGGCGAATAATAACGGCAGCCTGTACGCATCCGCGGAAGGGTACGGAACAGACGTGCCGTATGGATCGCTGAACTGGTTTCGACAGAACTACAGCTATGATCGTGTGAACCGGCTGAGCTCGGTAGCGGATACGGGCTATTCGCGTGCGTACAGCTATGACACCTGGGGCAACGTGTGGGTGAGCGGGGGTGCGGCTGGCAATGAGATTTCGGCAAATGTGTTTACGGCTGCGAATCAGATTTCGGGCGGTAGCTACGACAACTCGGGCAATCAGACCGTGGTGAATGGCAACTCCGTGCTGTATGAAGCTGAGAACCGGCAGGTGGCGGTTACCGAGCCGCC
>DATBGM010000145.1:0-22656 GCA_036557945.1 Bryobacteraceae bacterium | reverse complement strand
CCACGCGTTTTCTTCATCGAGGCCGCGCCGCCAAGCATAGCTTTGACAATATCGCCAAGCTTCATGAACTCATCGTAGTCGGACGGTTTTCGAAAGTAGCCGTTGGCTCCGAGTCTCATCATTTCCTCTCGATCGTGTGCGGCGTGCGAAGTTGACACCACGAGCACCGGGACATGTGCCCCTCGACGGCTCCGGCGCATGTGTTTCAGTACATCACCGCCGTGCCTCTTCGGCAGATTGATATCGAGAATGACCAGCGCGGGACAGGGCATCTCCGGGTCATTGTCGAGTTGATCGAACAACTGGACGGCCTGCTCTCCATCCTGAGCAATGTGAACGGTAAGCGGGAGACGGGTTACCTCGATCGCCTCCTGAATCAGGAACACATCTGCTTCATTGTCTTCGACAATCAAGACATGGAAATGGATATCGGCAGACGTTACCTCAGACGGGGAGCGTAAACCGGAAGATTGATCCTCGTCCGGGTTGCGATTCGACCCAGATCCGCCCATGATACCGATCCACGATTCGGTTACAAATCGCCAGTCCAATGCCAGTCCCTGGATATTCATGGCTATTGTGCAGACGCTTAAACAACCCGAAAATGGTCTCCTTATATTTGGGGTCGATACCAATACCGTTGTCGGCCACTGAGAAAAGCCAGTATCCGTTGTCTTGCTTAGCCTCGAGTTGTACGGTGGGCGGTCGTTCCGGGCTGCGATATTTGATAGCATTCCCAATGAGGTTTTGAAATACTTGCTGCAAATGCGCGCCATTGACCGGCAGCGAGGGTAGCGCGTCGCTTCTGATCTCGGCGCCACTGTCCGTGATTGCTCCCGATAAGCTTGCCAGCACAGTTTTTAACACCTCGTTCGCATCTACCGTTGCGGCGGGCACATCGAACCTTGTCGCGTGTGTATACGCCAGAAGGTCACGCACAAGCGCTTCCATCCGTGTTGCGCCGTCGCGCAGGAATCCGAAAAATTTCAACGCTTCCGCGTCGAGCTTGCTGGAATGGCGTTTCGCCAGAAGCTCACTGTAGATTTTGATGGTGCGCAAAGGTTCCTGAAGGTCGTGGCTCGCGGAAAAGGCGAATTGCTCCAAATCCGCATTGGCACGGCGAAGCTGGTCTTCGACTCGCTTTTGTTCGTCGATGTCGGTACACGTACCGAACCATCTCACAATTTTTCCGGTACCATCGCGCACGGGAACGGCACGGCCCATAAACCAACGCCAGCGACTCTCTTGACGATCCCAAAAGCGGTATTCAATGCTGTATGGCTCTTCGGAATGGACAGCAGCATACCAAGTGCTGCTGGTCCTCTCCAGATCCTCGGGGTGGAGAATGGATTCCCAGCTTGCGTCGCCGAAAACAGAGCGATCAATCCCGGTAAATTCGTACCAGCGCTGATTGTAGTAATCAATGTAGCCTTTGGAATCAGATGTCCAAACGATTTGCGGCATGGAGTCCGCAAGCTGTCGAAAGCGCGCTTCGCTTTCAATCAGCTCCATTCGAATTCGTTTGCTATCGGTAACGTCGCGTACGATTTTGGAAGCACCAACGATGATGCCGCGCGAGTCTTTAACAGGCGAGATCGTAAGAGAGACGTCGATGAACGAGCCATCCTTTCTTCGGCGGACGGTTTCAAAATGATCGACGCGCTCACCTTTTCTTAGCCGGGCAAGAATATCTGGTTCTTCTTTCTGGCGATCGTCCGGAATGAGGAGGGACGCCACAGTCTGACCGATTGCTTCTTCCGCCGTATAGCCGAAAAGGCGTTGTGCGCTGTTGTTCCAGCTGGTGATAACGCCGTTAAGATCCTTGCTAATGATCGCATCGTCGGATGAATCGACGATTGCACTCAGTAGGAGCGAACCGCGCTCGGCGCGCTTTCGTTCCGTTATCTCATGCGTGACAGCGACCTGGACGACGGTTCCATCCCTATGACGCAGGGGAGCGGCATGCGTTTCCACGTGCCGGCGCTCGCCGGTGAGTCCAACGATCTCGAACTCAAGTGAGCCCTTTTCGCCGCCGCAAATCATTTGGTTGAAGCTGCGGAAGCGCTCGCGGTCCTCAGGCGCGATCACGCTGTCTATGTTTTTGCCCGTAACAGCCGCTTGGTCGGAGGCCCCAATCATCGCCAGGCCAGACGGATTCATGAACAGCAGCGTGCCATCGGGTGCGACGATCTTTACGCACTCGGGGGTTGTTTCGACGATTGCACGGAACTGCTCAGTCGCTTGTATCTCCGCTTTCTTGCGGTCGGTGATGTCGATCAACAGATTGATACCAGCGACGATAGGTCCGTTGCCATCGCGCAGCACGGCGGGGTAGAGCACCAACCAGAAGCGTGTTCCGTCCGGCCGTTCGGCAATACATTCTATGCCGGTTGGCAGAGAACCGCCTTTTAGGGCAACGGCCATCGGGCATTGTTCATTTGCCAGCGGCTTGCCGTCAGCACGAAACAATCGCCAGGTCTCCCACCATTTGTCGGCGCCGAGTTCAGGCGTCCAGCCCAAAAGCTTGACGGCGGCCGAATTGAAGTATGTCAGCCGGCCCTCCGCGTCGGTCATGCAGACAGCAACCGGCAGAGCTTCCATTATTTGCCCACAAACGGTCGTAGAGAAGCCGGCCTCAGAAAGGAATGCGGTAAGTGCTCTGAAGCTGCTTGTTGTCATGCAGCACCTTGACGGCTGTTTCTGATCACCCGGCCTCGCCTGTCTTGTTCAAGAATCGGCAGACAATCGAATCAATATGCACAACACTTTGGAAACCGAACGTCTTCAAAGTACCACCGCTATGCGATTTCATGTGACGAGTATTTCGTTTTGAGGAAGCTTGGATCAGAAACGGTAGCATTCGAATGCCCGCTTTTTTGCCTTGTCACATCCTAATTATCTCGATGATGGTCGCTTGGGCAGTGGTCCGCCTATGCTTATTACTTCCAGTACTGCTATCGGTACCCACTTCGCATCGCGACCGAACCGTCGTATTGAGCGTGCAGCTTGCCTAGCCTTCAGATCCACATGGCTGACGTTTGGTTTAGCTGTGTCCGGTTCCTAGTACATGATCGCCAGGGCTGTGCTCAGGCCGACTCGGCTGGAGGGAACACCGATTCGGAAGGTCGTTGATGACGCGGTTCAGTCCACGTTAAATTGCTACCGAAGGACAAGCGCAATCTTTGACAGTCTCAAGAAGCCCACGGGCAAGGAAGGAGAGTAGCGCTTCCTGTGTTGAGGCCACGCTAGTAGTTAAGTGACAGAAAACATTTAAAAATGCTGGAGGCGCGGGGCGGGATCGAACCGCCGAATAAAGGTTTTGCAGACCTCTGCCTTACCACTTGGCTACCGCGCCAGCTTCTCTCGCAAAATAGCACACTCCGGTATCTTGGTTCCGGATGCTGAGCTCTCGGCAGGTCACGATTCCGCTCTTTAAGCTCGTCCGAACTCCCGGCGCCTTCGCCATTACCGAGTGGCTGTTTCTGCGTGCGCTCGGGCTGGTCTACCTTTCCGCGTTTGCATCCCTCTGGCCACAGATCCTCGGGCTCATGGGTTCTCGCGGAGTCGCACCGTGCGCTCGCCTGCTCGAAGCTATGCATTCGGGACTCGGTGCTCAAGCCTTTTACTACGCTCCTTCGCTCTTTTGGCTGAACCCGAGCGACTCCATGCTGATCTTTCTTTGCGTCACCGGATGCCTGTTTTCCATTTTGCTCGCTCTGAACTGGTTCTCGCGCATCGCTACCATTGGCTGCTTCGTTCTATATCTCTCGCTTTCATCTATCGGACAACCGTTTCTGTCTTTCCAATGGGACGCGCTGCTTCTTGAAACCGGTTTTCTCGCGATCTTTTCCGGTGCAGCCTCCATCGTGTGGGCCTACCGGTTGCTCCTCTTCCGTCTGATGTTCGAGTCGGGCTGGGTCAAACTCGCCTCGCATGATCCGAACTGGCGTAACCTGCATGCCTTGCGCTTCCATTTCATGACGCAGCCGCTGCCGAATCCGATCGCCTATTATGTCTGCCGCGCGCCCGCAGGCCTGCTCGATACAGCCACGGCTGTCACGCTCGCTATCGAACTCGGCGCACCGTTTTTGCTTTTTTGTCCGGGTTTGCTGCGGCGAATCGGCGCCGGTCTGCTGATCGCTTTACAAATTCTGATTCTGCTCACCGGCAATTACGCATTTTTCAACCTGCTGACACTGGCGCTATGTCTTTGGGGATTCGACGCCAGAATATTTACTCCACTCTCGCGCGCGCTCGCCTGGCGTTTTCCGCGGCCTTCACCCTTTTGGCGGCGCGATACCTTTCACATCATCGGCAACATTGCTGTGCTGGTGATGATCGCGCTCGGCGCTTTACAATTGCTCAATTCGGTCGCGCCACGCACACCTTTCGTTACCGCAAAGCCCCTCGCCTGGCTGCAGCCTTTCGAGATTGTGAATCCCTACGGCCTGTTCGCGATTATGACCACCACCCGGACGGAGATTGTCATCGAAGGCTCGAACGACCAGGTAAACTGGCGCGAGTACGAATTTCCCTACAAGCCCGGAAACAGGCAGCGTGGGCTTCCCTGGATTGCGCCTTATCAGCCGCGGCTCGACTGGCAGATGTGGTTTGCCGCTCTGGGAGATTATCAAAGTAATAGCTGGGTGGGCGGCCTTATGTATCGAATCCTCACGGGCGAATCATCCGTCTTGCGGCTGCTCGATCCGCCACCCTTCGCGCAACCGCCTCATTATCTGCGTGCGCTCGCCTATCGATACGACTTTACGACGCTGGACGAACGCGCACGCACAGGAGCAGTCTGGAAACGGCAGCTCGCCGGCATTTGGTTTGGGCCGGTTTCTCTTAGTGGACGATAGCCGGTAAGATATGATGCTCGCCAGATAGAAAATCATGATGGATATGCAGCGTCGGCGGCGCTTTCTCGCTTCTTTTGGCTCGGTTGGCGGAACAGCCGCAGCGTTAATGCTCGGCAATCGCAACGCTTTTGCGCAGCCTCCAGCGGGTCCGGCCGTTCTTCCGGCATATGCGCGCCTCCCCGAACATAAGACTCTTAAGCAATCCACATACGATCGCACGGGCGGTAATGCCGATTCGCGCAAAATCGCCCCGGGCGGTACGCTGGAAGTGTTCCAGTCCGACGGGCCGGGCATCATTACACACATCTGGTTCACGATTGCTACGCGCAGTTCGCGGCATTTGAAAGAGCTGGTCTTGCGAATGTTCTGGGACGGTAACTCGAAACCGAGTGTGGAAACGCCCGTCGGTGATTTTTTCGGTCTCAATCTGGGGGATTACTTTATCTATCAATCCGCCTTTATGAACTGCTCGGCGGTGAAAGCGCTGAATTGCTATTTCGCGATGCCGTTCAAGAAGTCAGCCCGCATAACGATCACCAATGAAAGCGACAAGCAGCAAGTGGACGCGTTCTATTCCAACATTGACTACCAGCTTGTCCGCTCGCTGCCTTCCGACGCTCTCTACTTCCATGCACAGTACCGCCAGGCGACGCCGAACAAAGCCGTGACGGGCGATGGTAAAAATCCAGGCGGCGGCGAGAACTACGTCTTTTTCGAAACTCAGGGCAGGGGACAGGCAATGGGTGTCACGCTCGGGGTCGTGCAGAACACCGACAACTGGTTCGGCGAAGGCGACGAGATGATTTTTATCGACGACGATTCAAAGCCCGCCATCATCGGCACCGGAACAGAAGACTACTTCAACGGTGCCTGGGATTTCGGCGTGACGAATCCCTTTGCACACTTGTACAATGGGGCGCCTTACATCGCGAATGGCGAGCGCGCCGGCGGCCGCTACATTCTTTATCGCTGGCATGCGGATAATCCCATTGCCTTCGAGCGTTCGCTGAAATTCACCATCGAGCACGGTCACGCTAACGATCGCGCAGACTGTTTCTACTCCGTCGGTTACTGGTATCAGAACGAGCCGTTTACAAATTTTCCAGCGTTACCCTCAGCCGCGGAACGGTATCCGGCCCTGAAGCTTTAATGAATATGTCGTCTGATGCTTCTTTAGAAAAGCTGCTGGCGGGAGTGCGCCGCTTCCAAAGCGAGGTTTATCCTGCCAATCGCAGCCGTTACGAACGTGCTGCGCGCGAACCGCAGCGGCCGCATACGCTGTTCATCACTTGTTCAGATTCGCGCATCGATCCGGAATTGCTGACACAAGCCGGCCCCGGCGACCTTTTCGTAACGCGCAATATTGGCAACCTGGTGCCGGCGTATGGAGAAATGCTCGGGGGCGTTTCTGCTGTGATTGAATACGCTCTCGAAGCGCTGGAAGTCGCACACGTCGTGATTTGCGGTCATACGGATTGCGGCGCAATGAAGGGTCTTCTGCACCGCGAGAAACTCACGAGCATGCCCACGGTAAATAACTGGCTGCGTAATGCGGAAGCGGCGCTCAGCATCGTGAAGAGTCGCGCGACGGCTATGGGAGAGCACGCGGAACTGGAACAGTTGATCGGCGAAAACGTGCTGCTGCAGATGAATCACATTCGCACGCATCCCTCCGTTGCCGGTAAACTCGCGCAGCGCAGACTTGGTATCTACGGCTGGATCTACGACATCGGCAACGGTCACGTAAAAATTTACAATCCGGATGCTAACGATTTTTTACCGTTGGCCGGTGCTGCCAGTGCCAAAACCTGACCGCGTCCTTTCGACCATCTGCCGCATCGAAACCTGAGATATGGAGTATCGACGTCTCGGCCGCTCCGGCCTCAAAGTACCTGTTCTCACTTTTGGCACCGCTACATTCGGCGGCGCTAACGAGTTCTTCCGTGCCTGGGGCGCGACCGATGTTGCGGAGGCGACACGCATGATCGACATCTGCCTGGAAGCAGGCGTCAACATGTTCGATACCGCCGACGGCTATTCCAGCGGCTTGTCGGAAGAGATTCTGGGGAAAGCGGTGGCCGGCCGCCGCGATCAGGTACTTCTTGCAACAAAGGCATTTTTCCCGATGGGCGCTGGTCCCAACGACGTCGGCACCTCCCGCTATCACCTGATCCGGGCCTGTGAAGCGAGCCTCCGCCGGCTCGGTACAGATTACATTGATCTCTACCAGTTGCATGCCTTCGACGCGATTACCCCCATTGAAGAGGGCTTGAGCGCCCTCGATAACCTGGTGCGCAGCGGCAAAGTCCGTTACATCGGCTGCTCGAATTTTTCCGGCTGGCACTTGATGAAGTCGGTGAGCATCTCCCAGCGTCATGGCTGGGCGCGCCACATTTCTCATCAGGCTTACTATTCACTTATCGGCCGTGACTTCGAATGGGAACTGATGCCGCTCGCTATCGAAGAAGGCATCGGTACGCTGGTGTGGAGTCCGCTCGGTTGGGGGCGCCTGACGGGAAAGATTCGCCGCGGCCAGCCGCTGCCCGAAACCAGCCGCCTGCCGAAGACCTCCGAAACCGGACCACCCGTCAGCGATGACCATCTGTTCAAAGTTGTCGATGCACTCGATGAGGTCGTCAAAGAAACCGGCAAGACCGTTCCACAGATCGCCCTGAACTGGCTCCTTCAGCGGCCTACTGTCTCGTCCGTGATTCTCGGTGCGCGCAACGAGGAGCAATTACGACAGAATCTCGGCGCCGTAGGCTGGAATCTCAGCACAGAGCAGATCAGGAAACTCGACCAAGCAAGTGCGACAACACCCCCGTACCCATACTGGCATCAGCGGCTAACCGCGCAGCGGAACCCGCCGCCCGCTTAAACCTGTCTTGCTTCTTGTCACGGGTTGATAAAATTCTGCCGTGAATGCAGAGTACATATGCCGCCGGGCGCCATCCAGACCTGATTTGGACGGCAGGCTCGCTCATTACTCGTGGCGTGCGGCCGAAAAGTCACCGCGCTTTGTCGATATGGTATCGGGCGAACCCGGCTTCTACGATACGCGCGCAGCCACGCTGTGGGACAACGAGTTCCTGTACGTCGGCTTTTGGGCGGAGGAGCCGTTCGTAAGGGCCAGACTCACGGAGCGCGATTCCCTGATTTTTCTGGAGAACGATCTCGAGTTCTTCATTGACGGCGGCAACTGTTACTACGAATTTGAAGTGAACGCACTCGGAACCGTGTACGAAGTATTTTTTATATGGAAGGACGCGTTCGACCGGTTCGATGGCGGCGAGTGGGATCTACGCCGCCGCAACGTGCTCTCGTTTGCGGGAAATAACGATCGCGACGCGGAAACGTTCTGGGGCGGGACTCACCCGCGCGGCCCCAGGTGGGCGTTTCTTGATTGGGACCTTCCGGGACTCAGATGCGCTGTCCACGTCGACGGATGCATCAATGACGACTCGGTTGTGGACCGTGGCTGGACAGCAGAGCTTGCTATACCCTGGGCCGGAATGGCGTCGCTGGCCGACAACCGCTCATTGCCGCCGCGCGAAGGCGACGTCTGGCGAATGTTCTTTGGCCGGTTCGAAAAGATGAACTCTGGCGGCACGGAGATCCAACCACACCCAGCGTGGGTCTGGACCCCGCACGGAGTCTATGACACCCATCGGCCTGAGTGCTTCACCATCGTTCGATTCTCGAATGAAGTAGCTCAGCCGCCGGACACGGAAGCGAACTAAAGGACGGGGTTCGCGCTTAACGGCTCTCGCGTCCGGATTCTATGTCTAACTCGTCTTTGTCTCTGATGCTGTGCTGCTCGACTTCTCGGCCGCGGGCGCTGCGGAACCATCCTTCTTTTCGGCCTTCTTTTCGCCCTTGCCTGCGGCGTCGCCTTTGCTCTCTCCGCCGTTAGCTGGCGACTTAGCGGATCCTTTGGCGTAGTCCGTTATATACCAGCCGCTTCCTTTAAATTGCAATGCCGGCGCTGACAGCAAACGCTGAACCGTCCCGCCGCATTTCTCGTGCTTTGTGATCGGCGCATCCGAAAATTTCTGCCGGACTTCAAAAAGATCCCCGCATTTTTCGCACTGATACTCGTAAAGCGGCACCTCAGCGATCCTCCTGCGGATTGTTTTCGAGAATCGGATGCGATGCCGGGCCCGCAACGATCGGGCCGTTGGCTTCGTTCGTCAATTTTGCAACGGTCGTTTTGCCAGTCACCAGCTCAATCGACTGCTTCAGCAGGTTGTCCTCCGTGTTCTTCGGCGCAGTGCCGGGAACCGGATTGCCATCCTGATCGTACTCGGGAGAATTGTCGTTCTCGGCAAGCTGTACGCTCGGCACAACACCGCTGTCCTGAATCGCTTTACCCGAGGGGGAGTAATACTTGGCGACAGATAGAATCACCGCTCCGCCGTCATCCATTTGAATGGTTTTGCGCAGGCTGGCATCGCCGTATGTCCGCTCGCCGACCACCTGCGCGCGCTTGTCGTCGAGCAGCGCTGCTGCAGTAATCTCCGCGCCGCCGGCTGTCGCGCGATCCGTGATCACGACCAGCGGTCCCTTCCAAACCATCTCGGACGAATCGGCCGTGAACTCTTTCTTGTCGGTTTTTTGTCCCTGTAGATGAGTAATTTCGCCGGATTCGAGGAAAAGGTTGGCGAGCGGTACGCCATTCTCCTGGTTGCCGGTCGAGCAGTGGCGTAAATCAAGAACGACGTAGCGCGCCCCCTGCTTTTTCAAATCCTGCAGCTTGGCTTTGGCTTCGTTTACTCGATTTGCTGCCAGGCTCATGACATGCAGATAGCCGACTTCGTTCGGCATCAGCTTCGCCGATACCTCGGGCAATGCGATGTTGGCGCGCGTTAGTGTCAACTTCTGCGGGTCGCGGTCGCGGAGCCGCATCACTGTCAGCTCGACGGTCGTATTCGGATCGCCGCGTAAAATCTCTTCGGCGTAGGCCAGCGGCATGTCGCGGGTGGCGACGTTGCTGATGCTCTCGATCAGGTCTCCGCTCGAGATATTGGCCTTATCGGCGGGTGATCCCGGCAGCACATCTACCACGGCTACGTAGCCATAGCGCTTCGCCAGCACCAGGCCGACGCCGGCCTTCGCCGTATCCTGGCCTTTTTCATACTGCCTGTATTGATCGGCATTCAAATAGCTGGCAAACGGATCGACCGACTCCAGCAGGCCGTTGATAGCGCCGAGCGTGACACTTTTGATGTTGGGTTCTTCGACATACTCGAGTTTGATGCGCTCGAGCACTTCCGTATAAACCTTCAAGTGGCCATACACATCATCCGGCGCGACTGTCCGTCCGTTCCTTGCGCCAAGTAGTAGAAGCACAACGACCAGCGTTGAGCTACTGACAATGATCCATTTAAGACGACTGTTCATGGAAAAGTTAACCGGTGGGTAGCAGCGTTCGAATCTCCGCCTCGCGGTTACCACGGGACGGGTTGCGCGGGCTCAACCTAAGTATAACGAAAAAGAGCCGCTAACCGCGGGGAGTGGGTTAGCGGCTGCGAGTTGGAGCTGGTTCGCGCTAGTGGACTGGGGTGGGCGCGCATTTGCGGCCGTTCCACAGCGCTTCGGCTTTGCTCCAGGCCTGAAATCCGGCAAATCTTCCGGCCGCACGGCCCGCATAGTCGCCGGCCTTGAAGTGAATACCGCCATAACGCCTGGAGATGCCGGCTTGATCGGCCGCATCCGTAAAGGTTTGCCATCGTAGAGTGACATCGCGTGCGGGTGTCAAACCAGGCTCAATCTTCGATGAACCGGCGGGGAGCGTGACCGAACCTCCAAACCGGTCGCTGCCCGTGAAGAGCAGCAAAGTCGTGGCGCCGGCTGCGCTGAAAGCGCTGTGGCCGGAAATGAATTCGGGAAACGGCGGCGTCGGGAACGTGCTGATCTGGTAAGGAATCCAGAACCGTCCATCCATGCTGACGGTGCCTTTACCGGGACCGCCCCAGGCTTGAATCTGCTGCCCTTGCAAAAGGTAGGGCACAGCGGTGGCCGGCCGCACCGAGTCGAAGGCGCGTTTCGCATCCCAGGCTACGATACCTGCGTCGAAGATGGCATTGGTCAGAGCAAAAAATAGTTTCGCGTCTTCGTCCACGCCGTGATGATCACGGGCGGAAACGAATTGCGCAAACAGATCCCAATGCCCCGGCGGAAGTTCGGAGCGTGGTCCGTCGGCGAAGTATTCCGCAATCATCTTCTGCCGGTCGGTCAGGTTGGCGCTCTTTCTGACCATTTCGTTCACCTGCCGCTGATATTCCGGCGAACCGTAACGAGCCGGTCCGAAGCGGGCGACCTCGGATCGAAACTGATCGTCGGATTGCAGGGCGAATGGCGTCACCCGGTACCATTGCGCGCCGACAAACGTCTGCGTTACCGGCGTTCCCGTCGCATCGTTATACTGCAGTGGCTGCCAGCGATTCGGATCGCTGACGGTCGCCGGGTCGGATGGCACCGGCGATGGATTGTTCACCGGCAGGTAGCCCGTGTAGTCCGCATAAGGAACGCCGCTCGGCGTGAGATCGCCGAGTTGATTCGAGCCATCCCCATGCCGGAAGTCCAGCACCGCTTGACACGCCACGTTACCGATGCCGCTGGGCGTTTGCGTATCTAACGAGTCATCGTCGGGATCGTAGCCAAGCTGCTCCATTAATGGACGAAAGACAGTCTGCTCGTCCACTGGAAACAAATCGACCGTGGCGCGGTAGGCGGCGAAGCTGAGCGCCTTATTTTTGTTGTGGAGCGAGCGCTCCCTCCGAGGGCGCCGCAGCGAACCTCCGAGCTGCGTTCCGAGCGCTCGCTCATCGTAGGCCGCCCAGGCATCGTACATACAGGTGTGCACGATGGCCAACGCCCGGGCGACCATCGGGGGCCCGAGCTTCGAGTCCCGGACGCCTTGCAGTGCTGCCGCGTTCCATTGAATGACAATGTTGAGATTCGCCTCGTGCGGCCATGCAACGGAAGCGGATAGAACTGACGCGGTTAGCAGGGCCAGTGAAGACCGCAACATAGTCGCTCCTTTAGCGGTGCTCCGATCTCCTCAGCTTAAACTGAATGCGCAGATTACAGGCGCCGCTGGCATTCGTTCCAAGATTGGTCTCGACCGCCTCTCCTGTCGCGCCTTCAAAATCGCGCGTACCGCCGAGAATCGCGCGTCGAACGGTCTTGAACAAATTTGCGCCCAGCCCGTCGACAAGCATCATCCGATCATCGTTGGGAAGAGAATACATCTCCGTCACAAAGGAGGCGCCCGGAGTCGTAATGTCTGCCAATGGAACCAGAACGAGAGCCCGGCAGCGAATCTTACCGATGCCGCCCGGGGCGTTTGGATCGTTGGTGGCGTTAATACCGGAAGGAAGCGTATAGCCCGGATAAACGGTGCCATCGATGACGAGGGTATCTCCGCGGTTTTGGTCGGTTGGCGGCTTGCTCGGATCCACGTGATTGATTACCAGCGTCCCCGCATCGAGCGCAACATCGATAGTGAAGGTTTTTCTGCCACCGTCGTTGAACGGTTGATGATTTGGCTCCTGTCCGGCGATAGCGAAAGTTCCGACCGTCAGAGCGGCCAGCGCCGTCGTTGCCAGGCACATAAATGTTCTGTGTTTCATAGTTCCTCCTGTTGAAATGAAACAGTCTCGGTTAATGATGTTCTCTGTCCGGCCTCGTCAGTTTGAACGTGACGCGCAGATTGCAGGCATTGCTTGCGTTTAATCCGAGATTCTGCTCAATGATTTCGCCGGAAACACCTGCAAAGTGCCGTGTTCCTCCGAGAACGGCGCGGTTCACGGTGACGTACAAATTCGGTCCCGGACCATCCACAACAATGGTCTGGCTGTCATCCGGCAGCGAATAGAGCTCTGTAACAAAGGTGAAGACCGGCGTCGTGATGTCCGATGCCGGTACAAGTAACGAAGCGCGGCAGCGGATCTTGCCGATACCGCCGGGCGCATTGGGATCGTTGGTTGCAATCCCGGATGGAAGCGTCCCTTCGGGGTAGATCGTACCGTCCACTACGAAGGATTCCCCGCGAGTCTGCGCCATAGGCTGTGTGCTCATCCCGTCGAGCGCCACATCGACAGTGAAGGTATGACGGCCGCCGTGGAACGCCGAATGATCGGCCTCCTGTGCTGTGAGATGGGAACCGCCCTTCGTCAGAGCA
Organism: Bryobacteraceae bacterium; assembly: GCA_036557945.1. GTDB lineage: Bacteria > Acidobacteriota > Terriglobia > Bryobacterales > Bryobacteraceae > Bog-105. The sequence continues at coordinate 9,612 of DATBGM010000145.1, read as the reverse complement.
GCCGCTGCTGCTACTGCTGAGCGAAGAACTGTGCGTCGCTCCATAAAGCCCTCCTTTTGATCGAAACGTTGCCTGCGCCACGCTCGATATGGATTCCGATTTTGCAGAAAAGGCATGGATACGGTCAATCCCGCGGATCGCTCCTGTGAAGGAATTCTTCTCCCGGTGTAAGTCTCTGAACCATAAAGGGGGTTACAGAGTTGTCTCCGAAAAAGTCCTGAGTATCAGCAGTCGGGTGATACACTCCTTTGGATCGGAGGCAGCGTGTCCGAGCCTTTTCACCCGCCCATGCCGGTGCGCTTTGGGGCGTTCGAGGTGAATTTACCGACGCGGGAACTGCGCAAACGCGGGGTGAAGATCCGCCTCCAGGAGAAACCGCTCGAGTTACTGATCGCTCTGCTGGAACGCCCCGGCGAAGTCATCACCCGCGAGATCTTGCGCGAGAAACTCTGGCCTGGCAATACTTTTGTCGATTTCGATCACGGTTTGAACAACGCCGTGAACCGCTTACGCGAAGCGCTCTGCGACTCGGCCGACAAGCCCCTATTCATCGAAACGGTTCCGCGGCTCGGCTATCGCTTTATCGGGCAGATCAAAGCCGATCCACCGTCTGAGACTGCGCTGCCTGCGCCGGAGCCGGTTATGGCGCCTCTTTCCGAAAAGCGCCGCCTGCCGACCCTTTGGATTGCCGCGCTAGGGGTCGCAGCCGTCTGTGTCGGATGGCTTTCCGTCCGCCACTCGCTAAAAGCTGCTCCGATCGAATCCATTGCGGTCCTGCCGCTTGCGAACCTTGCTCCGAACGGCAGCGAAGATTATTTCGCCGACGGCATGACGGAAGAACTCATCACGCAATTAGCGAAAACGGGGTCGCTGCGCGTGATCTCTCGTACTTCCGTAATGCGGTACCGGAACACCAGCCAGCCTTTGGCCGAAATCGGCGCGGCGCTTAACGTCGACGCGCTCGTCGAGGGCACCGTGCGGCGCTCCGGTGAGCGCGTCCGCATCACGGTGCAACTGGTCCGCACGTCTCCTGAGCGTCATTTGTGGGCCGAGGCCTACGACGGCGACATTCGCGACATCTTAAGCCTTCAGCGGGAGGCGGCGACGGATATAGTCAGCCGGATTCAAACGAAGCTGGTTGCGAGCAAGGCCGTTTCGCTCGGCACAACCAGGCGTCTCGATCCCGGAACTTACGAAAACTACCTGCGCGGCCGCTACTTTCTCGCCCGGCGAAATGTCGATGCCATGAACAAAGCGGTAGCCTATTTCCGGCAGGCCCTGCAACAGGACCCGCAGTATGCTCGAGCCTACGCCAGCCTCGCGGTGGCTTACGACCTCCTTGGCATGTATGAAGTCCTTGCGCCTGAACAGAGTTTTCCGCTGGCGAAAGCGTTTGCCAGCGAAGGGCTGCAATTGGATCCGACGCTTTCAGAGGCTTACACGGCGCGAGCGGCAGCGGCATCCTCCTGGGAATTCGACTGGGCAGCCGCTGAACGGGATTTCGAGCACGCCATAGCGCTGGATCCGAGCTCGGCTTTTGCGCATCACTGGTATGGCGAGCACCTCATCAATGTAGGAAAGGCGGAGCGAGCTGTCTCGGAATTGGAGCGCGCGCGCGAACTCGACCCGCTATCGCTTCCCATCAACAGTACGCTCGGGCGAGTCTATCGCGACGCCCGCCGTTTCGATAAGGCGCTCGAACAATGTAAAAAGACGATTGAACTCGACCCGAATCTCGCCATGGCCCACTGGTGCCTCGGCCAGGCTTATCTGGGTAAGCGGAACTTTTCGAAGGCCATTCCAGAACTCGAACGAGCCAACGCACTCGGAACGACGCCGCTATTAACTTGCGATCTCGCCTACGCGTATGCGGGCATCGGAAGATTTGCGGAAGCCCGGAATCTTCTCCAAAATCTTCAAAAATCGCCCGGCGCGGCGTATCCTTCGCCTTATTTGCGCGCCGTCATTTACGGCGAATTGGGCGAAAAAGACCGGGCTTTCCAGAATCTCGACCGGGCCTACCGGGAACATGATTCTCACATCACCTATCTCGCGCTCGACCCCGAACTGGATTCGCTTCGTTCGGATCCGCGTTTCCCACCGCTGCTCCGGCGTCTACGGATTCCCGAATAGGCGGTCGCTGGAATTCTCATGTTGACATTCGACCCCAATATGCCTAAGCTCGGGTAGGATGTCGACCAAACCGGCGAAAGACGATCGGCTCCTCCTGCTGCAGGGAACTCTGGATCTCCTGATTCTCCGCACGCTGTTATTCGGGAAAGAACACGGGCAGGGAATCGCAAGAGCGATTCAGGCAGCGAGCGGGGACGAACTCCTGGTTGATCACGGCTCCCTATACCCGGCTTTGCAGCGCCTGGAAAAGAAAGGGTGGGTTGCCGCGGGTTGGGGGACCAGCGGCAATAACCGCAGAGCGCGGTTTTATCGACTTACAGCGTCCGGCAAGAAGCAGCTCACCTCCGAGACCAGGCAGTGGGAACGCATTGTTGCCGCTGTCGGCCGCGTTTTGACCGTAGAGTTTTCCGCCGATTGACGAGGCGTCGGAATATGTGGTTCCAGAGGCGCCGGGACGATGATTTTCACAACGAAATCCAGTCTCACTTGCGCCTCGAGACCGATCGCCTGATGGCTGACGGCCTGTCAGCGCACGAAGCAGAAGAGGCTGCCAGGCGCGCATTCGGCAATATCTCCATGGCTCGCCAAAAATTCTACGAGTCGCAGCGCTGGATGTGGTTTGAACAGTTGCTGCAGGATCTGCGCTATGGCGCGCGATCGTTGCGAAAGGCTCCCATATTTACAGCCGCCGTCGCCGTGACGATTGCCCTTGGCGTGGGGGCCAACGCGGCGGTTTTCACGTTAATAGACGCCGTGTTGCTCCGATCGCTTCCAGTCCAGAGTCCGAAAGAGCTCGTCTTCCTGGAAATGGCCGGTACGGAGGGAACGTCAGGGCCGCCGGCTTATCCGTGTTTCCTCCGGCTGCGAACCGAAACCGATGCGTTCCAAGGAGCGGCAGCTTTCGCCTCCGACGAATTGCGAGTCGAGATCGATGGTAAGCCCGAGCAGATCATGGGGCAGGTGGCCTCGGGAAACTACTTTGACGTTCTCGGTCTGAAACCGGCCCTGGGTCGGTTGCTGAAAGAGAATGACGAACGGCTGAATCCTCCAGTCGCCGTCGTCAGCGATCGATACTGGCGGCGAAGATTTCAAGGCGATCCGGCGGTGATCGGCAAAACGCTCTCCTTTCGCGGGCAGACCTTCACGATTGTTGGTGTCACTCCGCCGTCTTTTCTGGGACTGCAGCCCGGTTCGCCGCTAGACATCACTCTGCCGATCGGCATCGAGCGCGAGCTTCAACGAGATTCAACTTCGATATGGCTGCAGGGAATTATTGCCCGGCTCAAGCCGGGGGTCGCCGGCGCGAAGGCGCAAGCGGAGTCGAACGCAATTTTTCGCTCGTTCATGGCCGATTCACGATATCCCGCCGATCTTGTCGCGCAACATTTCAGCCGTCTGCAGGTACTTCCGGCCGCGCACGGCGTGGATGCTTTACGCCGTCGTTTTTCCCGTCCGTTATATGCACTGATGAGCGTTGCGGCCCTGGTGCTTTTGTTAGCCGTCGCCAATATCGCGAATTTGTTAATGGCGCGCGGCTTCAGGCGAGCGGGCGAGCTTGGAATCCGGCTGGCGACAGGCGCGGGGCGGGCGCGCATCGTGCGGCAGTTGCTGACCGAGACGGTACTGCTGTTCAGTTTGGGAGCTCTTCCCGGTTTGGTGCTTGCCGGTTGGGGCGTTCGCTTGATGGAGGGATTTTTTCAGGAGGGCCGCCGCCCGATTTCAATCGAGGCCGTTCTCGACGGGCGCGTACTGGCATTTTCGCTAACTGTTACGCTGCTCGCTGCTTTGCTTGCAGGCCTGTTTCCGGCATGGCGAGCCATGCGAATTGACCCGGTGCGGGCGATAAAAGAAGGCGGCGAATCGAGGACCGGTGAATCTCGCGGCACAGCTCTGTTCACGCAGGCTCTGGTCGCATTCCAGGTGGGCCTGTCGCTTGTTTTGTTGGTAGGAGCCGGGGCATTTGTACGAACGTTGTCGAACCTTCACCACATCGATCCCGGATTTCGCAACGAGGACGTTTTGACGCTCTCGATTCAAGTGCCGGAAAAATTTTCCGAACCGGACAAGTACGCTGCCATCTGGAACCGGGTGCTGGAGGTGGTGCGCACCATGCCGGGAGTTCGTGCGTCCGCCGTCTCAACTTTCACGCCATTATCGGGGCGCGATCGCGGAGGACTGGTAAAGATTCACGGTTATGAGCCGTTGTCCACCGAGGACGGTGTCATACACATCAACCAGGTTTCAGAGGGATACTTCGAGTCGCTGGGCATATCGTTGCTCCGCGGACGCGTTTTTACGGACGGCGATACTGCGAGCGCTGCCAAGGTCGCGCTGATCAACGAATCCGCGGCGCGAAAGTTTTTCGGCAAGCGGAATCCGATAGGCGAATCGCTCGAGTTTGTGCGCAAGCGAGACGATCGCTCATACCGGATTGTCGGAGTCGTCGAAGACACAAAGCATATGAACCTTCGGGAAGCCTCTGCTCGCTTCGCATTCCTCCCGATCCGCCAGGCCCGCGACGCGGAGCAAAGGGTCACACTGGTTGTCGCCCCGATTCAGTCAAACGGAGAAATGGCGCTCTTGTCCTCTATTCGAAGCGGCTTACTGAAAGTGAATCGCGGCTTCCTGATCTCCGATGTGATCAGCATGCGGCGCCAGCTCGACAGCACATTGCTGACAGAGAGATTGCTCTCCGGACTTTCGAGCGCTTTCGGCGTGTTGGCGCTGATTCTTGCCTCCGTAGGCCTGTACGGCGTACTCAGCTACCAGGTGGGACGGCAGCATCAAGCCATCGGGATCCGGATGGCTTTGGGAGCGACGCCTTTCCTGGTTGCTCGAAGTGTGCTGCGGCAGAGCGCCTGGATGATTGCCATCGGTTTACTCGCCGGTTTGCCGTTTGCGGTTTGGGAAGTGCGAACGGCGGCGACAATGCTTTGGGGCGTCAAGGCGAGCGATCTCTTCCTGTACCTCGCTAGCGCCGGGCTGCTCTGTTTCGTCGGGATTGTGAGTGCCCTTTTGCCGGCGCGACGCGCGGCAGGAGTAGAACCTGCGACGGCGCTGCGGCGCGTTTAGGCCGCCAGATCCTGGGCCGCGGAACGGCTCTGACGCTCGAAACGCGCCGTGAACCGGAAGGTGCTTCCCTGTCCGGGTTCGCTATCGACCGATATGTGCCCGCCCATGAGCCCTACCAAGCGCGAGCAGATGGTTAAGCCAAGCCCCGTTCCGCCGTAGCGCCGGGTAGACGACGAATCCGCCTGCGAGAAGGCTTCAAAGATGCTCTGCTGTTTTTCTTTCGAGATGCCGATGCCGGTATCGGTGACGGTGAACTCCAGAAGGGCTTCGTCAGGCGAATCGTCTATGGAATTCACCGCCAGCGAAACCATGCCGTTTTGCGTGAACTTCACCGCGTTATCTAAAAGATTAAAAAGGATTTGTTTCAGACGTGCCGAGTCGCCGATTAGCTCGTCCGGCAAGGAATCGGGCAACGAAATGGGGAATTCCAACCCCTTTTCCCGCGCACGAGTCGCGGCCTGACCGGCGGCTTCGTCGATTGCCTTACGCAGCGTGAATGCCCGGCGGTCGAGCGTCAACTTTTTCGAATCGATTTGCGAGAAATCGAAGATATCATTCACGATCATCAGCAACGAATCGGCCGAAACCTTCACGAGGTCGAGGTATTCGCGCTGCTCGTCATCCAGCTCGGTTGCCAGCGTGATTTCGGTCATACCGAGAATGCCGTTGATCGGCGTCCGGATTTCATGACTCATATTGTTAAGAAATTGGGTTTTCGCGCGATTAGCCGCCTCGGCCGCTTCTTTGGCCAGCACGAGCTCAAAGGTGCGCTCCTCGACGCGAATTTCGAGCTGATCCCGCGACTGCCGCAACTGGGCTTCGCTCTCGCGCAGCGCCGCCGTGCGCTCGTCTACCAACATTCGCAGCTTCTGCTCGCGCAACGTTAAGTGGCGGATGCGCATGCGGTATGCGAGCCAGCAGAGTCCGATAACAGCCAAGGCCACGAGCAGCGCGAACCACTTCGTTTGATAAAAACGAGGCTGGAGGGTGAAGGAAAACACGGCCTCCGTGGCCTGCCATTTGCCGTCGCTGCCGGCCTGAACGCGGAAGCGGTACTCGCCGGGCGAGATGTTGGTGTAATATGCCGAACGCCGTTCAACGGCTTCGCTCCAGTCCTTATCGAATCCCTCCAGCATGTAGCGGAATTCGATTTTCTTCGGGTTAAAAAAGCTGGGCGCGGTGAATTGAAATTCGAGCTTGCCTCTTCCGGGCGCCGCAAATTCGGGTTTGTCGAGCGCGACATCCTTGTTATTAATGACAATGGCCTCGAGCACCGGTGAAATCTCCGGCGCCTTGCCGGCGGCGTGCGGATCGACGATCAGAAATCCCTTGACGGTCGGAAACCAGAGCCGTCCGTCACGGGCCTCGAGCGCTGCCGGCTGAAATCCGCCATTGCATTCCGTAGTCTTCATTCCGTCTGCCGTACCGTATACGACAGAGCGGACCCGTTTCATCCGCCCGTCAGCGAAATCGTTGAGCTCCTGCTTCTTCAGCCGGAAGACGCCTTTATTGGAACTCAGCCACAGGTTTCCCAGATGATCGTCCATCACGGACAGAACGGTGTCGTCGTACAGACCTGCCCCAACCCCATAGATGGTGAATTTTCCGTTCCGGAAGCGATTCAGACCACCACCGCTGGTGCCGATCCAGAGCGTGCCATCCGGTTCGCCCGAAAGAGACAATACGATATCGCTACCGAGCCCGTTGCGGACGGTATACGAAGTAATGCGGCCGGCTTCCAGCCTGTCCAGGCCACCGCCGCCGGTGCCCACCCAAATCGCTCCGCGGGTGTCCTGGTAAATGGCGACGATGTTTCCGCCAGAGAGTCCGTCCGCGGTCGTGTACGTTCGGGCCGAGCCGTTCGCGAAATGTGTCAGTCCGTGACGGGTTCCGACCCAAAGGTCGCCTGCACGGTCGACGTAGGTACAAAGAACAAAGGTTTGGGGAATCGTTTTGTCGATAGTGATCTGACCATCTCGAAGACTGGCAAGACCGCGCCGGGTACCGATCCAGATCGTGCCGGAGCGATTCTCCGTAACGGAAAAAACAAGGTTGTCGGGCAGACCGTCACGTGTCGTGTAGGTTTTGGTTTTCCCATCTTTCCAGTGAGTCAGCCCGTGATCGGAGCCGAGCCAGACGCCGCCGCTTTTGTCTTCGAAAACGGCTAAGGCGAGATCGCTGGGTAGTCCGCGCTGCGTGTCGAGACTTGAAAATAAACCGGCCTTAAACAGGCTGAGCCCGCCGCCGCCGGCGCCCACCCAGAAATTACCTTCCCGATCGTCCAGCATGGCCCAGATATCGCGGCCGCTCAAGCCGTCTTTTTCGGTAAACGTACTGAATTTACCTGCGGCGAGCCGGCTCAGACCGTTGGCCGTACCGATCCAAAGACTACCGGCGGCATCTCGTTTCAAAGAGAAGATCGTGTTGTTGGAAAGACCGTCGCTTTGATGAAAACGGGTGATACCGGATTGCGAAATATGCGCCAAACCGTCATTGGTGCCAATCCACATGCCTTCTTCACCGTCAGCGCAAAGGGCGCGGACAAAAGCGCCGCCCAGACCGTTCTGCGCGTTGAAATTTGTAAACTTGCCGCGCTCGAGCCGGCTCGCTCCGGCATGCGTTCCGATCCAGATGACACCCGGCCCGCCGCTTGCCAAAGCGAAAACCGCGTTATCGACCAGCCCGTTCGCCTGATTAAAGATGTGCGTTTTACCATCTTTGAAACGGGCGAGGCCGCCGCCGTCGGTGCCGATCCAGAGCGCCCCGGATTCATCTTCCAATAGCGCCCGGACCTGGTTCGAAGGAAGTCCTTCTTTGGTGGTGAAGGAGTGAAAATGCCGGTTGTGCAGCCGCGCTACGCCGCCGCCGTAGGTGCCTGCCCAGAGGTCGCCTTTGCGGTCGACGGCGAGCGCAAGGACCATATTGTTTGGCAGCCCTGAGTTGTTCTTATCAAATAAGGTGAAACGAATACCGTCGAAGCGAACCAGGCCTTCTTCGGTACCGATCCAGATATAGCCATCCGGTGTTTGGGCTAAGGAAAAGACCGAGTTCTGAGGAAGCCCCTGAGCGCTTTGCCAGGATTGCCGGATAAATTGCGAGATCGGCTGGGTCGGGTCGAGCGCCGGTTTGGCCGGCACGGACGCAACAGTCGCGGCGAGCGCAATGAGCGGGACTCCGAGTCGACACAGCATCTAGTGTTCAGATCGACCAAAGTCCTGCAAAAGATTAGGAGTTTGTTGAAAAAGGCGATTGCAGACCGAACACTCTACTCCATGTGACTTGCAAAACTGTTGATTGATTGTGTGAAGCAGGCGCTCTAGCCTGCATCTCGAGGTGTTGATACGCCTTTTTCAACAAACTCCGGTTCCTCTGGAAGCGCTCGTTCAGGCGTCTGCGGGGATTCTGGGCAAGCGGCGGTTGAATTTTGAGGAACGAAGCCAGTTTCGGGAACTAGGGTGCCCGCGCTGCAGGGCTCGGTTTCGGGGTTGGTTTTCGTTTCGGCGGCTGCGTGCTGCTTCTTCATTTTGTTCAGAGCTGTGAGAGTGCGGTGGAAGGCGCGTTCGGCGGAGGACAAAGCCCGCTGCAGCAGGTTGAAGAGTCCGCCGTCGATCCAGGTTTCGAGGTTGTCGGGTTCGAAGCCAGCATCCTGGAGCTGGCGGTAGCGCTGGATGCGCCAATAGTTCTGCGCCATTTCCTCGACCAGCAGGCGCTCGGTGAGAGTTGACGGCTGATGCTCTTCGATGAGACCGGCCTGAAGGCGCTCGAATTCCTCAGGATCCTCATGGGGGAGGAGAATCTGTTTGGAATAAAGGCCGTGGCGAAAAGCGTTTTGGGAAGAGCGTCTCTTGCCGGCTTCGGTTTTAGGGCCGGTGGAGCCATTTTTTTGAGTCTTCGCCTCGTTGATAGAGCGCGGGCTCATCCGGACGTTTTGGCGGTTTCTGGCAGCGAGATCGGTGCGCATAGGTTTCTCCTGCGTTCACGGCAGCATGAGGCTACGCCGCGGAAGGGGGCGACGGGCGCGAAGGCATTCAAAAAACTGAAGAAGAAATTTTTGGTGGACCTGTTACGGTCGTGTGCCAGATGGAACCGGCAACACAATGTGCGACGGCAGCGACTGCGAGCACCAGACGCGCTGCCTTGCCGGTACAAAATCTTTCGCTTCGGCTTTGTAAATACTGGGAACGAACTTTTGCGGGTTGCGGTCGATTGCGGGAAACCAGGTGGATTGAATCTGAACCATGATGCGGTGGCCTTTGAGGAAGACATGATCGTGGTCACGTAGCGGGATGTGCCAGGCGACGGGCTGGTTGGATTTGAGCGGCTCGGGATGTTCGAAGCTCTTCAGATAGCGTCCGCGGCGCACTTCCATAGCAACCGGGAGTTGGTAGCCATTCAGCGATTCGGCAT
>DATBGM010000144.1:0-6263 GCA_036557945.1 Bryobacteraceae bacterium | reverse complement strand
GCGGACTGACCCGTAATAAACGTCGAGCGACCGGCCGTGCAGCTGTTTTCGGCGTAGTAGTCGGTGAACAGCATCCCTTCCTTGGCGATCCGGTCGATGTTGGGCGTTTTAAAACCCATGACACCCATGCTGTAGGCGCTGATATCGGTCTGGCCGACGTCGTCGCCGAAGATAACAAGGATGTTGGGCTTGCCTCCTCCCTGGGCCAGCATGGCGGCGGGCCACAAAGCCAGGCCTAAAGCAGAGGCAAGAAAAGCGCGCGAACGAAACATTTCTCCTTCCTTTCCCGGGTAGAAACCCCGAGTAGCTTAGAACGCTAAGCGTAACGGGAGATTTTTTTTCTTTCGGCGTGCGTGCTGACTACAGCAATAAAATTCTGCGGTTTGTTCCGCTATTGCGGACACTTGGCTGCGAAATTCCGGAGCAGCACCGACGCGTCGCAGCTGAGAGTTCCCACGGTTGAGCTCGTGATATCGCCGCGCGAGCCGAAGCTGAGTGCAATGTCCTTTCCGTTTGAACTTACATTCGACCCGACCAGCGTAATGCTGCTGCCGTTATCCACTTGAATCCCGTCGACGGCATTACCCATACTGTTGAGCGCGGCCTGATGGATGACGGTCAGGTTTGAACCTGTCAGAACGCTTACTCCATTCAGTCCGTTGTTTAGAGCATTGAGTGTCGTCACTCCGGGCGCGCCGGAAAAGGCGGTGGTATTGAACATTGTGAGCACGGATGTCTCCTCCAGGTGAACGCCGTCCTGCTTGTTGCCGGTCGCTGTGAGCACGGCGGCGGCATCCAGGTCCAGGCCGGCTTTGGAATCGATCGATACACCGTGAAAACCGTTGCCGGTTGTCTGAATCGACCCGCCAAAAGCTACCATGTGAGCGCCGGAGACAATTGTGAGCCCGGTCGTGGCATTGTCGCTTGCGACCAGCGTTGTATTCGAATCGGAGATAAACGCGGCAGCACTGGTCCCGATCTGGATTCCTAGCGTATTGCCCGACACCACAACGTGGGCATGAGTAAGGGTAAGACTCGAGCTCGCGTTGATATTGACGCCGAAAACGCCGTTTCCTTTGCTTTGATAAGAGCCCGCGAGAATAACTGAAGATGATGCCTCGGCATCGAGACCGTTGATTCCGTTTCCGATGGTGCTGGTTCCGGATAGCGTGACAGATGATCCGCCCGCCAAAAGGATTCCATTGAGCGCATTGTTCTGGATAAGAGAATTGACGATTGTCAGTTGCGCCCCGCCGGACGCGCTTACTCCGTTGTTTCCATGCTGAATCGTGAGGCTGTCCAATGTGACGCGCGCAGGCCCCTTCACGGTGACTGCGTCTTTCTTTTGGCCATCGAGGACGGCGCCATTTTTGCTCGCTAACGTCAGGTTTCTGGTGGTAATCGTAACCGGGCCCGAACACGTTCCGGAGAGTAGGAGCGTTTCCCCCGGAAAGGAGAAGTCAATTGCGGTCTGCAGCGGAATCCCGCCATTGCAATTAAATGGAACCGCCGCAAACACGGGACAGCAGGCAAACGTGAATGTCGCTACCATCGTTTTCAAGCGCATGGTTAAATTCCCTCCTCGGCTTGGCTTACCAACCACGTTGTGCGATTGGAGCGTCCACTGTATCAGAATTAGAGCGCGTGTGGCGGCGCTTTACGCATGAGGATGCGCACCATCTAAGTGACTGACTCGCGACTGCTGCAAAGCGCTTTCCGGCATTTCCGTTCGCAGCGCATGGCGTTGTTTGAGAAGACGTTTGCGATCACGAATGAGACTCGCATTCTGGACGTGGGCGGCTCGCGCGAGATCTGGCAGCTTGCCTCGGCGCGGCCGCGCGTCACATTGCTGAATCTGCCCTCGGCGCTTGGTCCGGCGGGGCGCGGTTACCAGCAAGTGGCCGCCGATGGAGTACGGCTGCCTTTCAAAGACCGGTCGTTCGACATTGTTTTCAGCAACTCCGTCATTGAGCATGTCGGCACGCAGGAAAAGCAGGCGCAGTTTGCGAGCGAGGTACGCAGAGTCGGGCGGGCATACTGGGTGCAGACTCCGAACCGGCGCTTTCCGGTGGAAATGCACCTGATGTTGCCGTTTGTTCACTTTCTTCCGGCCAGCTGGCAGCGGGCGGTCGTGTACCGGTTTACGGGATGGGAAAAGGTCGTGAGGCCCACGGCCGGCGAGCGGAAGTTCTATCTGGAGCATTTTCTTAACGAATTGAATCTGCTGGACAAAAGCGCGCTAGGTGAGCTGTTTCCGGACGGCAAGGTTATAAAGGAGCGACTTTTCGGCTTGAGTAAGTCGTTGATTGCAGTACGGGTGTGAGCCGCATGGATGAAAATGAGCTAATAAAGCGTCACCTTCGACGATAGGGGACGTCGAACTGTTAGAATCCATATGTTCCGGAATCTTTCCGTAACAAGAGCTGAGGAGGAGGCAGGTAAATGAGATTCAACTTAGCCGTTTTGTTTATGGCCGCATCTCTGGCGGCGGTTCCTGCGTTTGCGCAGAGTTCAGCTACCGTGAAAAACGTTCAGCAGGCTCTGAAAGACAAAGGGTTTGATCCGGGCGCGGTGGACGGAGTGAACGGACCGCAGACGCGCGAAGCTTTGAAGAAATTTCAGGCATCGCAGAACCTGGAAGCCGATGGCCGCATCGGTGCAAAGACTCTGGACAGCCTGGGAGTGAAGGAAGCCAATCCGAAGCAGCAGTTTAAGGCGTCGGGCGAGAACGTGGCCGACTCGTACCCGAAGGGTGCCAAGGACATCAGCGGCGGAACGAAAGAGGCGGGAACCGACATAAAGGGCGGACATGTGGGCGACGCCGCAGTTGACATGGGCAAAGGCGTCGGCACTGGCGTCAAGAAGATGGCAGTAGGCACCGGACATGCCGCGAAGAACGTCGGCAAGGGTGTTGCGAACGCCGTCACGCCGGACAAACCGAAGAACCAATAAGGACGGAGATAGTTCTAACAGGTTGCAGCAATCGATACGCCGGGAGATGCATTTGCTTTCCCGGCGTATTGATATTTAAGGACGGATGTCCGGTATTCTTGTCGATGCTGTTAAATAGGTAATCGGAAGGGTCCACCAGCAAGTTTTGTCCTCTCCGTCCATATCACCCAAGACAAAGGTCGTAGTTGCAACGACAGTGATGCTGTCGTTCATTTCGTTTTGGCGGGCAGCCGCGATCGTTCTGAGCGACCTGGCCTCCTCGGCATATTACGCAGGCGGCATTGCGGAAACGGCGATCGGGAAGTCGGCGCCGTGGTTCATTCTGGCGATCATGCTATTCGGGTTCGCCATCCGCGCGATCTACGTGGAGAGCTCGAGCATGTTCGTGCGCGGCGGCGTGTACAAAGTCGTCCACGAAGCCATGGGCGCGACGCTTGCGAAATTTTCCGTGTCGGCGCTGATGTTCGACTATGTGCTGACCGGACCGATCAGCGCAGTCAGCGCAGGATTGTATCTGGCGGGTTTGTTTAACGAGTTGGCGCAGCACGCGCACTCGGCGTGGCATGTCGATCCGCCGCTGTTTGCGGGCGCGTTTGCGCTGGTGGTAACGGTTTATTTCTGGTGGCAGAACATCATCGGCATACATGAATCGAGCGAAAAAGCGCTGCGGATCATGCATGTAACGACGGTGATGGTGGTGATGCTGATCGGCTGGTGTCTTTTGACCATGTTGCTCAAAGGTTTCCAGCCGGTGCCGTTCCCATCGAAAGAGAATCTACATTACGGCAGCAGCGCCCTGGGGTGGCTCGAGGGAACGGCGGCCCCGACGATCACGTTTGTGGCGATTCTGGTCGGGTTGGGGCATTCACTGCTGGCCATGAGCGGATTCGAGACGCTGGCGCAGGTGTACCGCGAGCTGGAAGCGCCGAAGCTGAAAAACCTGAAAAAGACCGGGATGGTAGTAATCGTCTACAGCCTGACATTCACGTCCCTGGTCTCATTTTTCGCCGTGATGCTGATTCCCGACGGCCAGCGCGGGCAATACCTCGACAACCTGATTGGCGGACTGTCGAATTATCTCGTCGGACCGACGGTGTTGAAACTGCTGTTTCATGCGTTTGTAGTGCTCGTGGGGACGCTGATTCTTTCGGGCGCGGTGAACACCGCGATTATCGGCTCGAACGGCGTTTTGAACCGGGTTGCGGAAGACGGTGTACTGCCGGACTGGTTCCGGCAACCGCATCGTAAGTACGGAACAACGCACCGGCTGATCGATCTGGTAGCGATCTTACAGATCATCACGATTGTACTCAGCAAGGGAGACGTGCAAACGCTCGGCGAAGCGTACGCGTTCGGCGTGATCTGGAGCTTCTCGATGAAGGCGCTTGGGGTGCTCGTGCTGCGCTATAAGCGGCCGGAGGCACGCGAGTGGAAAGTCCCGCTGAATTTCCGTATCGGCAAGACCGAGGTTCCCCTTGGCCTGATTCTGATTACTTCAGGGTTGTTCCTGCTTACCGCAGTGAATGTAGTGACGAAGAAGACGGCTACGATCTGGGGCTCGGTCTTCACGGTCGGGCTTTTTACCGCCTTTGCTTTATCCGAACATCGCAATAGGCAGAGGAGAGCGGCGCGGGAGGACGACAGCGAAAAGTTCCGGCTGGAGGAGCACGGCTCGGTGTCGGTGGAGGGTGTGCATGTGCGGCCGGGTAATGTGCTGGTCGATGCGAGCAATCCCAACCGGCTGGAGCATCTGAAGCTGATTCTGGATGAGATCAATCCGGCGAAGCAGGATGTGGTGGCTGTGGCGGTGCACCGGTTGGGGCCGATCAGCTCGAGCGAGCATCGCTTGAATCCGGAGCAGATTTGCGGCTCGCGGGAGACGGAGGCGTTCACGCGCGTGGTGACCATTGCGGAAAAGGCCGGTAAGCATGTGGAACTCCTGACGGTGCCGGGGCGAGACGAGCCTTCGGCGCTGGTATCGGCGGCGGCACAATTGAACTCGTCGCGCATTGTGACGGCGCTTTCGCCGATGCTGACGCCGGATGAGCAGGCGCGGCTGATTGGGGAGGCGTGGGAACACTTGCCTGCGCCGCGCCCGGCGGTCGGAGTCGAGATTATTTCGCCGAAAGATGGAAGCGTTCATGTCTACTCGCTTGGACCACACCAGCCGCGTCTATGGCCTAGCGATATCGACCTGGTGCATCAGCTCTGGCAGGAGCTCGCTGATCGTCCAAACGTGGGTGGGCGGCTGCATCATCGCGATGTGGTCAGCGTAGCGCTGCGGAGACTGGAGCAGCAGCTTCATTCGCGCTCCTATGGCGATGTGGTCGCGGAAGTGGAGCGGGAGATATCGCGCGAGAAGCCGGATTTAAACCTGACGAGCGTGGGCGCCTCAAAAGCAGATCAGGACGGAAGCGGGCTCGCCTGAGTATGAAAATTATCTCTGCGAAAGAAGTTTTTAAGAACAAGCTTTTTACGATTACCGATGAAGTTGCGACGGATCCGGATGGATTCGAGATTCACCGCAATATCGTGCGGCATCCGGGATCGGCGGTGATGCTGGCCCTCGATGATGAAAAGAGAATTCTGCTGGTGAAGCAGTTTCGATTGCCGGCGGAACAGGAGCTTTGGGAACTGCCGGCGGGACGGCTCGATCCGGGGGAGACATCGCTCGAGGCGGCGCGGCGCGAGCTGCGGGAAGAGACAGGCTACACGGCACGCACATGGAAGAAGCTGGTGACGTTCTGGCCGAGTCCGGGATACGTGGGCGAGAAGATGGATATTTTCCTCGCAAAAGATCTGACCGAGGGCAAGCAAGAGCCGATGGAGGATGAGCGGATCAAGATCCAGTGGTTTGACTGGCTGGAGGTGGGAGCAATGATCCGGCGCGGCGAGATTCTGGATGGAAAAACGCTGATCGGTTACTACACACTGCGCGATCAGATGGGGTAAAAATGGCAAGGCGCGCGGCCAAGCGCGCCACCGTCCGCTAGGCCGCACCGCGGAATGCGACTGCAGCAGTTACATGTTGTAGAAGAACTCTTCGTAGACAATTTTGCCGTTTTTCACTTTGTAAATGCCGATTTCTTCCATAGTGAAGCGCTTGTTTTCCGGCTTGAACGTGACATCGAGTTTGTAGGTGACGGCAAAATGGTCGCCCGCAACGAGGGGGCCTTCTACCTTGGCGGAATGGACTTCGTGATTGGTAACCCACCATTCCCCTTTCTTTTTGGCGCCGTCGAGGCCTTTGGTCTCGCGGGACTGTCCGGGAGGCGCGCCGGCTTCGACACTGACGATATCGGAAGAATACA
>DATBGM010000143.1:0-19080 GCA_036557945.1 Bryobacteraceae bacterium | reverse complement strand
AACGGCGATCGATCTGGAAGAAAGCGGCAGTCTTTTTGGGGCCGAGCACTTGCTCGAACTTCGGAATCCATTCCAGCCTTAGATTTGTAAATGCGCCATCCACCTCATTCCACCGGCGGATGTAACTGCTTGCCTGAGTATCTGTCATCGTGTTGTAATTGGCTGCGTATTCCTTGAACAGCGCATATCTCCGGTCGTTGATTTTGATCGTCTGCTGGGTGTAGGCGTCGTAGGTGGGCCAAAACTTTGCAGCTTCATCCCCAGTAAGAGGCAGGTTGGCCGCAATGATTTGCTTCTTCTGGTCGCGCAAATCTTTGCGCATCAGGTTAATTTCGAGGTCAGTGATCTTTGCGCTCTGGTCAGTCGAGTTTTCGCTCTGAGCAGTAGCCGTCCCGGAAGCACACAGCAACCAAGCGCTGAGGGTAATAAGGGCAGCATAGCTTTTCATTGACTCTATGATGGATCGGGCGCGGATCGAGATTTATAACTTTTTTCGCCGGTTCACAGAGCGGCCCTGCGAAGCGTCTCTACAAAATTCGGCGCGCGCGAAATTGTCCTTCCAGCGTCCAGGTCTCGCCGTCCGGCTCCAGTGCTCGCCGATCCGCAGGAAGGAATCCGAGGTGATTTCAGTAAAGCGCCAGCGCGTCGGCGTGCCGTTCGACTTTTTTTAGATTCGCCAGCGTTTTAGCCTGTGCCGGAAAGCGGTGAAAAAGCAGCGCTGAGGAAGTCCGCGATTTGGCAGGGTGCTTCCGTGAGGTATCAAGCCCGTTCCAATTTTACGACGAATGCCGATACGATCGAAATTGGGGGAACAATGCGCCGGTACCTGGCATTAGGATCTTTGCTGCTGTTTCTTGCATCGACCGCCGCCGCTCTTTCATTAGGTAGTACAGTGATAGCAAGCGAGGCTTCCTTAACGAAACCTGAATTTCTGCGTGTGTGTAGCGTGAGAAATTGGCTTTGGCTATGCACTCTGCTGTTGCAAGTAGTTACGGCATGGGTCGGGTACAGGGGCGCGATAAGATTGTCTTCGACGTTCCTCTCCGTGGCTGTCTCAGTTGTTGCCGCAATATTCTGCTCGTTAGTTGGCGGCTTGTTATTGTTCACAATTGGGGAGCACACTTGTTATCGGGTGATATGGCAGCTAAAATAGGTTTCTCTCTTAGCGAGTAGGACCGGCGAACCGTGTCCGTTTTCAAATTCCGATCTCAATTTCCCCACGCTGATTTCATCTTGCCGGCAGTCATACAGAGGGGGCCTGCTCCCGACTCGAAACCATAGACGAGCGACTGCGTGTTCGAATCGCTTAGTGGCGTGTTGTTGTCATGCCTGGCTCGAGCTGGCTCTTGATCGGCACGCCGTGCTGGGGCCAGCAAGCTTGCAAATAGGCGCGCAGCCGCAGGATTGCCTGCGTTTTTAGCTGCGAGACGCGCGATTCATGCAGTTCGACAATTTTGGCGATTTCGCGCAGCGTCAGGTCCTCATAATAGTAGAGACTCAGGACAGTCTGCTCAATGTTCGGGATTCGATGCAGCGCCTCGACCAGCAAGCGCTCCAGCGCGGCGCGCTCCAGCAGGCGTGAGGGCCAGTGTTCTTCGGAATCGAAGATGAACCGGAGAAGATCCGGCCCGTCCTGATCGGAGCTGGCTGTCTCGAGGCTGGCGACAGCCATACCGCGCGTTTCTGCCAGCCATTCGTGATATTCGGAAATGGTCAGGTGAAGATGACGGGCGATCTCCTCTTCGCTCGGAGCGCGACCGTGCATCTGTTCGAGAGTTGCTATGGCCGTTTCGATCTGCCGGGCGCGGCGACGCTTCTGGCGCGGAGCCCAGTCGAGTACGCGCAAGCTGTCGAGGATTGCGCCGCGAATCTTGTGCTCCGCGTAGGTGCGGAGCTTTACACCCTGCCGGGCATCGTAGCGATCGATAGCGGCGATCAGTCCTAGGGTACCCGCCGAGATAAGATCCTCGAGCGAAACCGAGGGCGGCACACCCTTGTGGATCTTGCTGGCAATCAATTTAACTTGTGAGAGATGGCTTAGAATCAATTCTTCACGAGATGCGGCGGTCTCGTCTTTAACGGCAACGGCGAACATGTATGAGAACCTCTAATCGGGCCCACCTGGCTGGTGGGCTCCTGGAGGTCTTTCGTCAGATCTTCGCCAAAACTTAAGGGCAGGGAAGTCTTTTATGGGAGGCGGCGGAAAAAGATCCTAAAATTTGCCGCGTTTATGCCGATATGTCGTTTAGAGAGGGGACCAGGAGATAGGGATGCGACATCATGACAGCCTGAGACGTGGCGCTGCAGCGCCGGCACGAGCGCGCGAAGTGATCCGCGAGAATTCCGAATCGCTCGCTAGTACAGATGCGATAGAGGCTCCTGCCGGCACCGCCGAATCCGATCGGATCGCGGAACTCCGGCGCCTTGTGCAGCAGAATCGTTACCAGGTTAATATCGACGAGCTCTGCCGCAAGCTGATCGACAGGCACCTGGGCCGCCGGAATTCCTGAGTTTCGCAGCTACTTCACAGCTTCAACTTTCGGCTGTTTCTGCGGATCTAGCTGGCGCACAGTCATCTTGATCGTACGCACATCTTTGTTTCCCTGCGTGGTCTTGGTGTCGTCCTGGACAGTCCACTGATAGCCGCCGGTCGAATGCAAGTCGACGATCTCGATGCTGCCTCCGCCGGTCACGCTGACCGAGGATTGGTCGGAGGTACCATGCGTCCATTCCGAGCCATGCTCTTTCTCGACAGAGACGGTGGCCTCAATGTCCTTGCCCTGTCCGATCACGTTGAACCCGGTGACGCCTTCGAGATTTCCGAATTGCACCGTCTCGCTGATGGACATTGACCAGGTCTGCGGGTTCAGGCCGGCGGGTGCATCGATCTTGATCGGTTTGACCTCGCCGTTGATGGTGATGGTGATGCCGGATTTGACCGTCGCGGGCAGATCGATGTAGACCATATTCGTGCGGCGGACGTCGCCATCCGGGATGTACGTTTTGCCGCTCTGATTATCGGCGATCTGGACCATGTACTCGCCCACCATCGGGCCGCCGGTATCGAACAGGAACACGAACGCGAGCCGCCGGGACTTGGGGGTCAGCACGGGCGGCTTGGCCGGCTTATCCGGTTTCGGCGTGTCCGGCTTGGGTGTGTCAGGAGGCGGATTCTGCTTCGGCGGCACAGGTGTCTCGGCTGGCTTTCCCGGATCGACCGGCTTGTCGGGTTTGGTCTGATCGGCAGGTTTGGCCGTCTGTTGATGCGCGGTTCCTGTGAGCAAGTCGCCGATGAGCTGCGTCTTTTGATCCGGCGACAATTCGGGGGCGCTGCGGATCAGGTCCATCATGCTCTTTGCTCCCTGAATGCCGAGACCCTTAGCAGCGAGCTGCGTGGCGTTGTTCGAAAGTGTCTGCAGCAGAGCGCTGGTTTCTTTCAATCCGCTGAGATCCTTGAATGGCCCGAGTGCGGCCATCAGTTGGAACGCTCCGCTCAGTCCCGTGGGATCGGGCAACGCCTGTGGTTGCGCCATGTTGATGATCGCCTGCGGGAAGGGTGTGGGCGTAGTGCCTGTGGGCGGCTGATAGCGCGAACCGGTATCGACCGGCTGGATATCCGGAGCATCGTCCGGAATCGGGGATGTTTGCCAATCCCAGAAGCGCGTCGTATCGATGACCTCGGATGCGTTGCAGTGACCAAGTTTTGCTTCGGCAAAAACACCGCGCGTGGGCAGCGTCAGCAGTTGTTCAATGAAGGTGGTGCCTACGGCATCCGCGTCCAGTTCCGCGCTGAGCTCGCGGGAAACAATCGTCTCCTGGCCGTATACGATCGGGAAGGCGAGCGAATCATTAAAAATATCGAGCACACGATTTTCAACAACGTCCCAGAGCCAGGCATCGCCGATCTTATAGTTGGCGAGGCGGCGGTAGCGGGCGGCGTCTTCTTCGGCAGCCCAGATGACGCGCGAATAGTGAATCTGATTCGTGCTGAGATGCCGTTCGAGACGGTGAATGCAGCAGCGCTCATCGTCGGTTAACAGATCATCTACATCTTTGATCGGAGCTTTATACGGCTTGACCTGTACTTCCGTCTTGTCGTTCCAGCCGAGCTGGTTCGGACTGGGCGTACCGTCGTACATCACCCAGGTGTTCGCACCGTTGGTAGTGGTGAAGCGCAGGTTCTTGATCTCCCATTTATCGGTAGGCGGATTCGTTACAGCACCACCCAGCGTCTGACCGACCTGGATCGCCTTGACGTTGACCCAGCGAATGCGCTGCTGGGGTTTAAAGGAAGCGATGAACTCGGCGTTGGCCTGTATGAGCGGAGTGGTCCAGCTATTCAATTCTTCGGTGGAGGAGTAGGGAAATTTGACCGTGAGCGAAGTATCAGTCCAGTCGCAGCGAATGAACGCACCACCGTCTTTGGGCAGCACATAGACGTACGTGTTGCTGACGGCACCGTGCGCGCCGGATTGGACGCGGAACATTACTTCGCCGAGCTCATAATCATCGGCGGGATCGGGCGCCTCCAGGGCGCGCTGTTTGGCACGTTCGATGTTGTATTCCAGGCACTGGCGTTTGGCCACGACACTAAAGCAGTCCTTGAGACTCGGATCGAGCAAAGCGGCTTCGAGGGCTGCGCGGTTGTCGAGAATAAAATCGGGCTCCGAAAAATCAAACAGCGGCTGGGTGATCAGCAGAGCAGGGCGGCGTGAGGCAGGCCGCGTCACGACGCGATAGTGGCGCAGCACTTCGTAATAGAGCATCGTGAGCGCATGGCTGTGGTTGTAGTTCGCAACGATACGCGTTTGCGCAGTCGCTTGCTCGGCCTGATCGCCTTGCACGACGACCGTAGAATGAATGTCGCGCAGTGCAGAGGCAGACTGATGGAATGCATCGGAGATGTTCTGGCTGGTATTGGCGGTTACGTCGCGTGTGCCGGACGTGCTCGCAGTCGAGCCGCCCAGCGAGAAGGCACTGCCGACCCCCAGATCGACGACGCCCAGCGGAATGGAGGCGCCGGCGCTATTCGCCATTCCGGCCATGAAGGATGAACCGTGCTGCGACTCATTCACGACCATGTGCACCGCTTCTGTCAGGCTGCGGTCGCGGAGCTGATCATCGGTGAGCTGTTCTTTCTCGGTGGTTGCTTCTTTTCTTTCGGCTTCGTCATGACGGCGCCAGTCGACCACAGCCATCTTGACCTTTTCGCCGGGAGCAAGCGGCAGACTGTAAAGAATCTGCCCGAGCGAATGGCCGACAGGGAACCACTCGGTCTGATACTCGATGGCATAGGCGAAGCGAAACGTCGCAAACTGACGCCGTTCCACGTTGCCTGCCGTGAACAAATCTTTCTGCCATGGCGTGCGGGCGATCTGGCGGAAGCGGAACATCTGTGTGGCGAGATTAGTGGGGATCAGCGTCTCGCAGCCGGATTCGCCAATGAGCAGAACGCCAGCCATCGAGAAGGAGCCGGGCGATAGCCGCCAGTCCAGAATGTTCGGGTTTTGCATGGAGACGGACGGCAGATCGGTTACGCGCCGGTCCATCATGACGCGATCGAATTCCATGCGTAGTGAAATGAAGGTCGGTCCGATATCGCCTTCCTTCAGAGCATCGAAGGCGATTGCCACGTCGGCGAACGGCAGGACGCGCAAGGCGCTCAGGGTCATGGTCACCTGGCGCGCAGGATCGTCCGAAAGCAGGCCGCCTTGCTGGAGAACGATTCTCATTTGGCTGAGCACGTCTTCCGAGCGAAGGATGGTGAGATCGAAGGAAGCGTAGCCGGCCTGGTCGGTGGCCAGCATGCCGAGCGGGTATATCACCGTGACGCGTTGCCGGAGATTGACGCCGCGGTTGGCGTCCGGATCGTCCGCCTCCTCCTGGCCGGCGCCGGCAGGGCCGATCTCCGCGATCGCATAAACAGGGATACGGGCCAAAGGGCCACCGGTATCGGCATCGCGCGCGAAGATGCTCAACTGGTCCAGCGGCAGCTCAACTTTGAAGCCAAGGCTTTCGCGGGCGGGCCGGTTCTGGTTGATCCATGCCAGATCGAAGTGACGACGGTCGCTGAAGTTTGTGAAGGTCTTGAGGGAATCTCGAAATTTCGGCACACCACCACCTCGAGCGGATTTGTAAATGCAGCAGCGCAGCCGCGGAGCAAGACCGGCCGGTTGCTGGAGTATTGAGCCGGAAACCCGTCGACTACGCTGCTTGGCAATGCGCGTTGCACGCATAGGCCCATTGAACAAAGCGGGGTATGCCGCTGCATTTAGCAGGCAGGCGCGATGAACATTCCAATGGAATGTCCTTGAACTCTAGATAAATTCCGTTAACGAAATAGTGTTTTTGCCGAACGAACTTGAGTGTGGGATATGTCCGATAACAGATATTATGTCAACTTTTATTCTGAGAGAGGCCTAGCCAGCTACCGGCTGACGCTCCGCCCCGGCCTGTTCCTCGCCGGGCCGCGCCAAGTTTTTCACGACTACGCGCGCCGGATTACCCATGACGACCGAATACGGCGGCACGTCGGTGACGACGACGCTGTTGACGCCGACGACGGCGCCTTCGCCGACGGTGACGCCCTTAAGGATGAACGAATTCTGGCCGATCCAGGCGTTGCGGCAAATCCGGACGGGCTTGATCTCCTCGGGCTTGGGCGGCAGATCGGCAATGCGGTCAGCGGCGTCTCGCGGGTGGGCGTCCGAATCCATGAAACGGACGCCGGAAGCGACATTGACGTCATCCTCGATAACGATTTCCTTATTGACCAGAAAGCCGACGTTATGTCCGATATCGACCCGGTTGTGAATGATCAGCTTGGGCTCATCGAAAATGCGCCCGCTGATCAGGTCGACTTTGCCGAAAAAGTTGACGTCGTCGCCGATGTAGATGCGCGCATGGCCGATGATGAACGGAAGCCTGGTTAACTGGAAGCGCTTCCCTACCGATTCGCAGCGGCCGCGAAAGATGGGCTCACGATAAAAGTACGTAAAAGCCCAGCGGAAAAAGCCGGCCAAGGCGCTTTGCAAATTGAAGATGAAGCGCAGCAGCGGATGCAGGAAGCGCGGTAACGGCAGCGTGCTGGAAATGAGGCCTTTTGCGATGCCACGCAGAAGGCGGTAGAACGGCGTCTCCCCCCGTTTTACGTTGAGGATCAGTTTTTCGATCATGTCTCGCTGGGCATAGGGGCCGAGGATTCTGGAAGTATGTTAGCGCAGGCGTAAATTAAAGAACAACTTTAGGAATATAGCTCGTCCGGTGAGAGAGCCGGATTCTTAATGTATTACATTAAAACGCCGTTTACGGGAGTCATGGCCGGCGGTAAACTCGTCTCGCCGAGAGCCTGCCGCAGGTTGATTTCAATGGTCCGCGACAGAGCTGTCATAGGAACATCGTAAACGCGATTCTCAAACGGATCTTCGAGGTTTTTGCCGATTCGGTTCAAGGCCAGAAAGGCAAACGCGACCAGTAGCGTGATCCACGGCGTGAACAGGCCGACTTCATCCACGATGATGAACGGCAGCACGAGGCAATAGAGCTTGATGAGCAGCTCGGGGTAGAAATCGTATTGACGCGGCAGCGGCGTGTTTTTGATCCGTTCGCAGCCGCCCATGATATTGGACAACTCACTCAGCGTCTGATCGAGGCGATGCATCTGCCAGCCGTCGACGAAGCGCCCGTCAAAAGACGCGCTTAACTGCAAGCCCAGTTGCATGAGGATGGCGTTGGGCACGTTCTGCGCGGCTTCGAGCGACTTAAGACTTGCATCGTCGAGAAATGGCCGGATCTCCTCGATCGGCGGCTGCCTGCGCAACGAGCAGCGAAGCGCATGAACGAAAGCAATTTGACTGTAGACAAAAGTTTTGGCGAAACGGGCGGCGGATTCTGCATGGGCTTCACTCGCCGGAACGCGGGAAAAGGAAATCGCCTGGCGCGCGAGCGAGCGCGACTGATTCACCAGCGACCCCCAGAGGATGCGCGCCTCCCACCAGCGCGCGTAGGCCGAATTGGTGCGAAACGCAAGGAGAATACTCAAAGCAGCGCCCAAAACGCCGACGACCATTTCGGGAATAGTGATAATGCGCAGCAGGTGTCCGTGGCGGTCGATCAGGACAGCGGCGATCGAGAGGATAAAGAAGGTGGCGAGCAGCCCGCCCACCTGCTTAAAAATACGCGCCCCTTTGGGATAGTTGGAAACGACCATGCGAATCGTTTAGAAACTTCCTGAGCATAGCAAGCGCGCGGCAATCGTAAAAACGGGGAGCGAGGGGATACGCGCTCGATATAATTTTTCGGGAACGTGCGCGTGAAGGCTTACAGGGCAGAAACCGGTCGTCATCCATCAGCGGAATTGATGGACGTATCCGATTTCTGCCCTGCGCTTTGGGCCGGCTTTACGGACCCAATCTTCCGGAGAACCGCGCAGTGGACGCGGGTCCTGACGCGAACGCCAACCGGGCAGCCACCTCCCCCGAGATCGTCTGCCTGCCGGCGCCCGCGCCGGATCTTCTATTGGTTTACCCCAGCCCGGGCCAGGAACGCCAGCCGCAGCAGAGGAAAACAGAGTGCTTTTCAACACCTTTCTAGTTGTGCATTTGGTGTGAGTTAGCGGCTGCGGCCTGTGGGCAAGATGTGGATAAAACAAGGATGATACGGATTGTCTGAACAGCTTAAAGGAAAACTGGCGGCGAACGGCGCGGCGGTCGTGGTGGAGTACGGCGAAACGATCCGCGCAGTCGATGAGTTAATAGAGCCGCCACGAGAAGAAGAGTTTCTTGCGCCAGGTTTTATTGACCTGCAGGTGAACGGATTTGCAGGAACGGATTACAACAACGCGTCCGTTGCGACTGAAGCGGTGGCGCAGTCGGTGCGCGCGATGTTCACGACCGGCGTCACGCGCTTTTTTCCCACGATCATCACCGCTCCAGAGGAGCATATTTGCGGCTGCCTGCGCAATCTGGCATGTGTGAAGGCCGAGTTGTTACGGAGTGGAAGACCGGAAGGCGCGGCCATGGAGGCGTTCCATGTAGAAGGCCCGCACATTTCTCCGGAAGACGGCCCGCGCGGCGCGCATCCGCTTGCGTCTATCCGGCCGCCGGATAGCGACGAATTTGCGCGCTGGCAGGAGGCAGCGGAGGGAAACATCCGGCTGGTCACGGTATCGCCGGAGTGGGAGTCCGCGCCGCAATATATCGAGACGCTGGTGCGGGCGGGTGTTGTCGTCAGCATCGGGCATACGAAAGCGAATGCCGAGCAGATTCGCGCGGCTGTCGAAGCGGGCGCCGCGATGTCTACACATTTGGGGAATGCGTCGCACCCGATTTTGCCGAAAACGCAGAATTACATCTGGGAGCAACTTGCCGAAGACCGGCTAGCGGCCTGTTTTATTTTGGATGGAATCCACTTGCCGCCTATGTTCTTTCGCGCCGCCAGCCGGGCAAAAGGTCTGGAGAAATCGATCCTGGTAACGGATGCCGTGATGCCGGCGATGTGCGCTCCAGGGCCTTATCAACTGGGCGAAGTGAAGGTAGAACTGCGCGCGGATTCGAGTGTCGTGATACGCGGTACGGAGCGGCTGGCCGGTTCTGCGTTAACTATGGATCGGGCGGTTGAAAACAGCATTCGTTTCGGCGGGCACACGCTCTCCGCCGCGTTGGCCATGGCAACGAGTAATCCGGCGCGCGTCGGCCGCATCGCCGGACGCCAGCGCGGGCTGGCGCCCGGAGAGAAAGCAGACCTGATTCGATTTTCGTGGAACCCGAAAACACGCGCGCTTTCGATCCGGGAAACGATTGCCGCGGGCGCCTCGGTCTTTAAAGGATCAGCGCAAGAAGACATGAACCGGAGCCGGGCCGGACAGCATCCCTGAAATAGTGTCCGGCGAAAATAGAAACGTAAGAAAGATTGATTGGAGAAAACACTTATGGCATTCACATTACCGCCGCTTCCCTACCCTGAAGACGCGCTCGAGCCGCATATTGACAAGACGACGATGCAGATTCACCACGACAAGCACCACGGTGCTTACGTCACCAATCTGAACAAGGCCCTCGAGCAGGCGCCCGAGCTGCAGAATAAATCGATTGAGGATCTTCTGGCGAACAATCTCGGGAGTGTTCCGGAAAGTATCAAGACAGCAGTACGTAACAATGGCGGCGGGCACGCCAATCATTCGCTTTTCTGGAATCTGCTTTCCGCGAAAGGAGGCGGCGCACCGAACGGCGATATCGCGAGCGTGATCAGCGCGAACTTTGGCGGCTTCGATGGCTTCAAGGAAAAATTTTCAGCCGCCGCTGCGGGACGGTTCGGGTCGGGCTGGGCCTGGCTCGTCAAAGATAAAGCCGGCAAATTTGAAATTCTTTCGACGGCGAACCAGGACAGCCCGCTGATGGAAGGAAAGAAGCCGATTCTTGGCCTCGATGTCTGGGAACACGCTTATTACCTGAAGTATCAGAACCGTCGGCCGGAATATGTCGCGGCGTGGTGGAATGTCGTCAACTGGGATGAAGCGAACAAGCAGTTGAAGTAGAAAGACACCAGGAAACCTGGGAGCGTCGCGCGCTTTCCAAGATGCGTTACGCTCCTCGTTTCCGTGCTTACGTCGCGGCGCTCAATTGCGGCCCTTGTTCGGGAGTACTACCACGAAGCGCGGCTCAGAAGGAATTCCGTTGGCAACCACCGAAAGGAATCCAGGTCCCGCTTCGCTGTCGTCGGGAACATCAAACTGAGTCGACACCTTGCGATGTCCGGTGGAGACAGCCATCGTGCTGTGATCGTGCGTCCGCCAGTACGACACATGTTTGCTGCCGAGACTGGTAAATCGCACGAGGGGATAGTTTGTGTTCATCTGCGCGTCATCTCCGTAGGAAGCGCCGGTGGAGAGGCCGTTGAATTTTGTCCCGGAAATTTTGTAGGTAGCCCCCGGATTCACGAGAAGCGGCGCGTCTTCGATTGACGGCGCCCAGGACGGGCGTGCTTTTCCGCGAGGTGTGTAGATTTCTACATCATTGCTGAAAGCGGTGAGCAGAATCTGCCCCGTGGGCAGGACAAGCATGTTGCCGAAGTAAGCGATCATTTGCTGAGCATTGGCAGGAGACGCTACCTGCTCGATTTTCTTTCCGTCGAACTCCAGAAACACGGCGCCGGGCTGCGTACTGCCGGGACTGCTCATGATGAGAACGTTGCCATCGGGCAGAATCGACGCAGGACCGTCGCTGACATCCAATCCATCGGGGAGATCGGGGCCGACCGTCCAGGCGCCAAGCCCGTTGACATCCTCGGGGGGATCGAAGATGGCGGTGTGCGCCGGTGTGGTACACAGACCATTGCTGTCGAGTCGACAAACGCCCACCTGAAAAATCGTTCCGTCGGGCCGCAAGACAGCGGGACCGATTTCGAACGAAGTGAAATCGGTGAGAGACACGCCGGTGGTGCCGGCGCTCATCCACATGTTCATGGATGGGAAGTATCGCTCTGAATTGGGAAAGTTTCCGATATCGACGGCTAGCACCGTTCCGTCCGGCAGCAGGTTCCACCCTTCTTCATCGTTGAGATCCGCTTTTCCATTCGGGCTGAGAATCGTCCACTCCAGTGTCTTCGGATCGAGGGCGGCGCTTTCGGAGGTGAAGGCGTTGGCCAGCATCCATCTTTTATCGGGCAACACGACGCTCTGTGCGTCGGCGATATTGGCCCAACCAGGAGGACCGGAAAAAGGCGACCAGACATTCCTTTTCGGATTGTAAATAGCGGCGAGGTTGGTTGCGCCGGTTCCCGCGAAGTTGAATTCTCCGCCTGCGATCACGACGCGGCCATCCGCCAGGACCGCCGAGGCATAGTAGAGCGGCGCGTAGCCGGACGGCAGGGATCCGATCTGTTCCCAGGTGCCGTTGACGTAGCTGCCGTGTTTGTCGGGACGCAGGCGGTGCCAGTTGCTGGTTTCGAGTTCCTGGCATATAACGGTGCCATCGGTCAATAACAAGACGTGCGCGGCGGCAAACGACGGCTGGTTTTGTAACGGTGTCCATGTGCCGCTTTTTATTTTGGCTGCGTTATTGTCCAAAGCGGCAAAAACGACGAGAGGCAAAAATCCGATGAGCCATCGGCTTTTGGAAAATCTGAATTGCATTTGTGTCCCCTTCTGTGCGGGGGAAGCGTGCAACTCAGGGGCCAGAAGGTACTGGAACTAAGTTGCTGTCAGGTGGTGATCAGGCCCAGAACTTCGAAGGCGCTCGCGGTCTGATGGAGCGAGACATGATGGACGGCGGCAAACCCCATCTCCGCCGCGCAATCCACAAACATGGCGCGATCGTCCACGTAAATGGATTCGGCGGCACTCACCTGCAGCAGATCAAGACCTAACTGCCACATGCCGGGGTCCGGTTTGCGCATGTGGACGAAATGGGAAATGATCATGAAATCCGCGAACTCGCGTAATTTGAATTTTTCGACGCGATAGGCGGTGATGCCCTCCCCTTCGTTGCTGATGAGAGCGAGGCGGAGCCCGTTTGCTTGCTTGACGCGCGTAAAGAAAGCAATGTTTTCCGGCCAGGGGGCGGACTGCGCATAGGCTACCGCGCGAACTTCATCGGGGGTAAACGAACGCGGCACGGCAAAGAAGACGCGCCGCAGATATTGCTCGAAGCTCATGTGTCCGCGCTCGAAGCTGTCGAACATCAGCCGGTGGCGCGCTGCAATTTCACCGCCGTCGAGATGGAAGTGATCGCAGATCGTATCGCGAACACCGGTGTCCCAGCCGTTGGTGCCCAGGACACCGCCGATATCGCTGAAAAGAGCCCGGTATCTGCTCGGGGACATTTACCAGGCGATTTTATCGGGAAAGAACTCAGCTACCAGATCGTCGTAATAGGGCTTGATCTCGTTGAAATTCGGCCGCGATGCGCCCTTCGAATAGAGGTCGTAGGGATTGAACTTGCGCACCCAGTCGAACATCTCGATGTCTTTCTGATTCATTAAGTGCTGATACGCGCCGTGGCGATGGGCCGCGTAGAAGGAGTGATAGCGCAACATGTATTGCGCGGGTTCAGGCAGATAGTCGCGCGTGACCGTATAGATGTACTCGTCGTGGCCCCAGGAGAGATGTACTTTATCAAGTCCGCAGTTCGGTTCGTAGATACCGTACCTGGTCTGATACTCGGGAACCTTGCTGTCGGGATTGTCGGCGAAGAATTCCGGAAATACGATCTGGTCCGAGTAAGCGCAGCCGGCCGGGAAGGTGTCGCCCACAACGGCCCATTGCGGCTCGCCGTAAAGGCAGAGCACCTTGCCGAGATCATGCACAAAGCCTGCCAGCACGAACCAGCGCGGATGGCCGTCCTGGCGGATGGCTTCCGAGGTCTGCAGCAAATGTTCAATCTGCGTGAGGTCGGTATCCGGGTCGCTGTCATCGACGAGCGTATTGAGATAGTCGGCCATTTCCCAGATGCTCTTCTTATCACGGGTCAGCCCGCAGTACTCGGCTTTCTTCTGCTTGATAAAGTCGAGCGTCTGGTAGCGATGATTCTGGCGGTAGAACTCGGTGACGCGCGGATTGGCATCCTGCGCATAATTGCGAAATTCTTCCTCCGACTTCCCTTCTTTATAGCGGGTCGCTACGAAATCGTCCCATTCATCCAATTCCTGCAACGGCTGGCGATCCAGTACGGCACTCATATCTTAGGCTCCGTCTTTAGTTTGGCGCTCTCGAGCCTGGAAAAGCAAGCTATCTGGTGGCCAGAAGTACCTGAGCGGCGACGCGATTCCCGGCGTTGCCGTTTCAATGGCATGGGAGCGCCGGTGGTCGCGTCGCCGCCCGCGGTCAGGTGCGACGACGCAATTTATGCTTCGGCATTGCCGAGTGAGATGCGGCGCCGCTAGGACGCGGGCACGAAACTCCATTTCTGGTTATCGCCGCCCCAGCAGCTCCATTGGTGTACAGCAGCATGGTCCAGCTTTGAGACGCCGCTCACATCGGCGCACTTATTGCTGCTCGTGGCGACGATTTCGTAGTAGCCGTCGGCGGTCTTCACGAGCTTCCAGATTTGGTTGGCGCCGCCGTTCCAGGTGTACTGCTGCAGCAGGGCGCCATCGGCGGCGATTGACGGTCCGCCGCGCACGTCAAGCGCCTGACCGCTGTTGCGCACCGTCACCTTGTAGCCTCCCGTCACTTGCGTAAACGAGAATTCCTGGTGCAGGCCGTTCACGCAAGTCGCCTGTTCCATGGTTGCGGCAGCAGCCTTGGATGCTCCCACCACACCCATACATTTGCCGCTGTTTTTTGAGACAACGTTCACCCAGCCAGCGGGTGCGCCAGGAGTCGGAGCGGTAGAGGTCGCGGTTTTGACTTGCGCCGAACTCGTGCTCATCATCAGGCTCGATTCGTTCACTGCCTCGAAATCCGCGCCGATGACGCGTGTCATTGCATGCATTTCGCTATCGTTCCAACGCGAATCGAGCGTACCGGTGATGAACCAGGCCCCCCCGTTATCGGCAAGGATCATGCCGTATTCTTTTAGCGCCTTAAGGATCACCTGCACGTGAGGCGGGAAGGAGCTGATATCGTAATTCGCCTTCAGCCGGAAACGCTGGCCAAGAGGGGGATACTGCGCCCCTGTCAGGCTGGATGCGTAGTGCCGTGCCGGCCAGATATAGGCGGCGCGGCTTTGCGGTGCGGTAAAGCGTATGGCGTGATTAATGTGACCGGACAATATCTCCTCATACCGCACAAGGCCCGGCAACATGGGCAGACCGGCCGCATCGGCCGACGTCCATCCCGCGGGCCGGAGCGTGTTGGAGGTAAGCGGAAAGATTGCCCCCGATCCGGCCTGCCAGCCGGTCGACAGCTTCTGCAGCCCGTAAAGCTCGTAATCGGTGCAATGGGTCGTATCGACAACCACGGCATGACGGTCGGGCGGTCCCTGAATGGCCACGTTCGGCGGGATTGGATACGGCCCGCGATCGCTTTCGCCCGCATAAACGAAGCTCACCGGGACCTTCGCCTGACTGCCGTTCACGTAATTTATTTTGAGCCCGTAAGCGGTACCATAATCCGGATGCAGCGGGTTCGAAGCGCCAATGGTGCCGACGTAAGACCCTGAGCGGGAATCCACCGGCAACTTATCTATACGCGCATTCCAGACATTGTTCGCAGGAAAGGCTGTGCAGCCGCCCACCGTGGGAACCTGCGACCAAGCCGCTGCGGCTGTCAGAACCAGCAAAGAGAGAATTGATGTGCGTCGAATAGTATGCTCCAAGTACCCGCGAGTCTGTTTTTTTGGGCAAAGAACGCGTGTAAGCGCGCACTTCGCGGAATATATTTATGTGGGTACTTTGAGAATCCTATCATTAGCGACATTTATTTGTCTAATAAAAAATGATGGCACTATTTATGAGCTTTATTACACTCGGCTAGCAAAAAATGGTAGAGAAATGGTATGGATCTCGGAACGCTTGGTTTTGCGATGGGCTCGGCCTGGTTGTCCGGGATCAATCTTTACGTCACGGTCCTCACGCTAGGGCTGCTACAGCGCTTTCATATTGCGCAGCTCCCGGGCGATCTCGGCTACCTGGGTCACACCTGGGTCCTGGTGACGGCCGGCGTGCTGTACCTGATTCAGTTCGTGGCGGATAAGATTCCGGCGGTAGATTCGGTCTGGGATGTGGTGCACACGTTTATTCGCGTACCGGCGGGCGCAGTACTCGCCGCGACAGCATTTGCCCATTTCGATCCAACCGTGCGCGTGATCGCGCTGCTGGTGGGCGGCGGTATTGCGCTCAGCTCGCATGGCACGAAGACCGCTACGCGGCTGGCGGCGAATACTTCTCCAGAGCCGTTTTCAAATATCGGCTTGAGCCTGCTTGGTGACGCGCTGACCCTCGGCGGAACGCTTCTGATGGCGATTCATCCGGCCATTCTGATTGCGATCGTGGTGGTAGCGGTGGTTGTGTCGGTCCTTTTCCTTCGCTGGATCATGCGCTCTCTCCGCCGGTTGTTCCAACGCAGTCCGGCGTTGAAGACAGGCGCGGGCGCATAGGCATATTTGAGGCAAGCTCCCGTCTTGTCTTGACCGTCCATCTGTGGAATCCTAACGGCTGAAGCGAGTGACCTATGCCGTGCACCCCCGAAATCCTACGCAACGTTCCTCTGTTTGCTCTGCTGGACGATGAAGAGACCGCGCTGCTGGCCAGCCAGGTCGAACTGAAGCACTTCGCGACGCGCCAGCGAATCTATAAGATTGGCGATCCCGGCGGACGCGCCTATGTGCTTGTCTCCGGAAACGTGCGCGTTACGACCGTTGATGAAGATCACCAGGAAGTCGTAGTCGATCAGCCGCTGCCCGGTGAATTTTTCGGATTTGCTTCGATGCTCGATCAGACGGTTCATCAGACAAGCGCGATTTCATTGGAAGAGACGGTCTGTATCGAGGTAGATCGAAACGATATCGCTGCGCTGCTAAAACAAAAGCCGCACGCCGGGATGGATATGCTGGCGGTGCTGGGACGGCAGTTCCACGCCGCGCAGCAGCTTGTGCGGATTCGCGCCATGCGCAATCCCAACGACGTCATCGAAGAGAAGGCCACGTTTGGGGAGCAAATTGCCGATACCGTTGCGCAATTCGGCGGATCCTGGTCGTTCATTATTACTTTCGCGGTCGTCTTGTCCGCGTATACGATTACCAACCTGATACTCGGCCGGAGAGCGTGGGATCCGTATCCTTTTATCCTGCTGAATCTCTTCTTGTCCATGCTGGCGGCCGTGCAGGCGCCGGTGATCATGATGAGCCAGAACCGGCAGGATAAAAAAGACCGCTTGCGCGGCGAACTCGATTACGATGTGAACCGGCGCGCAGAGGCCGAAATCCAAGGCCTAGCGCAGAAGCTGAATCTGCTCGGCGACAAGATCGGCGATGTGGAAGATCTGCTGCGTCGAGTGCTTCCCGGAGTGGACCCGCAGAACACGAAGCTGACGATTCCGTAAAAAGTCCGCCAAATTAAAAAAAAGAGACGAGCGGCACGGCGACCCACTCGTCTCTACCGGGAGGGAATGGTCAGGGCATCAGGACGGAATCGATTACATGGATGACTCCGTTGCTTTGATAAACATTCGCGATCGTTACCTTCGCCATACCGCCCTTGGCATCTTTCAGTACGATGTCGTTGCCCTCCATAGCGGCGGTCAGCATTTCACCATTGACCGTTTTCAACGCCGCTGAACCGCCGCCGGACTTAATTTCGTTCATCAGTTGCTGGCCGTTCAGTCGCCCGGGGACGACATGATATGTGAGAACGGCGGTCAATTGCGGTTTATTCTCCGGCTTCAGCAGGCTGTCCACCGCGCCGGCCGGGAGCTTTGCAAACGCCTCATTGGTGGGAGCAAAGACGGTGAAAGGCCCGGCGCTTTGCAGCGTCTCGACGAGACCGGCGGCCTTCACAGCGGCGACCAGAGTTGTGTGATCGTTTGAGTTGAGCGCGTTTTCGACGATATTCTTTCTGGGCGACATAGGACTGCCGCCGACCATGGGGTCCTGCGCTCCAAAGACGGCCGGCGAACCGGCCAGGGCGAGCAGCAGAGCAAATGATTTGAGTCTTTTCATTCAAAATCCTTCCGAGTATTTCCTACTCATCTGCTGATACGGAGGAAGACCCGAATACGGATCAGCCGGCGGCTTTATTTTTGAGCGCTCAGCGTAGCTGGCAAGGCGCGTTTGTGAATCCAGCACTTCGAAAGCGGTGATTGTGCCGAGTTCGTATTTCTGCTGCTCGGCGGCGACATTCTTCCGCGCCAGGTCGCGCGCGCGGACGGCGGCCTCGACAAAACCAGCCTGAATGATCGGGACGGACCGTCCTTGCTCACGATTCGTCATTTTAAGACGAAGAAACCTGCGGGCAAGTTGCCGCGTCCAGCAAGAAAATTGATAGGTTGAAGTTAACGAAAGGCTGGTTGCATATGCGCCATTTAGGGGTGGTTGCGCTGACTCTTTCTCCAGGCCTGGTTTTTTGCCAAACGAACTCGTCCCCGAACCGTGGTATTGCCGCCCGGTCTGCGCCCGCCGATTATCCGGCGCACGTCGCCGCCGGCACAGCCACGTATGCGGCGGCGCTTATCCCCGCTTCGCAGGTGAGACATCTCTTTGCGTTCGACATCAGCAAAAGCTATGTAGTTTTCGAGATAGCGTTTTATCCTGGTTCGGGAGGCGCCGTCGAAATCGCGCCCGATAATCTGATGGTGCGGTCATCCAAGACCGGCGAGGCCGTACGGCCCTCCGACCCGGTAACGGTGGCCGCGGCTATTCAGCAGAAGAACCTTCCGAAGCGCTCTTCCGAAACGCCGGCCACGGTTGTGGCGGGGACGGAAGTCGGTTACGAATCGGGCCGCGATCCGTACACGGGACGACGCGTTCATGATACCTACACAGCCACACGCGTCGGCGTTGGCGTCGGCGGCGACTCCGGCCCGCCCCGCATGCCATCGCCTGGCGGATATCCGCAAGATCGCGAGCTGCTTGAAAACCAGCTTTGGGACAAGACGCTTCCCGAAGGGCATTTCGATCGGCCGGTCGCAGGTTATATGTACTTTCCTGCTTCTCTTCTGAAGAAAAAGTCGAGCGGAATTTACGAACTCGAGTACGCAGGCCAGCAGAAAATAGAACTGAAGCTTCCGGCAAAGTAAGGCGGCATCTCATTCGGTGGCGGCGGAAGAACAAGCCGGTGATCCCGGCAAGCTGGCGTTAACAGGCTGGGCGTTCCTGGCTTTTCTGGCCGTAGCCACCGGTCTGGGGGCGCTTCGCTATGCGTTACCGCATGTACCCTTCCCTGCACCGCTGCCAAATTTTGCGGCTCGGCACGAATGGTTGATTGCACATGCAGTTTGCTCTTCGGTAGCCCTTCTGGCCGGACCCTGGCAGTTTCTTCCAGCCTTGCGCCGGCGCTGGCTCCGCGCGCATCGCTGGACGGGACGAATTTACTGTGGAGCGGTGGTCGCAGGCTGGTTGGCCTCGCTGCCTATTGCGGCGCATGCTCAGACCGGGCGAGCGGCTTCGTCGGGGTTCCTGCTGCTCGGAGTCTTCTGGATTGGTACGA
>DATBGM010000142.1:0-5689 GCA_036557945.1 Bryobacteraceae bacterium | reverse complement strand
GAGCCATCCCCGCCGCGTCTCCTGATACTGCTCTTCCGATTCGTCCGCCAGCACCAGCACATTCTTCGCCCGCATCCCGTGCTTCAACGAGTTCTGGCTCGAGCGCTTCTTCCCTTCCGGCGTCTTCGGCATACCGTCAGTGTCATTCGCCGGCCCGCCCATTCAACCCCAAAACCCGCCTTAACTGCTACATTCCAAACGAGCTAAATAATTCAGAACTCCCGGCACCCTTCCCACCGAGCCATGAGCGAAGCGATGGGTGTCTTCCCCATGTCCTCCCCCAAAAGTTCGTTCGGCAAAAAACCGCCCTCAGAACCTTTTTGATACGTTCATGTTGAGGCCACCCCGCATGCAAAAGCTTCTGCCCGCCGCCCTGCTCGCCCTCGCCGTTACCCTGCCCGCCGCCGATGAACCCGAATCCGCCCATATCGTCACCGGCCAGGCCGCCTTCCACGGCTATCAGGGCCAGAAGCCGGGCCTCATGCGCAAAATCACGGTTGCCGACCTGCCCGCCCCCTTCGCCACCAAGGGCGTCTCCAACGGTCCGACAGTCGTTGCGCGCCCCGCCGATGCCTGGCCGCAAGCGCCCGCCGGCTTCAAAGTCCAGTTATTCGCCGATCAGCTTGCCGGGCCGCGCAAAATTCTCAAAGCTCCTAACGGCGATATGTTCGTCGCCGAAACCGACGGCAATACGGTCGAGATCTACCGCGGCATCACCGCCGAGGGCAAGCCCGAACAGAAGTCCACCTTCGCTACCGGCCTGCACGACCCCTTCGGTATCGCCTTCTACCCGCCCGGTAACAATCCGCAGTGGATCTACATCGGCAATACCAACTCCGTCGTCCGCCTTCCCTATCACAACGGCGATCTGAAAGCGACCGGCGCTGCCCAGACGATTATTCCGTCGCTTCCCACCGGCGGTCACTCTACCCGCGATGTCGTCTTCTCCAGCGACGGCAGCAAGATGTTCGTCGCCGTCGGCTCCCGCTCCAACATCGACAACCCCGATACCCACAAGTCCGAATTTCACCGCGCCAACATCCTCGAATACACGCCCGAAGGCAAATTCGTAAAGGTCTACGCTGCCGGCATCCGCAATCCCGTCGGTCTCGCCATCAATCCCCTCACCAACCAGCTCTGGTGCTCCGTCAATGAGCGCGACATGCTCGGCGATAATCTCGTTCCTGACTACATCACCTCCGTCAAGGAGGACGGCTTCTACGGCTGGCCCTGGTACTACATCGGCAATCATCATGATCCGCGCCTCCCCGAAAAGCGCGAGCTCGCCGATAAAGTCACCGTTCCCGACGTCCTGCTCCAGCCGCACAACGCCTCCCTGCAGCTCACTTTCTATGAAGGCAGCATGTTCCCAAAGGAGTATCAGGGCGATATCTTCGCGGGCGAACACGGCTCCTGGAATAAGGCCGATCGCGCCGGCTATGAAGTGATCCGCGTGCCGCTCGAAAATGGCCGCGCCAAGGGCGAGTATGAAGATTTCATTACCGGCTTCGTCACACCCGGCGGCGAAGTCTGGGGGCGCCCCGTCGGCGTAGCCGCTGCTCCCGACGGATCGCTGCTCGTCACCGACGACGGCTCCAAATCTATCTGGCGCGTCATCTACACCGGCAAGTAATCCGCATCCAAATGCCCAAGGACGGCATCTACCGTCGGACTTTACAACTCGTACTCTTCGCGCTCCTCTGCGCCTTCACCCTGACCACCGGCGATGGCGGCCCCATCGCGCCGTTTATCCTTTCCGGCTGCATTCTGCTTTTATCCGCCGTCTTCTTCCTGCGGCCGCCGGTGCAGAAACTTCACTTCCCACTGCCCGTCATCCTGCTCTTTGCCATGACGCTCTACGGCATCGTCCAGACACTCTTCTTTCCCCAAAAGATCGTCTACAACGGCTGGACCGGCGTGCTCTTCTGGTTCACCGCGGCGGTCATTACCTGTCTCGCGGCTCAACTCTTCCGCAGCGGACCCGAAGCCGGCCGCTTCCGGTTCCTCTTCATCGTTTTCGGCACGCTCGTCTGCCTGCTCGATCTGCTTCAGCAGGCCTCGCACACTACCAAATACTTCTGGCTCTTTCCCAGCCGCTACGACATCATCTCCGGCCCATTCGCTTACTGGAACAATTTCGCCCAGTTCGTCGAGATTCTGCTCCCCGTCACACTCTGGAAAGGCCTTACCGCCAGGCCCGGCCTTCCCTACCTGCTCTGCGCCGCTCTTCAGATCGGCGCTGTCGTCGCTTCCGGCTCGCGCGCCGGAACCGCGCTTGTCATTCTTGAACTGCTGGTTCTCATCGCCTTCGCCTATGCGCGCCAGCGCAGCAAGGCGCTGCTGGTGAGCGCCAGTATCGCCATCGGTTTGAGCGTCGTGTTCATCTATGCTGCCGGTTTTGAAACTCTCATCGCCAAACTTCAGCAGAATGATCAGCTCACCGTGCGCCGCAACATCGATCGCTCCTCGCTCGCTATGATCCGCACCCGCCCGCTCACCGGTTGGGGCCTCGAAACTTATGTTCCCGTCTATCGCATGTTCGCGCGCTACGACGACGGCACCTATGTCAATCGCGCGCACAATGACTGGCTCGAATGGGCAGCCGATGGCGGCATCTTCTTTGCAGCGGCCATGCTCGCCGTCTTCTTCTGGAGCGTTCGTCCCGCCATTCGCTCGACTTGGGGCCTCGGACTGATCGCCGTCTGCCTGCACGCCCTCGTCGATTACCCGTTTGCCCGCTTCGGAGTCTGCGGCTGGTATTTCTGTCTGCTCGGAATGCTCGCCTCGCGCCGTTCGTGAAACTCCTTATCTTGCTCGCCCTCCCGCTTGCTGTCGCCGTCCACGGCCAGGCTCTGCGTATCGCCACCTGGAACATCCATCACGGCACTCACCTCGATACGCTCCTGGCGGAGATGTCCCGCCGTCCGGCCGATCTCTTTCTTTTGCAGGAAGTCGACCGCAACACGACACGCGCCGGCAACCGGGATATTGCCCGTCAGCTCGGCGATCGTCTGCACATGCAGTCCTGTTTCGCCGTCGAGTTCGAAGAACTCAGCCAGGAACATGGCGAAGGAGCGTTTACCGGCCAGGCCACGCTCAGCCGCCTGCCTATCCTGCGCACCCGCATCCTCCGTTTCAAACGCCAGTCCGGATTCTGGCAACCCCGCGCCTGGATTCCCTCGTCGATCCCCCTGATGCAGCGGCGTCGCGGCGCGCGTGTCGCGCTCGTCACCGAGCTCGAATTTGCCGGTCATCCGCTGATTGTGTACAACGCGCACCTCGAAAGCCGCAGCGCCGGCTTCATTCAGGACAAGCAGCTCGACGAGATTCTCGCCGATTCCCGTCACTACCCGGCTTCCGCCGCCATCGTCATCGCCGGCGACCTCAACACGAAATATCTGCCGCACATCTTTCTGCATAAATTAGAGGCCGCTGGCTTTCACAGCGTGCTCGGCGAGCGCATCGAGCGCACGCATCGCATCGCCTTTGCACTCGACTGGATTTTCGTGAAAGGCTCGCTGCGTATAGTAGACGGTGCAGTCGTCCGCGACCTCAAAGGCTCCGATCACTACCCGATCTACGCCACGCTCCAACACGGCCAATAGCGAAGCTCGATTCATTTCGTTAACAATAGAAAGAGTTGCTGAAACAGATGTCTTTCAAAATGATTCAATGCGCAGTTGTCCTGGGCGCGGCGGCTGCTATCGCGCTCGCAGCCGGAGCCATCGCCACACCGCCGAACGATTGGACCATCGCCGGCCCCTTCGGCGGCACCGCGCGCAGCCTCGCCGTCGATCCGAATCACGCCGGCGTGCTGCTCGCCGGCGGCTTTAACTCGCTCGTCTTCCGCAGCCGCGATGCCGGGGATAATTGGGAGCTGCTCGATTTCCCCAAGCGCAATCTCAGCGAAGTGACTTCGCTGTTGATCGATCCCGCCGATTCCAACCACTACTTCGCCGGCATGCTGGCCGCTGAAGGCGGCGGCCTGTTCGAGAGCCACGACGAAGGCCGCACCTGGACGCCTGTCAAAGCGATTAGTAAATTTGGCGTGCGCTCGCTCACCTCCGCTCCCAGCCTCCCGACAGAATTTCTCGCCGGCACGCTGCAAGGCGTCTGGCTCAGCGAAAATTCGGGCAAAGATTGGAAACGCATCTCCGATCCCGACAACCTCGAGATGCAGGGCATCACCGTGGTCGCGGTAGACAGCAAAGATCCTAAGATCATCTACGCTGGAACCTCGCACCTGCCCTGGAAAACAACCGACGGCGGCAAGACCTGGGAGTCGATTCATACCGGCATGATCGATGATTCCGATGTCTTCTCGATCTTCATCGATCCGGCCAATCCGTCCGACATCCTGGCCAGCGCCTGCAGCGGCATTTACGCCAGCGGAACGCGCGGCGCCGAATGGAAGAAGCTGCTCGGCATTCCCAATACTTCGCGCCGCACACACGTCATCCGGCAGGATCCTGCTAGCCAGAGCATGATCTACGCAGGGACTACCACAGGCCTCTACAAATCGCTGAACCGCGGCGTCGCCTGGAAAACGCTGAGCGAGTATCAGGCGAACACAATTGTCTTCGATCCGTCGCGTCCCGGCCGGATGTACCTGGCGTTTGAATACGAAGGGATAGGGCGCAGCGACAACGGTGGCGAGACCATTCAGGCGATCAATAAAGGTTACGTGGATCGTGTCATCTCCGCGGTGGCGCGTGCCGGTGACAAGCTGGTTGCTATCGAGACGCAGGAGGGCGAGACAACCGGTTTCTTTCAAAGCGCCGATCGCGGCGAGAATTGGAATCGCCTCAACGATGTGCACGGCCTCAGCGGCGTCCATCTGAAAGCCATTACCGGAGTGCCCAGCCAGAGCAGTATCCTGATCGGAGCCACGCCGCGGCGCATGTTCAAATCGACCGACGCGGGCAATCTCTGGAAGCCGTTGCCGGTGCGCCTGATGGAAGTCGTGCAGCCGCCGGCCCCGAAAGCCGCACCCGTGCGCAAAGGGACGAAAGGCCGCACCACCACGCGCGCGACGCGTCCTGCCAAACCGCTGGTCAAAATCCGCCAGGTCACGCTTTCCGACGTCAGTGCGCTCTACGCAATCAAAAAAGGCGCCGAGGATCTGATCTTCGCCGCCACCGATCTCGGTTTGCTCAAGAGTACCGATGCGGGCGAGCGCTGGACCTTGGCCAAGATCGATGGCTCTCCTGCGGTCAGCGCCGTCTGGTTTGCGCCTGATGAGCCCGCGCGTCTCAGCGAGGCGAAGAACCAACCTGAGCCCGTGGTTCTCAGCGAGGCGAAGAGCCAACCTGAGCCCGCGCGTCTCAGCGAGGCGAAGAGCCAACCTGAGCCCGCGGTTCTCAGCGAGGCGAAGAGTCAAAACGATGCCAGCGGCCGCATGATTGCCCGTACCTCAGGCGGTCTGTTCCAATCGAAAGATTTCGGCGAGACCTGGGCTTTGCTGCCGTTTCCACTGCATTCTTCCGATGTGAACGAGATCGCGCTGCCGGCAGGTGAAAGCCCGGTTCTATTTGCTGCGACCAGGGTGGGTCTTTATTCCTCTTCCGACGGCGGAGTCAAGTGGTACGCGAACCAGAGCGGCATCCCGGCTTCTACCGTTACCTCCGTACTATTCGGTACTCAGCCGGGTGCGGCCTACGCCGTCGAATACGGCCGGCTCTTCGCCACA
>DATBGM010000141.1:0-17851 GCA_036557945.1 Bryobacteraceae bacterium | reverse complement strand
GAGAGCGTATATTTCAGCAAGCGTCCGCAAGATACAACACGCGGCATCGCAACGCTCGATGTCGAGCGCGGGGTTGTGGATTCGATCTGGCCTCGGCCGTTTCAGACCGACACCTGCATCGGCGACTGGCACTATAAGCGGGGTGTTCAATATAAGTCTCCGAAAATTGTGATCGATCTGCTGGTGGATATTGTGAGCCGGAACGGGAATCTGCTGCTCAATTTTCCGCTGCCTGCGAGCGGCCAGCTTGACCTGGAAGAGCGGAACGTGCTGGCAGGAATTACACAATGGATGTCGATCAACGCCGAGGCGATCCACGGCACGCGTCCTTGGAAGATCTTTGGAGACGGCCCCGCGACTGCCAAGCCGGATGCCGGCGAAGGCTCTTCTTTCAATGAAAAAAGCCGCAAGGAACTGACCGCCGCCGATGTGCGGTTCACGTCGAAAGGCGATGTTTTATACGCGTTCGTGATGGGATGGGCGGAGTACCAGGCGGTCATTGCACCGCTTGCAACCGGAACGGCGCTGCGCGTTGGGAAGGTTCAACGAGTCGAACTTCTGGGGTTTGAGGGGCCGCTTCAATGGACGCAAAATGAGGCAGGATTAAAGGTAGTGCTTCCGCCCAAAAGGCCGTCCGAATATGCAGTTGTTTTCAAGATCGTGGGCGCGTGAAGTCGCCGGATTGATTCTGTTTTCGTGCGCAGCAAGCGCGGTCGCACAGAACTGGTCCGTTGCGCGCAATTCGCGTTTTGAAGTTTACTCGCAGGCGGGCCCGGACAGCGCTCGCACCGCTGTGAACTACTTCGAACAATTGCGGACGTTTTTCCTCGCGCAAGGCTTCTCCGGAAATGCGGAAGGGCGCGCGAGGGTGCGCGTGATCGGATTCAAGTCGGACCAGAATTACGCTTCATTTCAATTGCGGCCGGGTGCGGACGCGTTTTACGTGGCAACGGAAAGCCAGGACTACATTGTGCTGCCCGGGCTCGATTCCAGGCGTTTCGGAATGGCGGCCCATGAATATGCGCATCTCGTCCTGCATGCAAGTAAACTGCGGCTTCCGCTCTGGCTGAATGAGGGTTTGGCCGAATACTTTTCGACTGTTCATATGACGGCGCGCGGTTCGGAGATCGGCGGAGACCTGCCGGAACGCTCGCAAGCGCTCGCGAATCAGAAGTGGATTGCACTGCGCGAACTGTTTGCAGCCGATTCGGCCTGGCTGGCAAGACAATCGCGGCAGCAAGCGGCCATGTTTTACGCCGAGAGCTGGGCACTCGCCGATCTGCTGATTTCATCAAAAGCTTATGCGGCGTATTTCCGGCAATTTGTGACTGCGCTCGATCAAGGCGCTACGACGGCAGATGCCTTGGCGAGAACGTATGGCAAAGCACCCGACGTGCTCGCAAGTGAAGCGCGCACGTACCGTTCGGTTGCATCGGTTTTGCCGCTCTTTCCGCATCCCGCGGATCGCGTGGAAGCATTCGCGGTCTCCGACTACCAAACAAGATGGGTCCTGGCGAAATTGCTGGCGGCCGACAGGCAATATGCTCGCTCCGAAACTTTACTGCGAGAGCTTGCGAGAGAGAAACCGGCAGACGGGAACATTTTTGTCGAATTGGGCAACAGTGCATTACGCCGGGGCGATCGGGCGGAAGCCGTTGCAAATTGGAGAATTGCAATTCAGAAGGGTATTGCAGATGCCGCGCTGTGTTACCAGTACGCGATGCTGGCCGGTGAACAGAATGTGCCGGAAAGTGAGATTCGGGAGGCGCTGGAGCGCGCGGTAGCTCTCAATCCGGCATATGACGATGCGCGCTATGCGCTGGCGCTTGCCGAAAACAATGCCGGGAAGTTCGGTGCGGCATTAGATCAACTACAGGCGATGCGTGCGCCCGCTCGCGGCCGCGCTTTTGCGTATTGGAGTGCTACGGCATACGCCTTAACCGAACTGGACCGCAGAGAGGAGGCCAAAGACGCTGCGCGCAAGGCGCTCGAATGCGCTGGCACGGCGGCAGAACACACGCAGGCATTGCAGCTTTCCTACATCGCATCCACCGATCTGACGGTTCAACTCGTCGATGACGGAAACGGGCAGCCACGCATGGTGACAACAAGGGTGCCGCACGGAACGACAGACTTCAACCCATTTATCAAGCCCGGGGACCATCTCATTCGCGCGGAAGCAAAGCTGCGGGAGGTACGCTGCGTCGCTGGGCGGCTGACGGGATTCGTTGTCGAGACAACAGCAGGTTTGTTACGGCTTACCGTGGCCGATCCAACTCACGTGCTGATGCGGAATGGGCCGCCCGAATTCAACTGCGGCGCGCAGAAGGAAGAAAGCGTGCGAGTCGAGTACGCGGCTGCGCCAAGCGGCCAAGGTGGGACGCTGCGCGGCATGGAATTTAGATAAAGAAAAACATAAATGTGAGTGTGGACTCATTTTCTTGCTGGGCGCTTATGTAGAATGTGAGCATGCCCTCACATCCGGCGCCGGTGCGGCGTCGTGTCCCGCAACAAGAGCGCGGTGAGCGCCGCGTCGCCCGGCTGCTGGAAGCGGCGGCATGTGTCATCGGAGAGGCTGGCTATGATGCGGCTACTATGTCGGCGATTGCCGGGCGCGCCGGCGCAAGTATCGGTTCGCTCTATCAATTTTTTCCGAACAAAGAAATTCTTACCGAGGCGTTACGCGAGCAGTACTGCGAGGAACTGCGCGCGCTGTGGAGCTCGTTTGAAGCATCGGATCCGCTTCGCGTGGAAGACCTGGTCAAAAAGCTGGTTGGCGAGACCATCGTATTCCTGGACAATCGTCCAGCTTTCCTGAATCTGCTGGCGCTCCCCTGTAAACCAAAAAATACATCCTTGCGGGATCTGTTGCGAGATCGCCTTGCTCGAATCCTACATAGGAGTGCGCCGCATCTATCGGAATCAAGGGCATGGTTCGTGGCAGCGGTGGTTCTGCAGGTGATGAAAGGTATGAACGAACTCTATGCGGAGTTGGAACGGATCAAACGCAGGGCTCTTGTGCGGGAATACGAGGGTTTGTTGACGGACTATTTGGAAGTGCAGTTAAAACCGTTGCGATTTGCAGAGCAGAGGCGCGCAAAAAGAGGATGAAGAGTTTGAATTGGTCAAAAATATCCGGCGGTACGGAAATGGCGGCGGCCATCCTGGTTGCGGTGTGCAGTGTAC
Source organism: Bryobacteraceae bacterium (assembly GCA_036557945.1). GTDB lineage: Bacteria > Acidobacteriota > Terriglobia > Bryobacterales > Bryobacteraceae > Bog-105. Next base: position 14,665 of record DATBGM010000141.1, on the reverse strand, counting down.
TGGCGGGATGCGCATCGAAATCGGCGCCACCACCCACCATGCCGCCGCCTAATGTCACCGTAGTAGCGGTAAAGCAGCAGGACGTTAAAGTATACGGCGATTGGGTAGCAACGTTGGACGGTTACGTCAATGCAAACATTCAGCCGCAAGTCTCCGGTTACCTGGTAAAGCAGGATTACCGAGAAGGATCGTTCGTGCATAAAGGCGAGGTTCTGTTTGAGATCGATCCGCGGCCGTTTCAAGCGGTGCTCGACCAGGCGAAAGGGCAGCTCGCGCAAGCTAAGGGGCAACTCGGGCAGGCACAGGCGCAACTGGGCCTCGCGCAGATCAACGTGAAGCGCGACACGCCTCTCGCCCAAGCGCATGCCATAGCGCAAAGCCAGCTCGATAACGATATTCAAACCGAAAAGCAGACTCAGGCGCAGATTTTGGCCGCGCAGGCCACGATTCAAGCGGCGCAAGCGGCAGTAGAAACAGCGGAACTGAATCTCGGCTTCACGAAAGTGCGTTCGCTGGTCGATGGAATTGCCGGACAGGCGACAACGCAGATCGGGAACCTGGTGAGCCAGAGCACGGTGCTTACGGCGGTTTCGCAGGTCAATCCAATTCGCGCCTACTTTCCGATGAGCGAGCAGGAGTACCTGCGCATTGCCGATAAAATCAAGCCGGGCGTCGATCTGCTGCGCTCGAAAAATCCGGTTCCGCTCGAGCTGACGCTATCGAATGACAGTCTGTATCCCTACCAAGGACGCATTCTGTTTGCCGATCGCCAGGTGGACCCTTCAACAGGAACAATTCGTATTGTGGCGGCGTTTAACAATCCCGGCAACGTGCTGCGCCCGGGACAGTTCGGGCGCATTCGCGCGCTAACCGGGATGCAAAAGGATGCCTTGCTTGTTCCGCAGCGCGCCGTGACGGAGATGCAGGGGCGTTACCAGGTGGCAGTGCTCACCAACGGCAACAAGGTCAACATCCGGCCCGTCGAGGTTGGCAGCCGCATCGGGCAGATGTGGGTGATTAACAAGGGACTCAATCCAGGCGAGAAAGTCGTGAGCGAGGGAACATCGAAGGTGCGCGAGGGTGCAACCGTAAATCCGACTGTCGAGGAAGCGGCTAACGGCACAAACGATAGCGGGAGCGCAGGCAGGTAGCGATGTCAAGGTTTTTTATCAACCGGCCGATCGTCGCGATCGTAATTTCAATCATCACGGTCATCGTAGGCTTGGTTTCGATGCTGCGTCTGCCGATTGCTCAGTTTCCCAGCATTGTGCCGCCCGAAATTCTGGTACAGGCGATCTATCCGGGCGCCGATGCGCTTACGCTTGAGCAATCAGTAGCGACGCCGCTCGAAGCGCAAATCAGCGGCGTCGACAACATGGCGTACATGTATTCGATCAATGCCAACAACGGTCTGTCGCAGATTCGCATCACGTTTGACGTGAACACAGAGCCGAATATCGACCAGGTGCTCACGCAATTGCGCGTCTCGCAGACGCAATCGACGTTGCCGCCGCAGGTGAATGCAGCGGGCGTGAACGTGCTTAAGTCGCTCTCGGCGCCGCTGATGTTGATTTCGCTGTACTCGAACGGCGGCACCTATGACAGCGTTTTTCTGGCTAACTACAGTTACATCAATCTGGTCGATGAGCTGACGCGCGTACCGGGCATTGCGCGCGTGCAGGTCTTTGGCGCGGGGCAGTATGCCATGCGCGTGTGGGTGAATCCGGACCGGCTGACAAAGTTAGGCGTAACGGTGCCGCAGATTGTGGCGGCACTGCAGAGCCAGAATACAGTCAACCCGGCAGGACAGATCGGCGGCGAGCCGGTACCGGGCGGACAGCAGTTTACCTACACTGTGCAGGCGCAGGGACGTCTGAAATCGCCCGAGGAATTCGGCAATATCATTTTGCGGGCGAATCCCGATGGCTCAAATTTGCGGCTGCGCGATGTGGCGCGCATCGAACTGGGCGCGCAAACGTATAACCTCACCGGACGATATAACGGCAAACCTTCCGCGATTCTTGCCATCTATCAGCTACCGGGATCGAATGCGGTGCAGGCGGCAGAAGGCATTCGCAAACGCATTGCGGAATTGCAACACCGGTTTCCGCAGGACCTCACATACGACGTGAGCCTGGATACGACGCAGGCGGTTACCTCCGGCATGCACGAGATCATCTACACACTGCTGCAGGCGCTCGCGCTCGTGGTACTTGTCGTCTACATCTTCCTGCAAGGCTGGCGCGCGACTTTGATTCCACTGGCTGCAGTGCCGGTTTCCTTGATAGGTACGTTCGTAATTTTTCCGGCGCTCGGATTTTCAATCAACACGCTCTCGCTATTCGGGCTCGTACTTGCGATCGGCCTGGTGGTGGATGACGCGATCGTGGTGGTGGAAGCGGTCGAGCGCCATATCGAAGAGGGCATGACGCCACGCGAAGCAGCGCTGCAGGCCATGCGGGAAGTCGCAGGCCCGGTGGTTGCCATTGCGCTGATCTTGACGGCCGTATTCGTGCCCACAGTCTTTATTCCCGGCATTACAGGCCGCCTCTATCAGCAGTTCGCAGTAACCATTGCGATTTCCGTCATACTTTCCGCATTCAACGCGCTCTCGCTTAGCCCGGCGCTGGCAGCGATGCTGCTCAAGCCCCGAAAGAAAAGCCGCGGACCGCTGGCGAGATTCTTTGACTGGTTCAACCGCATGTTTGCGCGTGTAACGCATGGATACGTGACGTTCTCCGGTGTTCTGCTGCGTAAAGCCGCCATCAGCCTGGTATTTCTGGCCGGTATTGGCGTGCTGGCGGTCTTCATCGGTAAGCAGCTTCCGGGATCATTCCTGCCCGAAGAAGACCAGGGCTATCTGTTTGTCGCGCTGCAATTGCCCAATGCGGCTTCGCTACAACGCACATCGGAAGCCGCGACCAAAGTAGAAAATATCATCCGGCAGACACCCGGCGTGCAGGGCGTGACGTCAGTCATCGGTTTCAGCCTGCTGAGCTTCGTACAGAACACCTACAGCGCATTCTTCTTCGTAACGGAGAAACCGTGGCACGAGCGCAAAAGCAAAGACGAGCAATACACGGCGATTCGCAATCGCATAACGGCCGGGCTGCAGCAGGTAAAGGACGGCATCGGCTTTTCGTTTCCGCCGCCAAGCATTCCCGGCGTCGGCAGCTCAGGCGGTGTGACATTCATGCTGGAAGACCGCTCGGGCGGAGATCTTTCGTTCCTGACCGAGAATGTGCAGAAATTCATGCAGGCCGCATCGAAACGGAAAGAGCTGGCCACCGTTGCGACAACGTACCTGCCGAATGTCCCGCAGGTATTTGCGGACGTCGATCGAATCAAAGTGGAACGGCAGGGCGTGAGGATCGGCGATGTCTACCAGACGCTTCAGGCATTTCTCGGCGGCTATCTTGTCAACTATTTCAACCGTTTCGGACGTCAATGGCAGGTCTACGTGGAAGCGGAAGGCGATTTCCGCAAGAGCGTAGACGATATGAGCCGTTTCTACATTGCGAATAACCGCAACGAGATGGTTCCGCTTTCGGCGGTAACGACGACTCAGCCTCTGAGCGGGCCGGAATTTACCATGCGTTTCAACGAGTATCATTCGGCGCAGATTATTGCTGCCGCCGCGCCCGGCTACAGCTCGGGGCAGGCCATGCAGGCGCTCGAGGACGTTTTCGCGCAGACCATGCCGCGTGAGATGGGCTTCGACTACACTGGCATGTCGTACCAGGAAAAGCAGGCGTCGCAGGGCGTTCCGGCCGCGGCTATTTTCGGCCTCTCAATCCTGTTCGTGTTTCTGATTCTGGCGGCGCAGTATGAGAGCTGGTCGCTGCCGTTCAGTGTGCTGCTGGGCACACCCGTCGCCGTATTCGGCGCGTATTTATTCCTCTACCTCCGGCACTTTGAAGAGGATGTTTACGCGGATATCGGTTTGGTCATGCTGATCGGACTGGCGGCAAAGAACGCGATCCTGATAGTCGAGTATGCGAAAGCGGAGTACGAACGCGGCAAGAGCATCGAAGAAGCGGCTCTGACCGGGGCGCGTATCCGGTTCCGGCCGATTCTGATGACGGCTTTCGCATTTATTCTTGGCTGCGTGCCGCTATGGATTGCAACCGGCTCGGGTGCGATGTCGCGGCGCATTCTGGGAACGGCCGTGATTGGCGGCATGACGGCCGCCACCCTGATCGCCATTTTTCTCATACCGGTGACATTCGACGTTGTCGAGAAACTCTCGCATCGCATTCGGGGCGGCGGTAAACGGCAGCGCCAAGCGGTAGAAGAGCGTCAGGAAGAGGAGGCGCGAGCATGAAGCGCGCTCTCCTCGCAACTACGGCGGCTTCCCTGCTCTTTCTCGCCGGCTGTACAGTTGGGCCGAACTATAAACGCCCGGTAGTGAATGTCCCTGCCACATATCGCTCGGCGAGCGACGAAACGGTTACGAATACGAAAGATGCGGCATCGCTGGGAGATGAGAAATGGTGGACTGTCTTTCAAGACGAGCAGTTGCAGCAGTTGATTCGCACGGCGCTGAAACAGAATTTTGATCTGCGCATTGCAGCGACGCGTATTCTGCAAGCGCAGGAGCAATTGACAATTACCCGCTCGAACCAGTTTCCGGCGGTCTCGGGCGGTCCGAGCATTTCGGGTGTGCGGCAGTCCGGCATTCCCAACGTATTCCGCGCCTACTCGTACCTGGCGGACCAGATTGGTTTGTCTGCTTCCTGGAATATTGATTTTTGGGGGCGCTATCGCCGTGAGACAGAAGCGGCGCGGGCTAACTTGCGAGCAACCGAGTGGGGACGCCGCGCGGTGGTGAGCACACTGGTGGCGAATCTGGCGAGCGCGTATTTCGCCTTACGCGAATACGATCTCGAGCTCGAGGTCGCGCAGCGTACGCTTGCCTCGCGCAAGGAATCGCTGAAATTAACGCAGACGCTCGAACAGGGCGGCGCAACCTCTCTCCTTGACGTGCGCCAGGCCGAGCAACTGGTGGAAGAGGCCGCGGAATCTATACCCGCAACCGAGCGCGCGATGCAAACCGCCGAGAACCAGATCAGCATTTTACTCGGGGAGAATCCGCAGAGCATTCCGCGCGGGCGTGCACTTACAGAAGAGCCGCTGCCGCAAACGATTCCGGCGGGCCTGCCTTCGCGGCTGCTCGAACGCCGTCCCGATATTGAACGGGCCGAGCAGCAACTCGTGGCAGCCAACGCGCAGATCGGTGTGGCGCGGGCACAGCTTTTCCCGCAGATATCGCTTACCGGAAACGCCGGCCTGCAGAGTATTGGCTTGCACAACCTGTTTGACTGGCCGTCGCGAACCTGGACCTGGACGGCTTCGGCCACGCAGCCCATCTTCAACGCCGGTGCCTTGCGTGCAAACGTGCGGCTGTCACGGGCCGAGCAGCAGCAGGCGCTGCTCACGTACGAACAGACGATTCAGCAGGCCTTTCGCGAAGTTTCCGATTCGCTGATCGCCTATTCAAAATTCCGCCAGTTCCGCGCGCACCAGGAAGCACTCACCGCTGCAGCCCGCGGGGCCTCCGACCTTTCGCATACGCGCTACCAGGGCGGCGTGACGAGTTACCTCGAAGTGCTGACGAGTGAAACGAATTACTTTTCGGCTCAGCTCAACCTGGCGCGCGCGCAACTGAACGAACGGCTATCGCTGGTGCAGATATACAATTCCTTGGGCGGCGGGTGGGAGCAGTAGGGTTTAACATTCGTTTCCCGCACTCGCGCTGCGGGCCCCAGTTTCAGCATCTTCAAACGGTCCACAGTTAAGATTGAACACGTGACATTTGTCGACTGGTTGCTGGCCGACCTTCGCTTGCCAAAGGGAGTCGGAGGTCAGCCGGACGCGGAGCATTCCTGGTGGCGCGTCATGTGCCTCACCGGTGTCGATTATTTTTCGACGCTGGGTTATCAGCCGGGCATTGCATTTCTTGCGGCGGGCCTGTTATCTCCCGTAGCCACGCTTGTGCTCGTGATTGTCACGCTGGCGGCAGCACTGCCGGTCTATAGCCGCGTGGCCGCAGAGAGCCCGGACGGCCAGGGAAGCATCGCCATGCTCGAGCATCTGTTTCCCCGCTGGACAGGAAAAGTTTTTGTGCTCGTGCTGCTTGGCTTCGCTACCACCGATTTCGTCATCACCATGACGCTCTCGGCGGCCGATGCTGCGGCTCACTTCAACCAGAATCCGCTGGTGCCGGACTGGATGAAGAGCCAGATGGGCATTACGCTCATGCTCCTTTCCATCCTTGGTGCCATTTTTCTCAAGGGGTTTCGCGAGGCAATCGGCGTGGCGGTTGTGCTGGTTGGTATCTACCTTCTGTTAAACCTGGTCGTCACCACGGTCGCGCTCTGGCATGTGCTGGTGCATCCGCAGCTCGTTCCGGACTGGAGCTCTGCGCTTGTGCGCTCGCATGGCAGTCCGCTGCTGATGATGGGCACGGCGCTGATCTTATTTCCGAAACTCGCGCTTGGCTTGTCGGGATTCGAGACAGGCGTCGCAGTAATGCCGCTGATCGAAGGCGAAGGTGTCGCCGGACGCGTGAAGAACACGCGCAAACTACTCGTGACGGCGGCAGTAATCATGAGCGTCTTCCTGATTACAACGAGCTTCGTCACCACGTTGCTGATTCCCGCAGCCAAATTCAAAGAAGGTGGCGAGGCGAACGGCCGCGCGCTGGCGTACCTGGGTCACGAGTATCTCGGAAATGCTTTTGGATCGCTCTACGACATCAGCACGATTTTGATTCTCGCTTTCGCCGGCGCTTCCGCCATGGCCGGGTTGCTGAACCTGATTCCACGCTACCTGCCGCGCTTCGGCATGGCTCCGGAATGGGCGCGCGCGTCACGTCCGCTGGTGCTTGTGTTTCTGGCAGTCGCGTTCGCCGTAACGATTTTGTTTAAAGCGAATGTGGATGCCCAGGGCGGAGCCTATGCGACCGGCGTGCTGGTACTGATGACATCCGCCGCCATTGCCGTCTTTCTGGCAACCGGAGCGAGCTGGCTACGCGTTCCCTTCTTGCTGATTGCGCTGGTTTTTGTCTACACCACTGCGCTGAATATCTACGAGCGGCCGGAGGGCATCAAGATTGCATCGTTCTTCATTCTGACGATGATCGTTACTTCGCTTGTCTCGCGCGCGATGCGTTCGACCGAGCTGCGCATTCACGCCGTGCATCTGGATGAGACCGCGCGCTCGCTGCTGGCCGAGGACGAAGACCAGGTGATACATGTAGTGGCGCGCAAGCCAAGAAAAGAGACGCCCGAGGAGCTCGACGAGGCCGATCGCGCGGTACGCTACTGCCACAATCTCGCGGCCAAGGAGCGGATCTATTTCTTTGAGGTGAGGCAGGACGATGCCTCAAATTTCGAATCGACGTTGCATGTCTCGGGACTGCGCGTGGGCAAGCATTCGGTGCTGCGCGCGCGAAGCCCGGTTGTTGCTAATGCCATCGCCGCGATGCTTATCCATCTGGAGAAAGAAACCGGCAGAGCGCCGCATGCCTACTTCAGTTGGACAGAAGGCAATCCGATCGGAAATTTATTCAAATTCCTGTTTTTGGGAAGCGGCGACACACCGCCGCTGGTACACGAAGTGTTACGGCGTGCGATACCGGATGCCAAGCACCGGCCGATTGTGCACGTGAGTTGAGGAAGCGCGAATGGCTTGCGCTCGGGGCCCGGGCGCAGCGGCCAAATTACCTCATCTGCTACTAGCGCGGCGTGCCCGGAGTGCGGGTCGCAGCCGGCGGGTGCACAATCGCGCCGCCTGGCTTCGGCGTGCCCGGAGCGGTGCTGGTCGTGCTGGTCGGGGCAGGCCCGCCATTTACCGAACTCTTGTCATAGAGCTGGATAATATCCTGCGTGATATCGATGGCGCTCGAAGCGTACAGCACAGGTGTGTTGGCATTGCCGACATCGAGAATCAGCGTGTAGCCGTTATCCTTGGCGTACTTTTCAATGACCGCCATCATGCGCTGGCCGAGTCCCTGCAATACGCGCTGCTGCTCGCCCTGCAGCTCTTCGTTTGCGTCCTGCATATCGCGCTCGAGCCGCTTCTTCTTCTCGTCGATATCGCGGGCAAGCTGGCTGCGTTTGTCTTCGCTCATTACGCTGCCGCCCTTGTTGTACTGATCCTGCAGCTGCGTGAGCTCGCCCTGCCGGGTATCAAATTCTTTCTTTTTCGGATTGAATTTGGCTTCCAACTCTTGCGAGGCTTTCTGGCCGTCTTTGGTTCCGACGATCGCGCCCTGTACGCTGATCACACCCACTTTCGCGGAAGGCTGCTGCGCGTTGGCGCTCAAAGCCAGACCCAGGCAAGCCGCGGCCGCGGCCAAAATGCTCTTATTAACCATCTACTTCGTAAATCCTTCCCTGAAATTCTTTAAATCGGGGTTTCTCTTATCGTGACACACGCGCTGCCGGCCGCCCTGACGTTCAGATCAGAATGTGCGGCCGATCGAAAAGCGAAAGATCGATTTCCGCTCGTCGTATCGGAAGGCCTGACCGAATTGCGCCAAGGCACCCTGATACGTTGTATCGTTCGGAAAGAACGAACGATCCGCTACGATCGGCGGCTGAATGGTCGTGTGAACTCCACTCAGATTATACGCCCAGTATATACGGAATGGGGCGTTTACAACGGGCATCAGTACCTGCAGTTCTACACCCGTCGAGACTCGCGGGACCTGTGTGCCGGGAACAACCACCGCCTTCGGATTGAAATTGGCCTGCGGGAAAACGGCATTGAGTTGCGCTACCCGATCGGCATTGAGCCCGAGCTGATCGGGCAACAGCAATTTATCTACGCCGGCATCCAGAAATGGCGCGAGCATCACGGGCCCGACGATCGGAATCCGATATTCGTAGTTGAAAACGCCGTAAGTATCGCCGCCCGGAACAATAAACTGGTAGGCCGGTATGGTTTGCGTCACCGGAACAAAGGTGACGCCACCGGTTGAAGTGATCGCGCGCTGATACCGGATCGTGCCGTCACTATTGCGAACCGTTACGCTCGCGGTAGTCGGAATATAGGCGAACGGGCTGATGCTGTAAATATCGAATCCGCGCACGTCGTCTTCACCGCCCATATAGTAGCGGTTATAAGGTGGAGGGACACGGCCCCCAAAGCCGGTCACGAAGCGTCCGTTGAAATGGAAGCCCATCACGTTGCTCTTCCAGATGCCGCGTCGGAAATAGGCGACATCGAGCGACGGCTGCAGCATATTCACATTGCCGCCCAGCACCGAGCCGGTAAAACCAAAGCTCGCGTTGACACGCAATCCTTTGGTCGGCGTTATCGGATGATTTACCGTGTTGTAGGCGTAAGTAGGCATGATCGTGCTGGACTTGATACCGGTGAGCGAGTTCGGCCCGGTCACGCCCTGGTAATTGATGTACTGAAAATAGTTGGTCGCAGCATCGGTGAGCGGCGTGAGCGATTGGTTGCTGAAGCTGTACGACAAGCCCACTCGGGCAAAGCTGCGCCGCAGGTTATAACTGAGGAATGTCGTGATTCCGCGTCCGTTGGTTGTATAGTTCAGCAGGCTATTCTGCGGCAGCGAATTGTAGTACGGAAGCAGGTTAGCTCCCGCCAGCAGAGACGCCTGCCGCCCCTGGTCGAACCGGTAGCGCTGATAGAAAATTGTAAAGCCCGCCTGTATCGGTTTTTCGAACAGGTACGGCTCGGTAAATCCGAACGTGATGTTATCGAGCAGCGTGCCGATCTGCGCGCTCAGGCTGAGCGTTTCACCCAGTCCGAGGAAATTATTCGTCGCGTATGAGAACCCGATGAAGCTTCCTGAAATACCCGATACACCGCCGTTTAACTGAATCGAATTCTTGCCGCGCTCCTTCAGCTTGATGGTGAGATCGACGGTATTCGTCTTGGTATCGCGCTTGATGTCGGCCGCATCCTCGGGCTTCAACGGCTCGAAGTAGCCGAGCTGGTTCAGCTTCAAAATACTCGTATCGAAGAGCTGCTTACTGTAGAGATCGCCTTCGTCGAGCAGCATCTCTCGGCGGATCACACGGTCACGCGTGGTCGTGTTGCCCTGAAAATCGATGCGGCGCACGAAGAACTGATGGCCCTCGTCAACATCGATCGTGAGATCGATCTGATTCTTGCCGGGAACAATTTCCGGATCGGGCGTGGGAACGAAATCGATGTAGCCGAAATTACCGTAGAGCTTGCGCAGCTCATCGAGACCCTTCTGCATCTTTTCGGTGGAGAAGACGTCGCCTGGCGCCATGCGGAAGACACTGCGTGCGATCAGGTCCGGCGTACGGAAGAGCTTCATACCGACGAAATTGAAATTGTGCAGGTAGTATTTGTCGCCTTCCTGCACGGTCATGGTGATGTCGACGTGCTTGCCGGGCTTGCTCGATTTCATCAGCGGGAAGATAATCTTACGCCCGTAGACGTCGTAGACCTTCTCGTTATGGTTGATCACCCGCGCGGTAAAGTAGCCGCGCGACATATAGAACATGCGGATGCGTTCGGAGTCTTCGTCCAGCTTGGTGGAATCGTAGGTACGCGCGAACAGATTTTCAAACAGGATCGAATGCGGGATGCCGATCGGCTTGAGATTCTTCATGGCGCGAATGACGTCCCGGTCGCTGAACGCTTTGTTGCCTTCAATCTCGATATGGCCGACCTTCACTTTTGGCCCTTCGTCAATGGCAAAAATGACGTCCACGCCGCCCGGAGGAACCTGGCGGATCTGCGGTGTCACCGTGGCGTACTGGTGGCCGCGCTCGGCTTCATACTCCTGCAACACGTTCTTGGCGCGCTGTACTTTGCCGGGATCGAATTGCGACTCGGGCGACAGGTTCACGTGGCGCTCTTTGAACCGGTCTAAAATCTCCGATTTCGTGATCGACTTGTTCCCCGTGTAATCGATCACATGCACGGTGCGGCGCTCCGTCACATAGAAAGTCAGAATGATGCCGCCCTGCGGACCGGTTTCCTTTTCCACGCGCAGATCATCGAAGCGCCCGGTGTTCCAAAGCGCCATGAAATCGCGGTGAATCGATTCTTCGTCGTAAACATCGCCCTTCTTTGTATAGATGAGCGCGCGCAATGTGTCCTGCGGAACTTTGCGTTGGCCACGAAAATCGACGCCTTCAATAATGTTGGGAGCCACCTGGGCCGGTTTCGCCTCCTGCGTGCCGCTTGGCTGCTGCGGCTGATTCGGCTTAGGCTGAGGAACCTCGGGAACGTTCTCGAAAGGATTGGGCGGCTTTTGCTGCGGTTGCTGCTGCGGAGGCGGATTCTGCTGTGGAGGATTTTGCGGCCGGGGCGGATTTTGCGTCGCCTGCGCATCGAGCATCGGCGCGCAAATGCTTGAGACGACGAGGAGACAAACAGCCGGAACGGACATACGCAGGCTCTTCGGCCTGTGCTGAATCATGTCTACGAGCGAATCCTTTCGTTGCCGCTTGAGCGAGTCCAATGCATGCCGGGAAGACAATCCCCTGACGTTCGGTGGAGGTTGCCGGTTTCAGTCTAAGCAGACGCCGTTATACAGCCCCGCGTCTCAGAACACCCCAAAAGTGAAACTCAAACTCCCTAGTGTAGCCGATGCGATAGAGGAGGCCATCGGCGCGGAGCAAGAGAACGCGAGCGCCCCTGTCGGGGACGTGATCTAATGCCCGCGCGCTTGTACGTTTACGGTGACGCGCTCGTCGCGAACGAGCGGAACATCGATCTTTTGCGCTCCGCCCAGATACGGTGCGAGCACACGGGCATTGTGGTATTCGAGACCACGGCCGTGGTCGATGGCGAGCAGATAATACTGGCCCGGCTGAACATCGCGTAGCGTAAATGTGCCGTCGCTGTCGCTTTGGTCGCGCGGAACCACTAAGCCCGGCTCCGCATTGCGTGAAACGAGCAGAATCATTGCCCCGGAGACGGGTTTTTGGTCGCGGAGCGCGATGCCGTCGAGCCTGCTGCGGCCTTTGGCTGCGACAACGTTCAATTGTATCGATTGTCCTTCCCCTATTTGAAGCAGGCCTCCGGCGTAGCGGCCGCCCTGCGTGCTGACGGATTTAATGTACAGATCGGGAGTATTCACCAGCCGCAGTTGATAATAACCGGGCACGAGATTCCTGCCCAAACCGCGGCCCTCCCCGCATTGGAACGCGCCATCCTGTGCCACGCGGCAGAATGCGGTCTGATTATTAGCCGGCTGTGCCAGCAGAAGCGTGAGACCGTTCACGGGGCCGGGATGTTCGAGCGAGAGATGCCCGGCAACGGCCGTGCGCACCAGGTTTGAAGTATCGATTTTGACCTCGCCGCTCCCTGAGATCTTCGCTGCACCGAGAGGCTCGTCATACCGGGTTGGAGTGCCGAAGGTAGAGACCGAAACGATATAGTTTCCCGGAGCAACGCCGCGAATTTCGCGTGCGCCATCCTGTTGTTGAAAACCATAGGACTGAACCTGGAATCGAATGCCGCCGGGGCCGGTTGCCTCGACGGCGCTCATAATGCCCCCGTTATGCGCCGGATCACGACTGCCCGGTACGCCCTCAAGCGAAATCTTAATCGCGGGAACGGCGCGCAACGTCATTTGCAGTTGCACTTTTTCTCCCGCGGCTAAAGTGATGGGCGCGGCGGCTGAGGGATTCTGCGTGGATGGATAGTAGGTCAGCGGGTAGGCAACATCGAGCGCCGCGGTTTCCGATTGTTGTTCGGGCGTTTGCGGGCCCGGTTGATTTTGCGCATACCACGGACGTCCCATGACGGCGAGATAATACGTGCCGGGCTGGAGATGCGCGAGGCGAAGCGCGCCTTCATTATCCGTCGCATTTTGCATGACAAGCCGGATCTGCGGCCAGCCGGCGTTCACATCTTTCGCAAAAAGCGTCACCTGCGCGCCGGGGACAGGCTCGCCTTCCTCGTCCTCGATCTTAATGGCAATGCTGCCGGGCACGGAAAAGCGGAAAACGATGTGTTCGGAATCGAGTCCCGGCCCGGTGACGATACCAGTTGAATATTGGCCGTCCTGTTCAAACGTGCGCTGCTCGCCGTGTACTTCGGCTTGCAGCGTGTACTTGGCGGCGGGAACGTCGGTAAAAGTGAAGTGGCCATCGGCGGAGGTGAAGAGAGACGCGTTGCGATCCGGATGTTCGTTTTGCGTGACGGTGACGAGGGCGTGCTTGATCGGCTGCTGGGTGCGCTCATCAACGACAATTCCGCTGATGACGAATTTCGCCGGAGGCGCGGACACAGGGAGCAGCGCCAGCGCGGCGAAGATCCAGGCGGGTATCACTGCTTGCCTCGTTCGTATACCGGAACCGTCACGCTGGCTTTCTGATTGGCCTCGAGCGTGACGGTTTCGCCGGGAATATCGCGCATAGCTTCGGGATTGGCGTATTCGAGACCGGCTGCATTGGAAACTGCATAGACATGGTACGTGCCGGGCGAGAGATTGGCCAATGTGTACGAATTGCCAGAAAAGCCGTGCATCTGCGGATCCAGGCCTGGAGTCTCGGGAACGAGCAGCAGGGTGAAGGGCAACTCCGGCCGGTCGGTGCGCACGGTCACGTCAATCGAGCCGCAATCGGCGCGCAGATTGACCACGATTGCCTCCGGAGAAGAGCCTGCAGCAATGGTGAGCGGCTCACGGAGCAGATCCACGCTGCCGGAAGAAACGGAACCCACGCAGACTGCGTTGGACATAACGCTCACGTTGTAAGTCCCCGGCGGAACATTTGAGATCGCCTGAACGGCCGGAACATTGGGCGCGTTATGCCGATCGGGAACAAACGAAGACGTGTACGCCGTATTGAAAGAGCCGGGACGAGTCAGACGCAAGACCGGAACTGCGGTATTCGGGCCAGTTGCCGTCTGCTCTGTCGCTTCCGGCGGGCGCACGATCTCGACAGGGATATCCGCACCGGGTGCAAGCGTCACCTGCAGGCCTGTAACATCTGCTCCATTGACATTTACTTCTTCAACGGTTTCCAGGTTCTGCCCGCCGCTCATACTCTGGAAATGAATCTTCCAGGTTCCGTTCGGCAGGCGCAGCCGGAACACGCCTGTCCTGGCGTTGATGGGAACGCCGATCGAGGGCTGCTGGCCTTCGATGCCTTCCACCCACGCGCCTGTTCTGCCCGGCTGGGCTCCGGAAACCATCCCACTCACGCTGTAGCTGCGCACCGGTTCGAGCGTGAAATCCACCTGCGCCGGCTGGCCGGCCGCAATTTCGATCTTTTGCGCCGAGGCCACATCGGTAGCAGTCGGATAGCAGCGCGCCGGATAGCTTTCCGTGCTGTTGGCGTTATATGGCAGCAGCGGCCGGGCGCCCGTGCATACGATGACCGCGCCCGGCATTTGGCCGTCGAGCTTGAACATGCCGTTTTCGTCCGTCGAAGTTGCGCCGCGCATCATCCACTGCTTGTGCCCTTCCAGAACCTGCTCGCCCATTACCTGAACCTGTATATTTTCGACGGGTTCACCTTCCCCGTCCAGAACAGTTCCTGTGATTTTCGATTCGGGAGTTAACGGAATGCGGAAATTGTTCGAGCCGGAGCCGACTCGAAATGCAACCATTTCGGGCCGTGGCGTGAAGTAGCCGGGACGCTGTGCCGAGATCCAGACCTGCCCTTCCGGAACGTTTTCGAACTGAAAGCCTCCA
>DATBGM010000140.1:0-9983 GCA_036557945.1 Bryobacteraceae bacterium | reverse complement strand
TCCCGGCACCTGAAGGTTTCGCGCCCGGACAAGTGCTAAGCCGCGCGTGAGTCCCGCCAGCTCTCTTTCAGGATGTTGCAGTTTGCTGAGACCCGCGAACCAATGCGACAATTCGTTTTCGTTGTGACGCGATCCAATCAGCGCGGAAAGCTTAACGAGCATCTGCGGATCGGTCCAGTTTTCGCCTTTGGCAAGGAGCGCTTCATAAAACGGCGATGCCGAGTCTGCCACGGAGCTCAGGATGGCGTCGCGAAACCATGCATCCGAAGAATGCCGGTGAGCCAATTCTTCCAGAGTCGAGAGCATTTGCTCATGTTTCAAATCACCCAACGTGAGCGCTGCCTGAAACTGAACGTGCGGATCGGGATCGGATACCGCGGCCAGAACGACTTTCGCCAGCGGCGCGGACTGCTTTAAAGCACGCTCACTCAGCCGCATCGCGTTTTGCCGTACACGTCCGTCTTCATCTCTCAGAGCACGCTCGATCTCGGACGGCTGGAGCGCCACAAAGGCGTCCAGCAGCGCAAGCGCATGCATGCGAGCTTCGGCCGAAGCGCCATTCGCCGCAAGATCCTGAAGCGTCGGAACAATGCTCTTATCCTGCCGTTCCAATAGCAGCCGATGCGCGGTCCAACGATTCCAACCATTCGGATTTGAAAGCTCCGACACTAAAGCGGCCGAACTGGCTGCACCGAGATTCGGCGCTAAGTTTCGATGCACGGGCGACTTATTGGGGACAATCCGCCAGATGCGCCCGAGTGTGTCGCCATTGTAGAAATTGATTTTCTTGCGAATTTCCTCCGGGATCGATTCCGGCGTTTCTATAACCTGCCGGTAGATATCAGTGAAATAGAAGTTGCCATCCGGCGCATTCGCGAAGTTACAGGGGCGAAACCAGACATCGGTCGAGGCAAGAAACTCAACGTTGTCTTTGGCGCGATGAGCGCGGAACGTGGCGCCGTCGGGCAGAATCAGATCACGATGGATCAGATTCCCGCTGACGTCACCGGTGAACACACTTCCTATGTATTCCTTCGGCCATGCGTCGCCGTTATAGAGTGTGCTGCCCGAAGCCGCTGTAAACCAGCCGCCAACTTCTTCGGTACGGTGCAGCTCGTTTTCGTCATAGCGCTCCTGGCGCAAACTGGTTCTTGCCTTGCGCCACTCTTGCGGACCAGTCAGCGGAAACATGCGCGCCGATGGGCGTCCGTGATCCGAAATGTCCTGCGCCTCGGCGGCGACTTCGAGCAGCGGCGCACGCGCCAGATACTGCATGGGCAGCACGACGTGCCGGATATGCGTCGTGTTTTGAGTGATAAAGCGATTTCCGAACTCGTCGAAGGTAGAGCCGAATTGAGCCGGGCCGGAAGCGGCTTCCGCTTTCCCGCTGATCGGATCGAAGCGAAAATCGGTACCGCGAACGAGCACCGGTGCCATCCCGGGATGGTCGGGCGAACGGATCAATCCGCCGTTGCCGGTGTTCGAGCAGTAAATCCAGTTATCGATACTCAGTCGCGGATTGGTAATTCGGGCCTCCTGATTCGCCTTGGCAAAACCCGTGTATAAGACTTTGCGCACATCCGCTTTCCCGTCCCCGTTCGTATCTTCCATAAACAGGATGTCCGGCGCGCTGGTGACTATAAGGCCGTGTTTCCAAGGCATGATGCCGCTCACGGCCAGAACATGATCGGCAAAAACAGTCGCCCGCTCGTACTTACCGTCGTGGTTCGCATCTTCTAGAAGTCGAATGCGAGAGCGGACGGGCTTACCGGGCGGCGGATCGTCGGGATAGTCGAGCATCTCGGCAACGTAGACCTTTCCGTCTTCATCGAAGGCCATATCCACCGGGCTCATGACTTCCGGTTCGGAGGCAAAAAGTTCGACGTGGAAATCGCCCTCGACATGCATGGCTTTCAAAGAATTTTCAGGAGACATTGCCCGTTCTTCGGGGCTCCGCTTGCCGCAGGCGGAGAGCAGAATAGTTAAAGTTGCGATCGCGATTGGGGTGTAACGACAAAACAGAGACGGTTTTCTTGACATTTCGTTCGATGATGGCGTTCTTATCCACATTTATCAGGTTGCGGAATGAGCCTCTTGACAGACGCTTTTTCGACACGTCACATGCCGACGGAACAATACGGCCATGCGATTAAACAACAGAGCGTCTCTCGCCGCAGACGTCAGGGAATCCGCCGAACTTTAGACTTCCGGCAAGCGTTCTTGCGAATCCTTTGGTTTACTGAGCGTGCGCCGCAAGCGCGCCTATACGAAATGCCCTTATATCAGGTCACTTGATACGCGGCGTTATAAATTGATACTTCGAAAGATCGCAATTGTGAAATGAATCGGAGAAATTTTATTGCCTTGAGCGGAGCAGCGCTTTCCGCTTCGGGTGCGCCTGCTCAACGTCCGCACAGCAGGCCGAACATACTCCTGCTCATAGCCGATCAACTTCGCGGCGACTGCCTGGGCATTGATGGAAATCGCGCCATCCGCACTCCCCATCTCGATCAACTGGGCCGGCAAGGCGCTTATTTTCGCTGTGCTTATTCTTCAACCCCGAGCTGCACACCGGCACGCGCCGCCTTGCTCACTGGCCTTTCCCCCTGGCATCACGGGATGCTCGGTTATGGGCGAGTCGCCAGACGCTATGCGGTCGAGATGCCGCGCGAGTTCGCAAAGACCGGCTACTACACCGCGGTAATTGGCAAGAATCACTTCACCCCGCAGCGGAATAGTCACGGGTTCAGACAAGAAATTCTGGATGAATCAGGCCGGGAAGAAAGTATCGATTTTCGTAGCGACTATCGCTCGTGGTTTTGGTCGGTTGCTCCGAGTCTGGATCCTGATAGGACCGGTCTTCTTTGGAATGATTACCGCGGCGCGCCTTACGCCCTGCCGGAAGAGCTGCATCCGACGCACTGGACCGGCGAAACGGCGGTTCGTTTCTTGCGGGATTACCAACGGCCCGAGCCGTTCTTCTTAAAGGTGTCATTTGAACGTCCACATAGTCCTTACGATCCGCCGCCGCGTTTTTGGAAACAGTATCAGAACGCGGATCTTCCGCAAGCCAAAGTCGGCGAGTGGGCCAAGCGATATGCACCACCGAGCGGACCGGACTACGAGATCTGGCACGGCGATCTGGGGCCTAGGCAGGTGCGCGAATCGCGGCAAGGCCACTACGGCAGTGTATCGTTTGTCGACGAGCAAATCGGGCGCATTCTGGGCACATTAGAGCGACGCCATCTGCTTGAGAATACGTTCATTCTCTTTCTCTCGGATCACGGCGACATGACGGCAGATCAGAATCTTTGGCGCAAGTGCTACGCCTATGAACCGTCGGCCCGAATTGCGATGCTGTTGCGTTGGCCTGCAAACCTCGTAACCGCTCAACGTGGCCAGGTGATTACGCAGTCCGTCGAGATTCGTGATGTTTTCCCTACCATGCTCGATGCGGCGGGTGTGGATCGCTCAGCTCTGCGCCTGGACGGCGAAAGCTTACTTGATCTGGTTCGTGGAGGCGCTAAATGGCGCGAGTATATCGATCTGGAGCACGACGTTTGTTACAGCCCGGCGAATCATTGGAATGCGCTTACCGATGGGCGCACGAAGTATATCTTCCATGCGCAGAACGGAGAAGAGCAGCTTTTCGATCTGACGAATGATCCGTGCGAGCTGCATGACCGTGCAAAGGACGCGTCACATAAAGACACCCTCCGCCTCTGGCGTCAACGGCTGATCGATCATCTCGCGGAACGCGGCGATCGTTTCGTCAAGAACGGAAAACTTGCGCTTCGGCCAGACAGCTATCTCTATTCACCTAACTATCCCGGGAACTAACCGGCTCTCGTCTTCTACGGGATGAATTGTTTACCGGATTCGCAGCACGGCGGTGGCCGCCTGAATGTGTTCAATCCCGCGTCATCCAGATAAAGCTGAATCTTGTGTTATCAAGGGTTACATAGAGCTCGAGTAAACGCGATCCAGAAGTCCTCGTGAGAAGCGTCTGGGAGCCCGTGAAGGAGAAGCAGCAGGGTGCCAGTGGACGCGCGCTAATGTGCGCCGGCCGGGGCTCCGCGCGCGCGCACTTTCTTCAGTCCCCAGACGACGGGTACGCAGCAGAGACAGACAAGAGCCATGTAGCGCAGATCGTCTATATAAGACCAGAGCATGGCTTGCTGATTGACCGTACGGGCAATCTGGCCGACGGCTTGCTGCTGCGCAGTTACCGAAGGCGCGTACTGCGAAAAAAGCTGAGTAAAGAAATTGAGCCTGTACTGATAGTCGGGGTCACCGGGCACAATATGGCGGACGAGTTCGTTGTGATGAACTTGCTGGTGACGCGAAAGGATGGTGGAGACAACCGAGATACCGATGCTTCCGCCGATATTGCGCAGCAAGTTGTAAAGGCCGCTGCCATTGCCGACCGACTCCGGAGGAAGATCGCCTAAGGAAACGACCGAGAGCGGGACAAAGACGAGACCGGCGGCGACGCCGCTCAAGATGATGGGGACAAGCAGCGACCACGGCGAAATCTGTAGCGTCAGCAGACCCCAAATAAAGCTGCACACCCCAAATCCCGCAAAGCCGAGCGAAACCAGAATGCGGGTATCGATCCGGGAGACGAGCATACCGACAATCGGCATAGCGAGTACGGCGCCAATGCCGCGCGGCGCCACGGCCAGCCCCGCCCACCACGCCGAGTAATCCATCATCGATTGGTAGTAAAGCGGAAGCAGCGTTACGGCGCCATAGATGGAGGCTCCGAACAGAAAAATCAGCAGCGACCCCATCGTGAAATTCCGGTTCTTGAAAATCGAAAGGTCCACGAGCGGCTTCTCGCGCGTCAACTGAGTAATGGCGAACAGGACACCCGTGACGAGCATAATGACAAATGCCCAGCGAATCCAGGTCGCGCCAAACCAGTCATCCTGCTCGCCGCGGTCGAGCATCACCTGCATGCAGCCGAGCGAGAGCGCGAGCAGCCCGAACCCCGTCCAGTCGAGTTTGCCGGGATCGGCGTTTTTAATATACGGCGGGTCATTAATGTAGCGCATTACGAGAAATGTCGCCAGAATTCCGATGGGAATATTGATGTAAAATGCCCAGCGCCAGGAATACGCGTCGGTGAGCCACCCGCCGAGCGTCGGTCCGAGTATCGGAGCGACAACCACGCCCAACCCGAACACACCCATCGCCATGCCGCGCTTTTCGGGCGGAAAACTTTCGGTCAGGATCGCTTGCGAGAGGGGCTGCAAACCGCCGCCGCCGGCTCCCTGCACAAGCCGGGCGATCAGAATGGTGAGCAGACTGTTGGCTGCGCCGCAGAAAAATGAGGCGATGGTGAAAATGACGATAGAGGCGATGAGAAACCGCCTGCGGCCAAAACGCAATGCAAACCATCCGCTGGCTGGCAGGACTACTGCATTCGATAGCAGGTAAAAGGTCAGCACCCAGGTAGCTTCGTCATAGCTGGCCGACAGGCTTCCCGCAATATGCGGCAGACAGACAGAGGCAATGGAAGTATCGATCACTTCCATAAAAGCGGGTAAAATTACCGCTATTGCGATAAGCCAGGGATTGACACCCTGCGTGTTCTGCTGCGCTACGTCGTCTGCCATCTATACCAGATAAAACATTTGGATGCGGTGAATAGAAATTTGTGTGTTCAGTAGAGCCTCTGAAATTGCTACGCTGTAGCCTTCAGCAACGACTCCTGACCAAATTATGATTCGTCTCAACCGCATTCTGATTCTCCTCAGCGCATTTTGTACTGCACCGCTTGTTGCGCAAACTGCGAACACGGTGGACGCCCGGCTTACAGCCTTGGAGGCCGCGACGAAAGCGGCGCAAAGCGCAGGCGACAACGCCTGGATGCTGACTAGCGCGGCGCTGGTTCTTATGATGACAGGTCCGGGACTGGCCCTGTTCTACGGCGGCCTGGTACGGCGCAAAAACGTGCTGGGAACGATGATGCACAGTTTCGCACTGATGGTCATCGTGACGGTCCTTTGGGCGATTTATGGATACAGCCTGGCATTCGCTCCGGGCAACTCGTTTATCGGCAATTTGAGCTACCTCTTTTTACGCGGTGTAGGCACTGCCCCTAACGCCGATTATGCGGCGACGATTCCACATGCGACGTACATGATTTATCAACTTATGTTTGCGATCATTACGCCGGCGTTGATCTCGGGCGCATTCGCCGAGCGCATGAAGTTCAGCGCGATGGTGCTGTTTACGATTCTGTGGTCGACCATTGTTTACTTTCCGATGGCGCACATGGTGTGGGGCAAAGGCGGGCTGTTGAATGCATTTCTGGGCGGATCAATTCCGACGTTCGACTTCGCGGGCGGTACGGTGGTTCACATCACTTCGGGCGTAAGCGCGCTCGTATGTGCGCTATATCTCGGCAAGCGGGTCGGATTCCCGCGCGAACCGATGAAGCCGCATAACCTTGTGCTGAGCGTGATCGGTGCGTGCCTTTTGTGGGTGGGATGGTTCGGGTTTAACGCGGGAAGCGCGGTGGCGGCCTCAGGTCTTGCAACGAGCGCGTTCGTCGCAACGCACTTTGGCGCAGCCGCTGCCGCGCTCGGGTGGATGCTCGCGGAATGGGTACGGCACGGGAAGCCGAGCATGCTGGGCGGCATTTCCGGATGCGTTGCCGGACTGGTTGCGATCACGCCCGCTTCCGGCTTCGTGCAACCGTTCCCGGCGCTGCTGATCGGTTTTCTGGCGGGCATCATCTGCTTCTTTATGGTGACGACGGTAAAAAGCCGCTTCGGGTATGACGACTCGCTTGACGCTTTTGGCGTACATGGCGCGGGCGGCACATTGGGTGCGATTCTGACCGGCGTTTTCGCTACTAATCTGATCAACGATGCCCTAAAAGATTCCTCCGGAAAAGCACTTCCGCTCGGCTGGATCGACGGAAATGCACACCAGGTGCTAAACCAGTTCATTGCAGTTGTTATTTCCTGGGTGCTTGCGATTGTCGGGACAATCATCATTCTGAAGATTGTCGATGTGACGATAGGAGTGCGCGCCTCGGCCGAGCAGGAGCGCGAAGGGCTGGACCTCTCTATGCACGGCGAAGAAGGCTACAGCCTGGAAGCCTGATCACCATCTACTGCCATGAAAAAAATCGAAGCCATTATCCAACCGTTTAAGCTCGACGAAGTCAAGGAAGCGCTCAAGGCGATCGGTGTTGACGGACTCACCGTGAGCGAGGTGCGCGGTCACGGCCGCCAGAAAGGCCATAAAGAAGTCTATCGTGGGATGGAGTATGAGGTAGATCTGCTCCCCAAAGTAAAAGTGGAGACAGTGGTGCCGGATGCACGCCTGGATGAAGTGACACGTGCGATCGCCGCGGCTGCACGCACAGGCAAACTGGGGGACGGCAAGATTTTCGTTTACAACGTGGAGGACGCGCTGCGCATTCGCAATGACGATTCGGGCGAAGCAGCATTGTGACACACTAGAGTCGCATACGGGCCCGGAGGGCGCCCCGGTTTCGCTTCAACAATTTCCGCGCACGCAAGAAGTGGATCGTGTGGTCATGGAAACCGCGCGCGATCTTCTGCAGGATCGTCTGCCGGCTCCTTTCGCGCTCGTTGCCGTAGGTGGGTATGGGCGGCGCGAGTTGTTTCCGTATTCCGATGTCGACCTGCTATTGGTTCTCGAGCATGAACCAAGCGAGAACCTGAAAGAACCGCTGAGCCAGTTCCTGCGCACGCTCTGGGACAGCTCGGTGAAGGCGAGTCATTCGGTGCGCACAATTGACGAATGCTGCCGGGTTCACGAGAACAACATTCATCTCTCGATCAGCCTGCTGGATGCGCGTTTTCTGACGGGTTCACCTTGGATCTTTGATGAGCTCCAGGCGCGGCTGGCGGACTTCTTTCACCGGCAAGCCACGCCTCTGTTGCGCGGCCTGGCGAATCTCACGAGCGCGCGCCATAACAAGTTCGGTAACACGGTTTATCACCTGGAGCCCAACATTAAGGAAGGGCCCGGCGGTATTCGCGACGTCCATTTTGTCGAGTGGGCGGCGAAACTCGGGCCGGATAAAGAGCCGCTGAGGCATGCAGCAGCCGGACTCGGAACTGCGCGCGATTTTTTGTACCGAGTGCGTTACTTTCTGCACGAGCAGGCAGGCCGCGATAATAATCTGCTCAGTTTTGAGCTGCAGGACCGCGCCGCCGAGACATTACCCTGCGAGGCAATGACACCCGAGGAGTGGATGCGGATTGTCTACCGGCATTTAAAGACCTGTTTTCAAGCCGGCCAGCAGACGCTCGATTTTATCGCGCGTAGCGAGACCGGGCTGGCGCGCCAATTCCGGGATTGGCGCGGCCGGCTCTCTACCGCCGATTACACAGTTGCACAGAACCGGATTTTTCTACGCAATCCAGCCACAACGCTTGTATCGCTTGCCGCGGTCTTCGATCTGTTCCGATTCGTTGCGCGCCAGGGTATCCGGCTGTCATGGGACACCCAACGGCGTGTGCGCGAACGTGCTTCCGCGCTCGTTGCGGAGCCGCCGCTGTGGCCTGCGTGGCGTTCGCTGCTTTCCGAGCCGCACGCCTCCCTTGCTCTACGCGAAATGGAGGATGCCGGCATTCTGGCTGCCGCGCTTCCGTCGTGGGGGACGGTAGAGAGCCTTGTCGTCCGCGATTTCTATCATCGCTATACAGTGGATGAGCATACGCTGGTTGCAATTGGGGCCATCGATCTTCTACTTTCGAATGCATCCGATGCGACGCCGCGCTTTCGCGACCTGGCGCGCGAAGAGGATCAGCTTGCGCTCGTGCGCATGTCGCTGCTATTACACGATATAGGGAAAGGAACCGAGCCGGGGAATCATGTGCGCGGCTCGATCGAAGAAGCGGATCGCTTCCTTTCGAGCATCGGCACGCCTGCAGCGGAACGGGAGAGTATTACATTCCTGATCGCGCATCATCTGGATCTGTCGCTGGTGATGAATGGCCGGGATTTAAGCGATCCGGCGACGGCACGCTTTCTCAGCTCGCAAATCGGAACATATGAAGACCTGCGGCGGCTGACACTCCTGACATACGCCGATATTTCTGCCGTCAATCCGAGCGCGATGACGCCGTGGCGCGTGGAGCAGCTCTGGCGCGTGCATTCGGTTGCGGCCGCGCAGCTTACACGCGAACTTGCTTCCGATCGCATTCATAGCGAGAACACGGCTCGTGATCGAATGCGTCCTGATCTCGCTCACTTTTTGGAAGGCTTTCCCGCGCGTTATGCCCGGATCCATACATCGCAACGCATCGAAGAGCATTTCCGGCTGGAGCAGATCCGGCTGCATGCGGGCGTCGCTCTTGAGATCCAGAGCGAGCCTGGAGCGTACGTGCTGACCGTACTTGCGGCCGACCACCCGGGTTTGTTCGCAGCGCTGTGTGGGACGCTCGCAAGTTTCGGTATGAACATCGTGAAAGCGGAAGCGGCCTCGAACGCGGTCGGTTCCGTGCTGGATGAATTCCGGTTTACCGATCCTGCGCGCACGCTCGAGCTGAATCCGGAAGAGATTGAGCGGCTGCGCTGGACAACTGAATGTGTGGTGAAAGGAGCAATCGAGGTGCGCGATCTGCTAAAACGGCGGCGTGCGACGCCGCGGCCGCACGCGTCCGCGCAGAGTACGGCTTCGGTGCGCTTTGACGACACGGCTTCGGACTCGGCGACACTACTCAATTTTGCAGCGAACGACCGGCCTGGTTTGCTCTTCGAGCTAGCCCGCGTTCTCACCGAGAGCGGCTGCAATATCGAAGTTGTGCTGGTGAATACCGAAGGGCACCGGGCGCTCGATGCGTTGTATGTGACCAAAGACGGAGAGAAGCTGGACAGCGCGACAGAGGCGCGCCTGGAACCGTTATTGCGGGCGTTGTGAAAAGTTAGCGAACCTGCCGCCAGCCCATGCAAGATTTACAAATCTACATGAGTAGAGTGACCGCTCCGGT
>DATBGM010000139.1:0-25434 GCA_036557945.1 Bryobacteraceae bacterium | reverse complement strand
GAGGTGGACACGCAGATAGACGAAGCGCTCACCAAGCTGGAACAGCAGATGGACAAAAAACTCGGCGGCGTGGACGATCCGCTGCTGCTCAGCGTGCGCTCGGGAGCGAAATTCTCGATGCCTGGCATGATGAACACGATCCTCAATCTGGGCCTGAATGATGAAACTACGGAAGGCCTGGCAAAGAAGACCGGCAACGCACGTTTCGCTTACGACTGTTATCGCCGTTTCATTCAGATGTTCGGCGAAGTCGCGCTGCACATCGACATGGCGAAATTCGACCATATCTTCGATGCGCGGAAAGCGAAGATCAAGGCGAAGCTAGATACCGATCTCACTGCCGCCGATCTCAAGGCGATCATCGAGGAATACAAAAAGCTGGTGAAGAAGGAGACCGGCAAGCCGTTCCCGCAAGACGCGCGCCGGCAGTTAACCATGTCGCGCGATGCGGTCTTCCACTCCTGGAACACGCCCAAGGCCATATATTACCGCCGCATGGAGAAGATTCCCGATTCGATCGGTACGGCTGCCAACGTGCAGGCTATGGTCTTCGGCAACATGGGCGAAAAGTCCGGCACCGGCGTCGGCTTTACGCGTAATCCTTCTAGCGGCGAAAAAGTTTTCTACGGCGAATTTCTGGTTAACGCGCAAGGTGAAGACGTGGTAGCCGGCATCCGCACGCCGCAGCCGATCGCCGAGCTCGAGCAAGTCATGCCGGAAGCCTACCGCCAGCTCCGCGAGATCACGAACAACCTCGAGCGCCACTATCGCGACGTGCAGGACTTCGAATTCACGATCGAAGAAGGCAAGCTCTACATGCTGCAGACGCGCAACGGCAAGCGCACCGGTCCCGCCGCCGTCCGCGTTGCAGTCGATATGGTTGAAGAAGGTCTGATCTCGAAAAAAGAAGCCGTGCAGCGTGTCGCACCGAATCAACTGGACCAGCTTCTCCATCCCGTGCTCGATCCGGCCATGCGCAAAGGCCTGCAAGAGATCGCTACCGGTCTTCCAGCGTCGCCGGGCGCCGCTGTCGGCCGCGCGGCCTTCTCGTCCGAAGATGCCGTTGAACTAGCGAAAAAAGGGCCAGTCATTCTCGTCCGCAAAGAAACCACGCCCGACGACATTCACGGCATGGACGTCTCGAAAGGCATTCTGACTGCTGTCGGCGGGCTCACCAGTCACGCGGCCGTCGTCGCGCGCGGTATGGGACGCCCCTGCGTTGTCGGCGCTTCCTCCGTGTCCGTCAACGAAGCGAAAAAAGAAGCCACGATCCTGTTTGAGGGCAAGAAGCTTGTCCTCAAGGAAGGTGACTGGATCTCGCTCGACGGCACCCTGGGCGAAGTCTACCAGGGGCAGTGCAAGACCAGCGAGCCCGATCCGAAGTCGCACTACTTCGCCACGTTTATGTCGTGGGCGGATGACTTCCGCGGCAGTTTCGGCGTACGCGCCAACGCCGATATTCCGCGCGATGCCAAACAAGCGCGCCTGTTCGGCGCCGAAGGCATCGGCCTGTGCCGCACCGAGCACATGTTCTTCGCTGAAGACCGCATCGAGCACATGCAGTCCATGATTCTCGCGCGCGATGAGAAGACGCGCAAAAAGGCCCTGCAAAAGCTGCTACCGATGCAGCGCAAGGATTTCGCCGGACTGTTTGAAGCCATGAATGGCTTCCCGGTCGTCATCCGCACGCTCGATCCGCCGCTCCATGAATTCCTGCCCAAGCGCGAGAATCTCATGGTCGATATCGCGCGACTGCCCCATGCTTCGACGAAGGAAAAGAAAGAACTCGCATCCACCTACAAAGTCGGCGTGGGCGAACTGAAGAAACATCTTCCCGAGTTGCTTCACCGCGTCGAAGAGCTGCACGAATTTAACCCGATGCTCGGCCATCGCGGCTGCCGGCTGGGCATCACCTATCCGGAAGTGACCGAAATGCAGGCGCGCGCGATCTTCGAAGCGGCTGCCGCAGTCGCCAAGAAAGGCATCAAGGTCATCCCGGAAGTGATGATCCCGCTCGTCGGCAACGTCAAGGAGCTTGAAAACCAGAAAACGATCGTGGTGCGTGTCGCCAAAGAAGTTCTCGAGAAGGCTGGCTTGAAAGATCTGAAATACTACGTCGGAACCATGATCGAAATTCCGCGCGCCGCGCTCACGGCGGACGAAGTCGCCCGTGAAGCCGAATTCTTTAGCTTCGGCACTAACGACCTGACTCAGACCACCATGGGTCTCTCGCGCGACGATTACACGAAGTTCTCCAAGCAATACGAAGATCTGAAGATCTTCAAATCCGACCCGTTCGCGGCGATCGATCAGGATGGCGTCGGCAAGATCATTGAACATGCCATTCGACTCGGCCGCAAGACCCGGCCCGATATCGAAATCGGCATCTGCGGGGAGCACGGCGGTGAGCCGAGTTCGGTCGAGTTTTGCTACCGAGTGGGCATGAACTATGTCTCGTGCTCTCCGTTCCGCGTTCCCATCGCTCGCCTGGCCGCCGCGCAAGCCGCTATTACCGGCGACGTCAAAGTAGAAGTACAACGCACAGCCTGAATCGAAATCCACCCTATTGAAAACTTGCCGGACGTTCCTCCGTCACCGGAGGAACGTTCGCGGTCTGCATCCGCAGATCTCGATGTCTAGAGACCTGGGCGAGCGCATGGCAAAATCGATGGTAATGGTGTTTCAGGCGATACCAAGCGCGCGCGAGCGTGTCTTTCGACTCAGGATTTCGGAGTGAGCGCTGATTTCCTGGCGTGGCTGGATGCGCAGCAGGGCCGACAATACGACCTGCACGCGCAGCACATTAATCCGGTTTTTGTTAGAATGCTGCGCACCATCGGCTTCGACAAGCAGTACGTGCGCGGCGAGGGCTGCTACCTGTTCGATGCCGCCGGCCGGCGCTATCTTGACATGCTCACGGGCTGGGGTGTCTTTGCCCTCGGTCGCAACCACCCGCGCGTACGCTCCATCCTCGAGCAGGTGCTTTCGCGCCAAATGCCCAACCTGGTGCGCATGGATTGTTCCCTGCTTGCGGGCCTGGTGGCCGAAAAGCTTGCTGCGCATGCCTCCGCTGCCGGCGCCGAGGAGCTGTCGCGTGTTTTCTTCTGCAATTCCGGCACCGAGGCGGTAGAGACCGCCATCAAATTCGCCCGCTGCTTCACCGGCAAGAGCCGTATCCTCTATTGCGATCACGCCTTCCACGGCCTGACTACCGGCTCGCTGTCTCTCAACGGGGCCGAATTTTTCCGCGAGCGTTTTGGCGATCTGATGCCGGGAACGGCTCCGGTGGTCTTCAACGATCTCTCCTCGCTCGAACGGGCGCTGTACCGTAGAGACGTCGCAGCCTTTATTGTTGAGCCGGTGCAAGGCAAGAGCTGCGACGTAGTGGGCGATGGTTACCTGGCCGGAGCGCAGGAACTCTGCCGTCGCGCCGGGGCGCTGCTGATAGCCGATGAAGTGCAGTGCGGTCTCGGCCGCACGGGCAAATGGTTCGCCTATCAACACTGGCCCGAAGTGGAGCCCGATATTGTTTGCACGGCCAAAGCGCTCTCCGGAGGTTATGTGCCAGTCGGCGCAGTTGTCACCAGCCCGAAGATCATGGATTCGGTTTTTAACAGCATGGAGCGCTGCGTCGTGCACTCGAACACCTTCGGCCAGAACGACCTTGCCATGGCCGCGGCGCTTGCCACGCTGCATGTCATGGAAGAAGAGCGCCTGGTTGAAAACGCCGAGCGCATGGGCGCCTACGTGATGGAGCGCCTCACCGAACTCGGGGAAGCGTGCCCCTTCGTCTCAGATGTCCGCGGGCGAGGCCTCATGTTCGGCATCGACTTTAAGCGCCCCGAACAATCGCTGCGCCTGAAAGCCGCCTGGGACACACTGCACACGCTCAATTTCGGCGTCTTCAGCCAGATGCTCATCATGCCCCTGCTGCACCGGCACCGCATTCTGACGCAGGTAGCGGGTTATCACACGGAAGTGATCAAGTTTCTGCCGCCACTGATCATCACAAAAAGCGACATAGATTACTTCCTTTCGGCGATGGAACAAGTGCTCGATGACGTGCAACGCATCCCGGGTAATGTGTGGTCGACCTTCACCGGTCTCGCAAAAGGCGCATTGCGCGCCTGAGCAGGTATTGCGCGCGCAGATAGCAAAAATGTAAACTGGATTCGTAGCGGCGATGGAGTTCGCCACAACCGCCCGCCCGGGGCTGATGACTCCTACCAAATTTACGGTTGGAGTCTCTCGTTGCAAACAATCTTTCTGATCTCGCTTGGTGCGATCCTTGGCGCGAATCTCCGTTATGTCGTAGCACAGTACGTTTCCAAGCTCATTCCCTCGGGCTTTCCTTTTGGCACGCTTATCATCAACGTCAGTGCCAGCTTCTTTGCCGGTTTTTTTGTCGTCTGGACCAGTGAGCGCATACTCGCCGATCCGCGCTGGCGTATCCTCATTGCCATCGGCTTCTGCGCGACGTATTCCACCTATTCCAGCTACATCTTTGAGACTTTTACGCTAATGGAAAAAGGGCAATTCCTGCCGGCTGCTCTAAATCTTTTCGTCACCAATTTGATGTGCTTCGTTGCGGTCGCGCTGGGCGTAGGGCTGGCAAGGAAACTCTAACAGCTCCTCCGCAAATGCGCGTCGGGAGACATTTGCTTTTCTTGTTGCCATCGACTCACACGAAGGACGGCAACGTTCCAAGTTAACTAGTCCTAGTACTTTTCTATCGTCTTCGCTCATAGCAGATCCACTTGCATGTGTTAGATTGTTCCGAGTTCTAGGCAGTTACTACAAGCACAAAACGTTTAGCACGAACGCTGTAAAGGTACCAATCCGGATTCGATTTGCACGCTGCTGATGTTGTTGCGGAATACCACCAACTTGCAACTGTCTAAGGAAAACTTGCCGCAGATGGCGTCTTCATCGACGGACGGCAGCACAACTTTGCTGGTGGCACCAGAACACAACCTTGGGCGCCCAACTCAACGACGTTTTCGCGAGGATCTGCGGCTTATCGTGCTTTGCGTCGAGCTCGCCTTAGTACTAGCCGTCATACGGCAGTACCAGTTGGAGAGCCGGACGTTCTTCAACGTCATGCTCCTCGCATTTGGCGGATTTGTAGTTCACGCGCTGCTTCCGTGGCGATTTCGCCTGTCATTCTTCGCCGGATTGTCACTGGCAGCGCTTATTGTCGCATTCGGGCCACTTGACGGGAGTTGGCTCATATTTTTGGGACTGCTGCCGATTGGCATCTGTCACCTCCCGTTACGTCTGAGTTTGCGCGTCCTTCTTCTGGTTCTGACAGGAGCCCTGTTTGCCTTTTGGAGATCGGGATTGCTACCCGGGCCATGGTCAATGGCAATCTGGCCGATTCTCGGATCCATGTTTATGTTTCGGTTGGCAGTGTATCTGTACGCGCTCAAGCATGACGAAAGCCGCCCGACGCCAGCAAGAACACTGGCGTATTTTTTTATGCTGCCCAACGTATGCTTTCCACTCTTTCCGGTGGTCGATTATTCGACGTTCCGCCGCACTTACTACGACGGTGAGGCCCATCGCATCTATGAAACCGGAGTGAAGTGGATCGTTCGCGGACTCGTGCACTTGATTCTGTACCGGCTGGTGTATATCCACATGACCGGGGATGCCAT
Source organism: Bryobacteraceae bacterium (assembly GCA_036557945.1). Classification (GTDB taxonomy): domain Bacteria; phylum Acidobacteriota; class Terriglobia; order Bryobacterales; family Bryobacteraceae; genus Bog-105. Next base: position 19,777 of record DATBGM010000139.1, on the reverse strand, counting down.
CGAACTGCGCAGCCTTGGTGAGCTCATTAGATTCCTGCTACTGACCTTTCTGCTTTACCTGCGAGTATCCGGGCAATTTCATCTGATTACCGGCGTGCTTTACCTTTACGGCTTCCGCCTGCCAGAGACTCATCACTTGTATTTTCTTGCTTCCAGCTTTACGGACTTCTGGCGCCGCATCAATATCTACTGGAAAGATTTCATGATGAAGCTCGTGTACTATCCGAGTTTCTTCAAGTTCAAGCGATTAGGTCCCCGCACTGCGCTGATTTGGGCGACGATCATTGTGTTCCTCGGAACGTGGCTGCTGCATTCCTATCAGTGGTTCTGGCTACGCGGCGGATTCCCGCTCACTATGCAGGATGGATTATTTTGGGGCACGCTGGGAGCGCTGGTGGTAATGGGAAGCCTGCGGGAAATGAAGAGTTCCCGACGCCGTTTGCGTCGAAGCGCCAGCAGATGGAGCCTGGCGCGGGCATTACGCGTTGTCGGCACGTTTGCTGTAATTTGTGTGCTCTGGTCTTTGTGGAGCGCAGATTCGCTAACCCTCTGGCTGTTGATGTGGCGGGCTGCGGGAGTTACCTCGGCACGAGAAATCGTGGCTTTGATCATCCTTTTGCTGGCTGCCCTGGCCATAGCAGGTTGGAGCTGGTCCGATAGAGCGAAGAACTCAAGCACGCCGTCCTATGGGTGGGTGAATGCCGCACCCATGCTGGTGCTAATCGCACTCGCAGTGCTCGGCTGGAAGGATCTGTATGCAACCGGCGCGCCCGCTATGGCTTCGATGGTAGCGGCCGTGCAGCACTCGACGCTCAACGCTCATGATGTTGCGCTGCAGCATAAGGGTTATTACGAGAAGCTTGACAATAACAGTCGCATGAGTGCGCATCTGTGGGAGGTCACCAGCCGGAAGCCGGCCGAGTGGCTGCCGTTAAGCGCAACAGCGGCTTATAGGCAACGCAGCGATTTTCTGGGCGGAGATCTTCAGCCGAGCATGAAAATCATGTTCATGGATCAACCGCTCACCACAAACAGTTGGGGAATGCGAGATCGCGAGCGCTTTTTATCGAAACCGCTCGGAGTCTACCGGATTGCAGTGCTCGGCCCCTCGCATGTCATGGGCTCTGGCGTGTCGGACGCAAACACCTTCACGCGAGTCCTGGAACAAAGGTTGAACCAAGGCGGGCATCGAAACGGCCACTTTCGTTATGAAGTACTAAATTTCGGTGTGGCCGGTTATGCGCTTACGCAGCAATTGGCAATGCTATACGATCGGGTGCTGAAATTCGAGCCGGACGCCGTGTTTTTCACTGATACTCCGCGGCTTGCGGTTCCGGCGATTCAGCATCTGGTCCATACGGTCCAGTTACAACAGACAATTCCTTTCCCGCACTTCCAACGATTGATAGAGCAGACCGGAGTGGCCGCACTGGGGCATGCGGGTGTACCAGTGCTGTTCGATACCGGCCGCGCTGCGCTGGAGAGTCTGGGAGTGAGAACGCGGATGCCGTGGCTGGAGGCGGAGCAACGCCTGCGACATTCAGTTGAGCGTGTCGTTCAATTGACCTTCGACTATATGTCGGAAGGCGTACGCAGTCACGGCGCGGTTCCGGTATTTGTAGCGCTGGATATCGTGACGGAAACACCGCGGCAACGAGTGCAAGCATTGGATGCGGCTGCCGCGGCAGGCTTGAAGGTTTTCAACCTGTTCGATATTTGGAGCGGGCGTGACCCCGTTGCATTTCGTATTGCCCCCTGGGACAATCACCCCAACGCAGCGGCCAACCGTTTGATTGCGGAGCGTCTCTACCAATTGATTCATGAGAATTCGGCTGAACTCCACGTCAACGGAATAGCTGATTAGGGCTTTGCATGGCTGAAGAAATCAAGACGATCGTCAAAGACTATATTCTGCATGAGTTTTTACCCGGTGAACATCCTGACCAACTTACCGATACGACACCGCTGATTACAGGCGGCGTGCTCGATTCGATCGCCACGCTGCGATTGGTTCTGTTCTTGGAAGAACGTTTTGGTATCGCGCTCGAGGCGCACGAAGCCAGCCCGGAGTATCTGGACACAATCGCATCGGTGGCAGCGCTTGTACGCTCGAGGCAATCCTGAGGATCGTGCGATGGACCGTGCTCACGGATTGCATGATCTGTTTATCCGCGCGGCAGAGCAGTTCCCGGATAACGTAGCGGTCGTCGAACCCGCCGAGGGCAGCATTCGATATGGCGAACTGGCGCGCCTTTCAGACCGTCTGAGCGATTACCTCCGGATGCGCGGTGTTTGCCGCGGCGATCGGGTCGGTATCTTCATGCGCAAGTCTATCGACGCAGTCGCCGCGATCTACGGGATATTAAAAGCCGGGGCCACATATGTTCCAGTCGATACCAGTGCTCCGGCAGCTCGTAGCGCCTATACGATGCATAACTGCGGCGTGAAGGTGCTTGTCATGGAACAACGCTTCGAAGCGCCGTTCCGCAGTGAAGCCAAACGATTGGGAACGGTTCCCGAAATCTTCCTCGTCGGGGGGACGGGCGGTGGAAGATATCTTCAGCGAGCACTGGACCAAGCGGATGCCCTGCAGTCTGCTCCCCCTGCGACCACCGCCGCAGGCAACGATTTGGCGTACATCCTGTACACATCCGGTTCCACCGGCAAACCAAAAGGCGTCATGCTCTCGCACGATAATGCCGTCAGCTTTCTCGATTGGTGCTCGGAAGTTTTTCAGCCGATGACCAGCGACCGTTTCTCTTCGCATGCGCCGTTCCACTTCGATTTGTCCGTTCTCGATATCCATTTAGCGCTGAAGCATGGAGCGACGCTGGTGCTCATTCCCGAGGAGACCGGCAAAGATCCGATGCGCCTGGCGCCTTTGATCGCCGAACAGCGGATTACGTGCTGGTACTCGGCGCCATCCATTCTGAGCTTGCTCGCTCAGTATGGAAGTCTGCGGACGCGCGACTATTCAGCCCTGCGGCTGATCTTGTTTGCCGGAGAAGTATTCCCGGTGCGTCACTTGCGAACCCTGACGGAACTGCTACCCCGCCCCCGGTATTTCAATCTGTACGGGCCGACCGAGACCAATGTGTGCACGTTCTACCAGGTTCCTCTGCCCATCCCGGAAGACCGCACGAGCCCATTTCCGATCGGCCGGATTTGCTCGCATCTCAAAGGGAAGGTTGTGGATGAGCTTGGACGCGAGGTCGCACGTGGCACGGAGGGCGAATTAGTCATCAGCGGACGGGCTGTGATGCAGGGTTACTGGTCGCTTCCGCAGCAAAGTGCGGACGCATTTCTAAGCAATGACGATAAGACGCAGTGGTACAAAACCGGCGACATTGTAGTCGAATTGCCGGACGGCAATTACAGCTATATTGGACGCCGGGATCGCATGGTAAAGAAGCGCGGCTATCGCATTGAGCTTGGCGAAATAGAAGCCGGGCTGTACCGGCATCCGCTCATAAAGGAAACGGCCGTGGTCGCGGTTGCGGACTCAGACGCCGGCGTCAAGATCAAGGCATTTCTTAGCTGCCAGGACGGCGCGAGGCCATCAACGATCGAGTTAAAGCGTTTCTGTTCGCAAAACCTGCCTCTTTACATGATCCCGGATCACTTTGTCTGGTGCGAGTCGCTGCCTAAAACATCCACCGACAAAATCGATTATCAACGGCTGAATGAAATCAACTGATGGACTTTTCCTTCACGGAAGAACAGAAGCTCTTACGCGACAGCATCCTTAAGTTCGCACAGCGCGAGTTGAACAACCGCGTCACCGAACGAGACCGCGAGCAGACCTTTGCGCGGGATCTCTGGCGCAAATGCGCTTCGATCGGAATTCAAGGGCTGCCGGTCCCGGAAGAGTACGGCGGTAGCGGCTTCGATCCTCTTTCTACGGCGATTGCTCTGGAGGCGCTGGGTTATGGCTGTCGCGACGGCGGCTTGGTTTTTTCACTTTGCGCCCATTTGCTCGCTTGTGTCGTACCGGTATGGCTGCACGGCACAGATGCGCAGAAAAGGCGCTATCTGCCCGGACTGATCGATGGCACGCTGATCGGAATGCACTCGATCACGGAGTCCGGGTCCGGCTCGGATTCGTTTGCCATGCGCACTTGTGCCGTGCAGACGGAGAAAGGCTGGCGTATCAACGGGAGCAAGACTTTCGTGTCGAATGGTCCAGTCGGGGACCTGGCGATCGTGTTCGCCATGACTGATGCAAAGAAGGGATTCCATGGCGGTGTGACAGCGTTTCTCGTAGAGAAGGGCACGCCTGGATTTTCGGCGAGTGGAAAGTTCGAGAAGATGGGCCTGCGCACAGCACCGCTCGGCGAATTAATCTTTGAGGACATGGACGTCTCCAACGACTCAGTATTGGGCAGAATCGGTGGCGGATCCACTCTATTCGCCACAGTCATGGACTGGGAGCGCATCCTTCTGGTAGCGAGCCATGTGGGAGCAATGGCGCGGCTCTTGGAAACATCCATTTCTTACGCCCGCACGCGCGCGCAGTTTGGGCAAACCATTGGGAAATTTCAAGCCGTGGCTCACAAGATCGCCGATATGAAGGTGCAGCTCGAAGCCGCACAGTTGCTCACGTATCGTTCCGCATGGCGTCTCGGCAACTTGAGGAACGCTTCCCTCGATGCCTCGATTACAAAGCTTTTTGTGAGCGAATCCTTGGTCAAAGCCGGTTTGGATACCGTTCAAATTCACGGTGGTTACGGCTTCATGGTCGAGTATGAAGTGGAACGAGCGCTGCGCGACGCAGTCGGCAGTACGATCTATTCTGGAACCTCGGAAATGCAGCGCAACATCATTGCGCGCTGGCTCGGACTTTGAAGCCGAAACCCGATCCATTGCCGGAAATCATCACCTGCCGGCAAATCTGACGCTCTATTCGGCGGGATAGCAGTGACCCGGGAACATCCTAATCGAGCAGACTCTCTACCAGCACATCGGAGGCAGTCATTCAAATCTCGCGCAACTTCTTCCGTGCTGGGACGCCGGCGCAGACGTTTGTGTTTTGGCGATTATCGGACCTCGATGCGCCGCTACACGGTATGCGGCAGATTGGCAGGCGGCGCGTTTCTCGGGATTCCCATTCGCGCGGAGACAATCGCAAAGATGAACACGATAACACCTACGCAAAGGCTATTAATAAACCGCCCGCTGTTCGTGTTTACGTAACCGTACGTCCACGGGGAGAAAAACGTCCAGATACCCAGAATCATATTGCACCAGCTCAGCACAGTCGAGTAGGCCGGCCGCGCCGTTCTGATGATCCCGAGCAGGATCATCAGACCGCCGACGATCCAGTTATTCCAGGACGTGCTGTTTGTGTAAGCACCGTAGACCCAGGGAGACACGAAGAACCAGATACCGGCAAGCAGGCATATCGTGCTCGCCGCCCGGACGCCTCCGAGAGCGGTCCTTGTACTCATTCCAGTGTTAGCGTCTGTTTGTGGATTCGTTGCCATTGTTTATTCAACCTTTCTTTTACGCGCCCGGTAACCGGGCTCTTCTGTTTCTTCCGGCAGGTGCCCAGGCCGCTTGTACTCGTTCGTGCACCGGTTCCTGCACCGGCTCGGAGGAAAGCGTCAGTACCAGCGCATGAACACCAGCCGGTAAATCCTGCAGTAATACACGCGTTGCATCCGGCAGTAACAGCGCTTCCCGGTAAAAGTAGCTGCGATCGGAGATATCCGCGAAAACAACTACCTCGGAAGGTGCCACCCGCAACGACGTCTGTATGTTGGGCGGTACGCCGTCAAGTAATAAGCGCGCTCCCGGTGGTACACATACTGCCGGAATGTGAGCAGCGCGGCGGCCAAACACGATTTCTTTCAGCCTCGACCAGAAGGTTTGCGGCTCTGCCAATCCCGCGCTTTCCGCACTTTGAAGGTCCAGCGTCGATACGAAGCCTAAAGCACCCGACTCGAAGCGGTAAAGAACAAGCTCTTCGCCTTTTACCGCCAAGCGGTTTCGAATCGTATAGAACGGATAATCACGCATGGTCTTTAACCTCCCGGTCTAAACCCGCCTGATTTCAGCTTGACTCCGATGCTGGCTTTTGGCAGTGATTTTTGTCACTTCTGTAGAGCAGCTGGTAACTTGACTTACTAACTCCGGATGTATCGGCAAGCCGTCAATGCTTCTGGTGACGCGTAATTCCGGACAGCGATACGATACGATTTCCGCGGGCCATAAGCAGCACGATAGCTTACACCGGCGGCTCGAGATCCGTAAGAGCACGCTCGATCCCGGCAAACCTGCGCAGCATGCGGGTGTCCGGAATTCTGACGCGATGCGGTCCGTGCATCTCTAGAAGTCCGTATTTTTCGAGATGAGCGAGCGCCCGGCAGACAACCTCGCGCGTCGAACCAACTCGCGCCGCCATCTCCGGCTGCGTCAGTCTCAGTTCCAAATTCCGGCAGTACCCTTCGTCCCGGGGCGCCTGTTCACACAGGCTGAGCAAAAATTGCGCGACACGCTGGTCTACGTTCCGCAGCGCGAGTGTCTCAATGATCTCGGCATAACGGCGAACTGTGTTTCCTAACAGCCGGACTAGGTTCCATAACAATTGCGGCTCTTCCATGCAGAGCTTCTGCATGGTTTTCCTTTCGATGCAAAGAACCAGCGAAACCGTGTTGGCAATGGCTGTGCTGTAGAACTTGCCGCTATCTAAAGCCGGAACAGCCGCCAGAAGTGCGCCGGCACGGCTGATTGCCAGTACCTGTTCTCGCCCCTTGGCATCTTGGCGGACACAGCGCAACTCTCCTTCGAACACCACGTACACGGCCGTGGCGTATTCTCCCTGAGCGAAAAGAATTTGGTTTGGATGCAGTTCGCGCACGACCGCCGCCGCCCTTTTTAAAACGCTTCGCGGAATCTTGCGGAACAACTCGCTCCGCTCGAGTGCAGCAACTGTATCAACACTTCTACGGGCCTTTGAAGCCGGCATATGAAAGCACTCTCTTCTCTTTTGGACGTGGCAGACAGCGCGTTTCCAATTCACCCGAAACTTTACGGGGTAGAAGGCCGCACACTGGTGCTGCCGGCAGCATGAAGTTGTCCGTAGATCGCGTCTGTCTGACGCGGCGAGCGCTTACTGTGCAGGTGCAGCCAGATAATTGCCGTATCCGATGATCAGAGTCGAGCTGATCAGCACAATCAGGCCGAATAACAGCGTGCGGATCGATTTTTTAGTCGCGCCCCGCCATTCCTTCAGGCCGAGACCCCAGAGGGTACTGAAGATCACGATGCTGGCCATATGCAGGCTCCAGCTCGAGAAGGTGTAGATGCCCATCTTCGTCTCGCCCATGCTGTAGAAGAAGAATTGCAGGTACCATGTCACCCCCGCAAGCGCGCATAACAGGTAATTGCGCAACAAAGGCACGCGCACGGTCTCCGGCAGGATCTCCGTCGCCGTATGCGCAAACACAACTGCCGACGGACCATTCATGGCTGTATCCTCGATCGGCTGCGGACCGCCCGCCGTATCCGTTCGGACTGGCAACTGCGCGGCAAGATACTCGTGCCCCGTACGGTTCCGAATGTTCAGATAAACCGTCCAGATGAAGTTCGTCGTGAAACCGCCGACCAGAACCACAACCAACACCGGCAGACCCTGCCACAACGCAGGCGTTCCTTCATGCACCGTGAGAGCTTTGATCGGGGCGCCCGCGTCCAGCCCATATTTAAAGCATGCGCTCATCACGCCGGAAAGCAGCGCAACCAGAAACCCTTTGCGCAAATCGAACTCTTCGATCGAGGAGCGCTGCTGCTCGATGGGCATCGACCGTTCCTTATAGATGCCCGCGAGCCCGGCGATTGCGATACCGGCAAGACACACAAAAACGCCGAGCAGAATCACGCGACCGGAATTCGTGCCGAGAACATCAGAGACAAACGTGCCATTGAATATCGGGGGCGCCAGAGTGCCGAAGGCGGCACACAATCCGAGCACGATCGCCATACCCAGCGACAACCCGAGATAGCGCATCGTGAGGCCGAAGGTCAGGCCGCCAACACCCCACAGCAATCCGAAAAAGAAGCACCAGAAGAGCGTTCTATTCGATGTAGCCCCGAGCACCGCCGGCAAGTTGCGCGTGAGAAAAAACGCAAACGCCCACGGCGCGATGATCCAACTGAACACACCGCCAACGAGCCAATATGTCTCCCACGACCAGCGCTTCACCGCGCGGTACGGAACATAAAAACTCCCGGAGGCAAGCCCTCCGAGCCAGTGAAAGAAGACGCCGAGGGCCGGGTTTGGAGTCATAGTCGGCTATCGAAGGAACGCTTCCGGAAGTCCACCGTCAACCGGGATAATGTGGCCCGTCGTTTTCGCGCTCTCGTCGCTTGCAAGCCACACGATAGCGTTGGCGCAGTCCTGCGGCAATATCGGCTTGCGCGTAATTGTGCGCTGCGCGTAGAAATCGGCCAGCTTTGCTCGCAGCTCTTCGGTCGATTCCGATTCGGAAAACGCGATTTTGTATTTTTGGAGCGACTGCATGACTCGATCGCGTGGAAACATGGTGGAACCGGCGACAACGGTAGCCGGCGCAATCCCGTTCACACGTACGAGCGGCCCCATGGTGATCGCAAGTTCGCGAATCAGGTGATTCAAAGCCGTCTTGCTGACGTCATAGGCTTCGCTTCCGCCTTTCGACACCACAGCATTCGCCGAGCTCGTCAGAATAAGCGAAGCGGAAAGCTTCTGCTCGCGGAAAACGGAGCCGAGAGCGCGCGCAAGCAAGTAGTTTCCGGTCACGTTGACGAGAAATGTCGTATTCCATTGCGCATCGGTGAGCTGGCCATCCGCCGCAGCGCCTACAGGGAAGATTGCCGCCGTGTTAATGACCGAATCGACGCCGCCAAATTGCAAGATCGTGTGACGAAGCGCGGACGCGATGCTTTCTGACGACGAAAGATTCACCACCGTGTGCGATACCGCATCTTTCGAGGAAACTGCCGCTGCTTCATTCGCAACTTGCTCCGCCGCTTTCTCGTTGAGATCCGCTACCACAATGTGCGCGCCCTTGTGCGCGAGCAGCAGCGCCGCTTCACGTCCGATTCCGCTGCCGCCGCCTATGATCAACAAAATCTTACGGCTGAACTCCGCTTCAGCTGGCATGCGCTGCAGCTTCGCTTCCTCCAGCGCCCAGTACTCGATGCGGAACGCTTCCGAACGCGGGAGCGCTACATAATTCCGCGTGCTGGTAAATTCTTTCGATCGCCCCGCATCCCGCGCCTGTGGATACGGATGCGCGACCTCCCCTTCGCTCAACGCGCTCGCGCCTGCCATCACGTGAATCGCATTGATAAAAAACTCGGTCGTAATCCGCGCTTCTTTCTTGTTCTTGCCGAATCCGAACAGGCCGACGCCGGGAATCACGACCACCGACGGGTTCGCATCGCGCAGCTTGGGCGATTCCGCCGTCGCCCAATCTTTGTAGTAGGAGCCATACTGTACCCGATACTCGCCAGCACGGCTTTCGAGCTGCTGCTTCAGTTCCTCCACGCTTTGCCCGCCAGGCTTCCAATCCACAAACATCGGACAGATCTTTGTCCGCAAAAAATGGTCCGGACAACTCGTGCCAAGCTTTCCAAGCTCAGCTGCCCAAGCTGAGCCCGCGAAGGTCAGTGCGTCTTCATGATCGTTGTAGTGAGCGATCACGCGCCGATTCGAGGACGCAACGCCGCGCAGTGCGGGGAGGATCGCCGCCGCCACATTCTTCCGATCTTCCATCGCCGAGTATTTCAAACCGCCGAAAAGCGGTCCGCTCTTCTTCTGATGCTCGAAGATGAACTCGCCCATCTGGTCGATGGTCCGCAAACTGTTCAAATAGCATTCACGCTGGGTATCGCCCCACGTAAAGAGTCCGTGGCTGCCGAGCAGGACTCCATCGCAGCCGGGATTCTCCGCAATCGCCCGCGCCAGCTGCAGTGCCAGTTCGAAGCCGGGACGCTGCCACGGCAGCCAGACGATCTTTCGCCCAAACTGGCGATTGAATTCCTCCAATTTTCGTTTGCCGTTGGCCGCAGCCGCGATGGCGATAGCCCAATCCGGATGTAAATGATCGACGTGCGGCGCGGGAATAAAGGCATGCAGCGGGGTATCGATGGAAGCCGCCACGCGATTCTGCCCGAAGGCCGAAAGTGGATAATAGTCCACCATCTCGTCTTCGTGGGCCTCGCCGCGATATCGCTCCTTGAGCTGCTCGAGCCGGTCCAGATAAAGCAAAGCGAAACCCGATTCCTTGATCGAGCCCAGATCGCCGCCGCTGCCCTTCACCGCGAGCACGCGCACCGGCTTACCGGTGAACGGATCGGGAAGTTCAAATTTGGAGCTGGTGTTCCCCCCGCCGAAATTTGTAATCCGCAGATCAGCGCCAAGCAGGTTGGAGCGGTAGCGCAACAGCGCGAGCGGATTCCCGGCGAGCGTAGCAGCCTGCTTTTCATCCCAGAGATCTTTCAGATGAACGATGTCAAGTGTTTCTGGCATAGCCACTCCTATTCTCGAACGGCCGTGACGCAATAATCAGGCGTACGACGAAACGCTCGCCTGGTTGCGCGCAGCACGCTCTTCCGAAATCCTTTCCAAATAGCCGCTGGCCCGAAAAGCCTCCAGCGGATTGCGAGGAAGTCCCTTCGCCTGCCGCCATTCGGCAATAGCCGAGCGCACATCGGTTGAGAACGCCTCCTGTAAACACGATTCCGCATCGATCAGGCTGGAGCTCTTTTGCGCACGAACCAGTCGTTTGTAATCCACGAGCGACGCCTTCGCAAACAGCTCCTGCGCCATGCCGACCGTCTGCAGCATCGCCTCAATCTTGCCCTTCAAATTGTGGCTCTGGTCGATCATGTAGGCGATCTCCGGCTTTTCCCCCGTCTCCCATTGAAAGAAGAGAATCTCGTGAAAAATACGAAACACCTGGTAAGGGTCAATCGACCCGAGCGTAAGATCGTCGTCTGCATAACGACGATCATTAAAGTGAAAGCCGCCGAGCATATTTTCTACAAGCAGCCACGCAACGATCTGCTCGATATTTTGCGCCGCATAATGATGCCCGGTATCGACCAGCACTTTCGCTTGTGGTCCGGCCGCCCGCGCTAACAGCAGCGCCATGCCCCAATCCGCAATATCGGTGTGATAAAAGGCCGGCTCAAACGGCTTGTATTCGACCAGCATGCGCTGATCCGCCGCGAGCTTTCCGTGTACGGCTTTCAAACAGGTTTCGAAGCTGCTCTTGCGTTCGCGGATGTTTGCCGTCCCAGGATAGTTCGAGCCGTCGGTAAACCAGAACGAAATATCGCGGCTCCGAAGTTTCGCGGCAATCGCGACGCTCCATTCGGCATGATCCAGCGCCTCCCTGCGAACCGCCTGGTCCGGGTTACCGAACGAGCCATGTTTGTAAATCTGATCCTGAAACAGGTTCGGATTGATAGATCCTGGCCGCACGCCATAGCGGTCAGCTAGTTCCATAACTGCCGGAATATCCGCGAGTCCGTTTGGCAAGTCCCACAAGACATGTAGCGCAATAGTCGGGCATACTCCCGTTAACGAATGTACCTGCCCGGCATCGCTGAACTTTTCTTCTGTATTTGTCGCAGCCGCAGCTTGAATAAACTTACCGAAGCGAGTGCCGGTATTGGCGAAGCCCCACGACGGAATCTCAATACGGAAACTGTCCAATGCGTCAAAGACGGCGTTCGTTAGCTTGGAATTCATAACCGAGTGCTTTCTCCGGCAAACTCATAGTAGACCGCGACACGACCCGTTTGCAGGGTTTTCGGTTGCCGCAGTAGCCTTTCGCATTGCGAAACCTGGCTACCCATTTCCCCACAAGCTTAACTCTGCGAATCGGGCAACTTACGACTCGGCAGCGTTTTCGCATGCCTGCTGCGTGTCGGCCTCGGAATTTCGTATTGCAGAAGAGCGTGATATGATTTGCCAAAATCTCCGGGTCGAGGTTCTTCTTATGAGTTCCCCAGCGCCGCTTCGTGATCCTTACTTGGTGAAGTCGATTGTCCACTCTTCGCAGCTCCTATCGGCGTTCCGCGTTTCCGGCGAAGCATTGTCCCTGCGCGAGATCTCGAGCCGCAGCGCCCTGCCGAAGACGATGGTGTTCCGGCTCCTTTACACTCTCGAGAAGTGCGGAATGGTCGAGAAGATCGGTCAAAACCTTTACCAGTCCTGCATCCGGCCCGTGAAGCCAAAGCTTTACCGGGTCGGCTACGCTGCGCAGGGTAGCGAGTACGAGTTTTCGCGAGACGTTTCCGAATCTCTGCAGCAAGCAGCGCAGCGCGAAGGTATTGAGCTGATTTCTGTTGACAATAAGTACAACGCCAAAATTGCTCAACGCAACGCCGATCTGCTTGTGCGCGAAAAGGTAGACCTTGTTATTGAGTTTCAGACGGACGAAAACGTAGCTCCGATTGTCTCGGCAAAGTACCGCGAGGCCAATATTCCACTGATTGCGATCGATATACCGCATCCTGGGGCAACATATTATGGCGCAAATAACTACGAAGCCGGGCTGCTCGGCGGCCGCTATCTCGGACGTTGGGCCAAGCAGCGCTGGCAAGCGGAAGTAGCTGAGATCATTATGCTCGAGTTATCGCGCGCGGGAAACTTGCCAAAGATGCGGCTTACCGGCATGCTCGCGGGCTTACGCGAAGTTGCCCCGGCGCTCGAAGGATGTCGTGTGACGTTCCTCGACGGCAACGGGACTTTTAGGGATAGCTTCGAGTTTATGCGTAAGCACTTACGAACGAACCGCACCGGCCGCATACTAGTGGGTGCTATTAACGATTCGAGCGCTCTTGGCTCCTTGCGCGCGTTTCAGGAAGCAGGACGACAGGACGATTGCGCCATTATGGGGCAAAACGCATCACCCGAAGCGCGCGCAGAGCTCAGGCAACCTGGCAGCCGCCTGATCGGCTCCGTCGCCTTCTTTCCCGAAAAATACGGCGAACAACTGATCCGCGTCGCTCTCGACTTACTCAATAAACGTCCCGTACCGCCGGCCGTGTTTGTCAAGCATCAGCTCATCACGCCTGAATCGGTAGATCATTATTATCCAAACGATCAACTTCGGCCTGTAGTCGTATAGATATTACTGCACTCGAATTGTTTTTACTTCAAACGGCTGAAACGAGATGTGAACAGTTCCGTTCGTTACCGCGAGCTGCTCGAGCGGATCTTCTACACCGGAGCAAAGCTGCGCCGATCGGATATTGTTTCTTGAAAGATGCAAATCCAGCTCGGATGCGCGTCCTGCAAGTTCCTGCAGGCGCAATATCGAGCCGTTTCCCTCCTCTGCTTTTTTCCAGGTAATCAAAGCGATATTGTCTGCATGGGCCTCCAGAAAGCTCTGGCCCTCCGCCGCAAGCGGACGCGGCGGATTCCCAACTTTATCCTGCGGCACCACGTAGTTCACTTCTACAGGACGCATTTCTTCCAGACCGAGCTTGTTAAGTGCGCCGCCATCTAGTTGCTTGCTGCTTGTTACCACATACCGGAATGTAAACTGTCCTCCCTGGGCCGCCCGGTAGTTTGTGTGCCAGTAGTTGTTCATGACATAGGAGAAGATGGTGCCAGACTCCGGCTTGAATTCACCCGGCCACTTTCCGCGGTTAATATCTCCAAAGCTCGCCAGAGGTTCGTCGAGCGGAACGATACCTACAGCGAGATTCCCATCATTTACCTCCATCCACTGCTGGACATTGAACCATTCCAGGCTGCCTCCCTTCAAAATGTCTTTTGCCGGGTCGATCCAGCCCTGTTGGGACGCGTACCGGAAATGCGGTGAAGAGACGTTTGCCGGGAAGGCAAAGTAAACGCCCTCCTTTTTCGTCGTGTACTCTTTGTTGACCCGGTAAGTGAGCTGAATTTTTTTCTGATTATTCAATAGCAAGACTTCGGTCTCAATCGTAGGCGTGTTCAGCGCTGAACTCTTCAGGTGAACGGATTGGCCCCACGGCAATTTTTCCACACGCAGAATTTGCCCCTTTTCGGAATGATGCACTGTTAGCACTCCAGGCGGCAGCGCCGGAAACGGGTTGATCATCTGCGTATCTCCATCCCCGCCGGTTACGTACAGATATTGGCCGAACTTGTACGGGCTCTTTTCATCGACGATCTCGCGCTGCAGATCCTTATCGAAGATACTCGCGATCGCTCCGCTATTCCCGTCAACCGTGATTCGATACCAGGTGTTTTCAATGATCCGCGTATTTTCGTCTATGCGCTCGGGGGCGCCTCCATCTTTGTAAGTAATTGCAAAACACTTGTATCCCACCGCAGGCAGATCCTTCGCAAGAAAACGTACATGCAGGAATTTTTCCTTCGTGTAGAGCACCTGGAGCGGCACACTTTGATGTGTTGTCAAATCGGTCAGCTCCGGGTGCTCGAACAGATCGGTTTCGACCAGTGCATCCCGCTTCCAGTTCAGAGAGTTGAATACGACCAGCGTATTAGCGGGAATGTGAATCTGGTCGGCAAGCTGGCTAAGCGAGCGGTCCATCACATTCTCGATCTCGAGCGACGCCCGTTCTGCTCGATCGTCCTTTACCCGGAGCTGTTTGATCGATTGTTCATGATCGGGCTGGCTGACAGAGTTATAGGAAAGCCAGGTGTGCTCGGCAAACAGAATGATGTTGCGCCAGATATCTGCAAACACGCCGGCGGGCGGGTTGAGATCCGGATCGACGGAATGCGCAACCGAGGAAAGCACCTCCGCCGAAAGAGCGCGATTCTGGTTCTTGCGATCCTCAGCGGCGAAATGGGCATCGCTTCCGATGCCGTCTTCCCAATAGCCGCTTCCATCGCCCTTATATACCGGCAGCTCGCTTCCGTACTTCGCATCGATGTAATGAAAGAAATCGGCAAAGGTCGCATACTCCAGTTTCGGAAACGTATAGCGCTTATTCCAATCGTCTGCAAATACGGTCGTCGAAGGTACTAAATCCGTGTTTTCCACTTGCGTTCCATACAACAGCGCGATATCCGGCTTGTAACTCGGTTGTGAGTACGCCTGAAGATAAATCGGCAGTGACTCTTGAACGGCCTCTAACTGCGGCGGCAGTCCGAAGAGCGTCTGTACTTGCTCGTAGTGGCGTGAATACCAGAAGAGGACCTTCTTTCCATCCGGCCCTTGCCACCAGAAGGGCGACTTTTCATTCCAATGATCGTAAAAGAATACCGGTGCACGGTCATTATTAGAAGCGGCCACCCAATATTTAACGCCGCTGCTGGCAAGGATCGATGGATAACTGCCAGAGTATGTTGGCACATCCGTGATATTTGCGTACTCGAAAGGCAAATTGTATCGGCGGGCTAAGTCTTTCGAAACATATAGCGAGCGGTAAAGCGTCTCCAACGACGCATAGCCCGTGAGCAGATTGCAATACTGCACGGGCATCGCCATTTTGCCGCTGTGAATGAGATTTATAATTTCTTCCTGCTTGGTCGCAGAGCGTGTGGCAAGCAGTTGCTCGAGATTCCAGGAGCCGTCCATGGAAAAGCGAAAGTCCGGATGCTCGTGTATCAGGTTTTCGGCCTGACTTAACACTCGCGGCTGCGTCTCGGCAATTTTTCCTTGATAGTCCGTGTATCCCACGTCTAAATGCGTGTGCGGAACAACGTAAATCGTCCATTTTCGTTGCGCCGTCAATTTAAATTCGCGTCGGGATTTTGCATCGCCAGTTAGCCGGGCGCTGCCGGCGATTGTACCGGTCCATTCGGGCAGATCTAGAGAGACTCGCTGTTCGCCAAATTCGGCAGCGGCTATCCGGGATGTATATCGCTTGCCCGCGATATCCAATTCGAGAACCGACGGTTTCCCGAAATGATGGCGGCGGATGAAAAGATCGACGCGTTCCGTCAAATCCTTCCCATCGCCGCGAAAGAAGATAGTCGGCTCCGCTTGAATCTCGGTCTGCCGCCCGCTGGCCCGCTGGGAGGTCCGCTCCAAACTCACGGCATCGAAACTGATGCCGCCCAGCCCTTCCTGGTTTGGCGGAGTGGACGGATCGTCGACACACTCGAGCGCAATCGTGTTGTCGCCGCTCTTCAGGAAACTGTCGGGAATCTCCATTTCGAGCATGCTTTGCGATTCGTGCGGATCGAAAGCATATGTGAAATCGCTGCGGGAATAGCTCAGCTTTGGATGTAAATAAAAGCGACCGGCGTGCCCGTTTACATTCACGCGCAGCGCGGGCACGCGCGGTCGCTCGATCAACGCATTGACTTTGAGCAGAAACGCGCCGGCGTGTGAATCGAGCGGGAACGAAACGCGGTAGACATCGCCGGTTGGCAGCCGTGCCGGCCAATCCTTTGCCGCATCGCTGGTGCGCGTATCGAAAGCGATGTCTTTGGCCGGCTTTCGCGTAAACTCGACAGGTGACTGATCGAACTTGCCAATCTGCCAGAGAACTTCGCCGTGAGCGGCTTTGGCGGCTACTAGGGCTACAGCCAGAATGAAACGTATGAGACGACTTCGGCGCATGTCAATCCATGAACTTATCAGGCGCATTGGACGGGAGTTGTTATGAAGCTCGGTTTCGGACTCTACCGGCATATGCTCTCGCCCGCGAATTTCGCCTTCGCGCGGCAAGTCGGAGCCACGCACGTCGTGGTGCATCTGGTCGATTACTTCAACCGGGGCGGCAGCGCGAACCCGGCAATTGACCAGCCTGTGGGCGAGCTGGCCGGTTGGGGTTATGCCGGCGATCCGAACCGGCTTTGGTCGGTGGACGAGCTGCGAACCATCAAAAAGCAAATTGAGGAAGCCGGGCTCGTCTGGGAAGCGATCGAGAATTTCGATCCGGCACACTGGCACGATGTCCTGCTCGACGGTCCTCGCAAAAAACAGCAACTCGAAGGCCTGCAGACTATGATCGAGCGCGTCGGCGAAGTTGGAATCCCGATTATCGGCTACAACTTCAGCATTGCGGGAGTAGCAGGACGGATTACGGGCCCGTTTGCGCGCGGCGGCGCTTCGAGCGTCGGCATGGATGGACCGCTGGATGCGCCGATACCGCACGGCATGGCCTGGAACATGATCTACGATCCGCACGCGCCCGCAGGTCATGTGCCGAGCGCAACCGCAGAGCAGCTTTGGCAACGTGTAGGCGATTTTCTCGCGGCATCGCTGCCTGTAGCCGAGAAAGCGGGCGTCGTGCTGGCGGCGCATCCCGATGATCCGCCCATGCCGACCGTGCGCGCGCAGCCGCGGCTCGTATACCGGCCGGAGCTTTATCAAAAGTTAATTGACTTGCAGCCCAGCCGCGCAAATCAACTGGAGTTTTGCGTCGGAACGCTGGCCGAGATGACGCATGGTGATGTCTACGAGGCAACAGAGCGCTACAGCGCGCAAGAGCGAATCGCCTATGTCCATCTCAGGAATATTCGCGGCAAAGTCCCCCATTACCAAGAAACGCACATTGACGAAGGCGATATCGATGTGCTGCGCATTCTTCGCATCTTGCACAAAAATAGATTTACCGGCGTTGTGATTCCGGACCATGCGCCCCAGCTTGCCTGCGATGCGCCGTGGCATGCCGGCATGGCATTTGCGATGGGTTATCTGCGCGCATGTCTCAATGTTGTGGAGGCCGAGCGTGCCCGATAACGAGTTTCAAGGCAAAACCGGCATCGTGACGGGCACGACCGGGATCGGCGCGGCTATTGCAAAGCGTTTTGCGCGTGCCGGCGCGCGCATCGTGGCTTGCGGAAACGATACTGCGGCAAACGAAAGGCTGCAGTCGGAGGCGAACCGCCAGAAACTCGAAATTATTGTGCGGGCGTGCGACGTTTCCGAGGCCGGCGATGTCCAGGTGGCGATCGCGACCGCAGTCGAGCGCTTCGGCGGACTGGACCTGATCGTGAACGCGGCTGGCGTGAATCCATACGGCACGGCGGAAGAGACCTCGATTGAAGTATGGAACCGCTGTTTCAGCGTCAATGTCACGAGCATTTTTCTGTTCGCTCATTTCGGAGTGCCCGAATTGAAAAAACGCGGCGGCGGCGCAATCGTCAACCTGGCATCGGTGCAAGGCTACGCGTGCCAGCCGGGCGTCGTCGCATATGCCACATCGAAAGCTGCGGTTCATGCGTTGACGCGGGCGCTCGCACTTGACTACGCGCGCGACGGAATCCGCGTGAACTCGATCAGTCCGGGATCGATCGCGACGCCGATGCTCGAATCGTCGGCCCGGAAATTTTCGCCGGGACAGCCGGTCGAAGAGGTTTTCGCGCGCTTTGGAGAAGCCCATCCGATGGGACGCGTGGGAACACCGGAGGAGGTGGCCGAGCTGGCGGCCTTCCTCGCCTCCGATCGCGCGGCGTTCTGCACGGGCGCCGACTATAAAATCGACGGCGGACTGACCGCAGCAATCGGAGTGAAATGACAATCGAACTGAGCGACCCCATTTGCGTGGCGCCGACGGGCGATGTTTGTGGAGAAGGACCGGTCTGGCACGCGGACGAACAGGTGCTGTATTGGACCGATATCAACCGCTTTCTCATTCATCGCTTCGATCCGGCCGAGGAGACGGTGAAATCGTGGTTTTTTAAAGAGCCGGTTACTGCCATCGTGCTGACCGATCGCGACGATACGCTCGCGGTGGCGCTCGGCTCGCGCGTCATTTTCTGGGAGCCACGAACCGACAAACGCCGCGATCATGGTTTTCGCCTGGATGCGTGGCCGCATGTCCGGCTGAATGACGGGCGTGCGGACCCGCACGGCTTGCTCTGGGCCGGTTCAATGCGCAATAACGTGGCTCCGGACGGCTCACTCGGCGAGGCGGGCGGCGCCGATGGCGTACTCTATTCGATCGACCGTCATGGAAACGCGCGCGTTTGGAAAGCAGGTATCGGAATTTCAAATACGCTGGCGTGGAGTCCCGACGGGCGCGTGTTTTATTTTGCCGATACGCTGGCGAATCGAATCTGCGCCTACGATTACGACGCGACGGGCTCGATCGGCAACGAACGAAATTTTTTCAGCGGATTCGAGCGCGGCTCGCCGGACGGATCGCAGGTGGACAGTACCGGCTATCTCTGGAATTGCCGCTTTTACGGAAAATGCATCGTCCGTGTGGCTCCGAACGGCTCAATCGATCGCATCATTGAGATGCCGGTTTCAAACATCACGAGCTGCACGTTCGGCGGCGCGGATTTGAAAACCGTTTACATCACGACCGCATCGGCCAATGCGCCGAAGGGCGAGCGGCTTGCCGGCGGGTTATTTGCGATTCGCACCAGTGTTGCCGGACAGCCGGAAAACCGTTTTCGCGTTTTCCGCTAAGTGCCTGGCAGCCAAAAGGGTTCTTTCGCCGGCACAAATGTGACTGGCACTTCCGACACAAACGTGCGTAGCCAGCGCGCGCATTCCTCCATCCCCGCCTGCTCGGAGGGAATGTGGCCCAAAATCACCAGCGCCTTGCGTTTTCCTTCCGTTACTGCATCGGCGACGTATTCGACCGTTTCCCATTCCGGCGTTTCGCCGATTAAGAGCGCTTCGACATCGTCGCGTTCGAGCATCTGAATCTGGCGAGCGGAGCCGGCCGCGCCCGGCATCATGCCAATTTTCGTCACTCGTAATTTCGGATCGCCGACAACGCGCAGAACACGTATCGAGAGCTTCCGTTTCACTTGCTCGGCGAGGTCACCTAGCGTGATGGCAGGCAGTTCGAACAAGTGCTGTTGCTCTTTATTTTGATATTTCTGCCAGCCGAGAGCTTCGGTCATGCCGAGCTGGAT
>DATBGM010000138.1:0-12374 GCA_036557945.1 Bryobacteraceae bacterium | reverse complement strand
ATCTGAAAACCAGGAATACAATTCCCGCACGTAGTCGAGATTGGCGATGGTAGCCCGGTGAATGCGGCAAAACCGCGCCGGATCGAGCATGTTTTCCAGCTCCGTGATCGTGTAATCGACCACAAAATCCTTCTTCGACGTTGCGGCGTAGGTGAGCTTGTCGTTCGCATAAAAGTGGGTGACGCGCGCCACATCCACGAACTCGATCCGGTCGCCCAGCCTGGAGGGAAGCCGCGCCGGATACGAACGTTTGTGCGGCAATGCCGATGCCAGCCGCTCTAATAAGGCTTCCAGGTCCGGGCGCGGCTCGAACCCGCTCCTGATCCTTTCGAGTTTCGCCAGCGCGCGCTCGAGTTGGTCTTCGTTGACCGGCTTCAAAAGGTAATCGATCGAGGTGACGTTAAAGGCCTGCAGCGCGTATTGCGAGTAGGCAGTCGTGAAGATCACGAGCGGCTGCGGATCGAGCTTCGCAAGCATCTGAAAGCCGGAAAGCTCGGGCATTTCAATGTCGGTAAAGAGCACATCGCACGGCGTCGTCTTCAATTGCTCGACGGCCGCCGCCGGGTCCGGGCTTTTACCGACTACCACGACACGCCCCGTGCGCTCGATCAGCCGCTCAAGCCGCCGCAGAGCCAGCGGCTCGTCATCCACCAGAAACGCTCGGGTCATCGGGTAACGACGGCGTCTTGCACGGTGCGCTCATTTTCGGTCGCGCCATTCAACGGAATCTCGATAGCAACGATTGTTGTTGTCGAGTGGCTGCGGATGTCGAGCCGGGCGCGATCTTCAAACAAGGCCGCCAGCCGCTCGCTCAGGTTGTTTAAGCCGTGGCCGGCCGGCAGTTCAAGACTGGAAAAACCCGGTCCATCGTCCTGGACTTCGAGCCGCAGACTTTCCAGGCTGCGCCGCGCGCGGACCGTCATGCGCGCGCCACGACCGCGCGGTCCAACGGCATGTTTTACGCTGTTCTCCACCAGTGTCTGTAACGACAAGGGCGGCACCGGCGTGTCGCACAACGCAGCGGGAACGTCGATTTCATACTCGAGACGCTCACCGAAGCGCGCCTTTTCGATCTCCAGATAATCTTCGACGATGCGCAGCTCGCGTGCGAGCGGAACCAGCCCTCGCGGAGCGGCATCGAGTGAGAAGCGCAACAGCTCCGCCAGTTGCATTACGATCCGTTCCGCCCGCAGGGGATCGTCATGAATCAGGGACGAAACCGAATTGAGCGTGTTGAACAAAAAATGCGGATGAATGCGCGCTTCGAGCGAGGATAAACGCGCTTCGGTCGCCAGCTTCAGCGCCCGCTCGCGTTCGAGCTCCTTGGTCTTCAGCTCAATGGCGGTGCGCTTCAGGCGCATTTCCTGTACCTCGTACAACGACACGAACGCAACAGTTACCGCCGAGAGCACGAGCGAGATCCCGAACGAACGCTGGAAGTATGTCCAATACGGATATTCCGCTCCGATGAGCGCACGCAGGATTACACCCGCAACCAGACACCCGAGACCATTGGCCAGCACAATCACGCCGCCCCGCAGAGCCGACTTACGAATGCCGGACAGGGTCGCTGTCCGCATCCATACTGCGGGCAGCACCAGGCACAACGGGATGCCGATCAGGTTGGCGTAAATAACCGAGTACAAATATTGCTGCGACAGCTCGGTGAAGGTAGCCGTGGTATCGAAGAAATTCTGAAACAGCGGCACTGCGACCGCGATCGCCGCATCCAGCAGCAGCACACGCGTCAACCATTTCAAAACGCGCCGCAGATTCATCTCTCTTCCCTTCTCAGCTTACCGGCGACCCGCGCCTCTGAGCACGTGAATTGGACGAACCGGGTGTTTTGCGCGATGGGCGGCTACTGCACGCGCGCAGATTGCGGCGGCTCCTGGAGTTTTCGCGCGAAGAAATCCGCCGTCGCCTGGTAGGCTTCCACCCAGTGCCGCGCCAGCAGGAAATCGTGTATTTCGTTTGGAAAAATGAGCTCTTCAAACGGCACGTTGCGCTTGCGGAGGGCCTCAACGAGCATGACGGTCTGGCTGAACTCAACATTGCGGTCGTCATCGCCATGAATGAGCAGCACGGGCGATTTCCAGGTATCGACGGACGCCATCGGCGACGATTCGAATGCTATCCGCGCCGCCTCCTGCCGCTCGCGAATCTCTTCCGGATCGGCGCTCGCTCCCGCCCGCGTCAGATAACCGCGCAGCGCGCTCCAGTCATGCACGCCGTGGAAATCAACGCCGGCCGCAAATAGATCGGAAGCGCGGGAAAGCGCCATAGCAGTCAGATAGCCGCCATACGATCCGCCCCACACTCCGATCCGCGCCGGGTCGACGTCCGCTCTCGACTTCAAGTAAAGCCCCGCGCCGATCACATCGTTGAACTCGCTTCCGCCTTGCGCGCCGTAGTGAATCGCTTCGCGGAAATTCAGCCCGTAGCCAATGCCGCTGCGGTAATTCACCGAAAGCACGACGTAGCCCTGGCTCGCCAGATATTCGTTCAGCGAATACGCGTTCGAGTAGTAATACATGTAGTGAAAGCCGAGCAGCATCTGCCGCCGCGAACCGCCGTGAAAGAAAACCAGTGCCGGATGACGTATGCCACTCGCATGATCGGAAGGCAAAAAGAGCTGGCCGTGAATTTGCATCCCATCGGCGGCCGTAATCATTACCGGCTGCGGTTTCACCAGCGCGTCTTTTGGAAAGCTGGCCGGCGCAGCGGGATCCAGATCATTTGACTCGCTGTTCCCGACCCGTACCGCGGCATGCGCCCGTTCGTTATAACTTGAGCGCAGAAACATAAGCGCGCTTCCGTCCGCAGCAGGCGCCGGTTCCCACTCGATTCCTGCGCCGGAAGTAACCGGCGCCACCCCTCCATCTGGCGTTACATGAAACAGATGCCGCCGGTCGATATCGCCGATGTTCGAAGAATAGAAGAGTGCCTTCCCGTCCGCCGATTGCGCGACGTGCTCCACCTCGCCGGCGCCTGGAGTGAGTTCGACTGGCGTTCCACCCTCGCGAATGGAGTAAAGGTGATTCCAACCGGTGCGCTCCCAGGGAAACACCAGCCGCTCGCCCGCCCAGAAGACCTGCTGCCGCGCGACAATCCGGTGAAACAAGCTGCCTGTTCCCTCCTGAGCCCGAAACACTTCGCGTCCTGCGCCTGTTTTCACATCGGCAACGCGAATCGACCACGGCGGACCCGACCTCTGCGGCGAAAAGAATGCTTCCCGCGCTCTCGCCGGAATACGCAAAAAGGCAACACGCGCGCTATCGGACGACCAGGCCGGCTCGCTGTCGCGATCCACGCTCGGGTCGAGATATTTCAAGCTTTGATCTGCCACCGTGTACAGGCCGATGAAGCTGTGCCCGGAGCGCTCGCTCACAAATGCCAGCCGCGCGCCATCGGGCGACCAGCGCAGATCTCCCTGCGAGCCTTTCTGCTCGATCAGAGCAACGCCTTCCGGCTTACCCGACTTCTCTATCAGCGAAAAAATCTGCCCGCCGCGCACAAACACAATTGCGCCCTTCGATGAAATCTGTGGCGCATACCCATCCACGAGCTTTACCGGCGCGCTTTCGTTGAGAGCGGCCCGCCAGATCGCCTGCCCGGGCTTTTTCAGGCTCAAATCCGGGTTTGGATTTTCGCCGCCGTTTTCAAAGTCGCCGCCGCGCGCAAACAGCAGATAGGTCGCATCGGGCGCCCAGGCCAGATCGGCGATCTCCTGCCCGTCGTCCTGATCGAAATTCGTGATCCGATGCGCTTTCCAGTCCGGCCCGCGCGCCACCCAGATGTTCCGCCGCCCCTGCTCGTTCTCGATCCACGCGGCCGCAGCACCCGCAGGAGCGGCCACCAGGTCGCTCGCAAAAGGTGCGCTCATCACGTCCGCCACCGTGAAGGTCTTCTGCCCCGCAAAACTGCATGCGGCGAAAAGAAACAGCGCGGTCCATCCCGCTCCCACTCTTCGCATTATTGAACCTCCCGTTCTCTGGCCATCCATCGTAACGTCCAGGCAAGCAGGCACAAGGCTCCAATGAGCAGCAGCAACATCGCGCTATGCACTTCGCCCGGAGCCAAAACGACGTAAATCAAAAAAGCAGCGGCCGATTGCAGAGTGATGAGAATCTGCGCAAGCCGCCGCGATACATTCCATAAAGCCAGCACACTGCCCGCAACTGCCAGCACTACCGCCGCATAGGCGCCTTGATGAATAACTGCCGCGCGCGGCGTAAACAACAGCGCGCACCAGACGACAAGTGTGCACAACACGAATATCCAGCAAAGCGCCGCGATACGCCAGAGCGATGTTCGACATTTGCGCGCAAAGCCGGCTGCTAGCGCGAGCGGCCCCAGCATGTAGATTCCAAGCGCGGGAAAGAAGTAAAAGAATTGCCAAGTGCGCTGCTCGTGAGCAGATAACCAGTTGCGCCAGTACTCCGCCTCGTACCCAAATGCGGTTTTTGCGTTCTGCACACGAGCTGCCATCATCTGCCGCACGGTGAGCCGGCCGTAGGCGTCCTTCAGCGCTATACCAAGCGGCCGCGGATCCGACTCGTCGCCGGCCAGATGCATCTTCAACAGGCGGTCGCCCGGCGGATCGTACAGCTTTTGATAGGCGAACCACGGCGCGTAGGAGAGCGACAGCGCTGCAAGGATCGTGAGCGCGGTTCGTATGGTTACGCGTTTCCGCAACAAGACCAGTGCAGCCGCCGCGCCTAACAGCGCGAACACGCTGCCCCCATGCGCCAGCAGACTGAACGCGCCGAGGACGCCTCCGATCGCAGCTGCCGGCTCGCTCGCAAATAATGCGGCCAGACACGCGATCGCATATGCGGCTGACAGCAGTTTTGGCCACACGAAAAAGCTGTTCACGAAAACAAAACCGGAGAACAGCACACCTGCAATCAGCCATGCCGTGATGCGTCCGCTGACCTGGAGCGTTTTGAATAACGCCCAGGCTGCTGGAATCCACAAGCTCTGTAAGAACACCGCCAGGATCATGTAACCGAGCGTTCGCGGCCCGGCGCGATACGGATCGGCCAGCAGCGTGAATCCGGTCTGAAGCGGTGGCCGGTCGCTCGAGTGCCACTCGCCCGCCATCGGTCGCAGAACTTTCCCCTGCCGGAGCTGATCGGCAAAAATCAACGGCAGCGCGTTATCCGGAGGCAGCGCGTGCGAGAAGCGGGCCTGTGCCGTCGTGAGCGGCGTCGCCCATCCGCCAAAGAGAAACCCTGCTGCGAGGATGAGCAGGGCAGCAGCGAGCGAAAGCGTCCAGGGTTTGGAAATCGCGCGAAAAGCTGCGCGCTCGCGGTGTTCGAATTTTCGCCAGCTCCACGCGAGGTAGCCCCCGCATGCGAGCGGAAGCATGAGACTGAACCAATAGCCGGTTCTTGGTGAGAAGAACCAGAGCCAGAATGCGGCATACGCGGCCAACGCGATTCCTGCCAGGCCGAAAAGCACGAGAGAAGCCGGCTGCCGGAATCTGGTGCGCAGCGCTGCCGCCGCAGCCGCAAAGAACGGTAGCGAGAGCACGAGGAAATAGTCAACGCCGCGTAAGAGCAGCAGCGCCGCGGCCAGGAACTCCGCATCGTTTGTCATGCAACGCGTTCAACTGCCGGCGCGATTGTCGCTCTCTCGCTTTCACGAGAGACCAAGCGCAAATTGAGAACCAGCAATGGGAGCGATGCAATCAATAAGATCAATTCTCCGCTGTGTACGACACCTTCGACCAGCACACCCGGCGGTGCGGTTCCCTTGGTATATACGACGTACAACAAGAAGCTATAAACGCTTTGAACAAGGATCACGGCCATGGCAAAGCGGCGCGAAACAGCCCAGAAGGCGAGCGCGCTGCCGGCCATCGCGAGCAGATTCGCCGTATACGTGCCTTGGTGGACCTTCGCTTCGTTCGGCAGAAACAGCAGCATCCACCAGATCAAGACAGTGCAAAGGACGTATAGCCAGCAGACTGCGGCCGCGCGCCACTCCGCGGTGCGGAAGCGCCGAACAAGGCCGCCGACCAGAAACACCGGGCCGGCCATGAAAAGCCCTAACGAGAAAAGGAATTGAAAGAATTGCAACGTTCTCAGGAGTTCTGCGTTTCGCGCCGCATCTCGTCTATCGCGCAACAAATCCGCCGGAGCTTGCGCGAAAAAGGCCGCCACTGCCCGCCAATACACCGGCTGCGATCCGATGATCATCCCGGCATTTGCTTTACGTGCGCCGCTAAGCTGCTCCCATGTCGCGTTCGCATAGGCATCGTGCAGCACATGAAAAAATGACTCGGAGGTTGGAGCATTACGTCCCGCCAGGTGCCATTTCAAGAGCCGGTCACCGGGAGGGTCAAAGAACTTCTGATACGCAGTCCAGGGCAAGTAAATCACCAGGAGCGCCGCCGCGGCGAAGGCGAGTACGCGCAAGGGAAGGCCGCGCCGCAAGATAAGCAGGGTTGGAACGAGGCCCAGCAGGGCGAAGAGGCTGCCCCCATGCGCTAGAACGCTCAGAGCGAGCAGCGTGCCTGCCACGAGCGGCAGGCTCTTGCGCCGTTTCATCTCGTCAAGAAGACGCGGCGAAAGAACGAGCGCGCTGAAGCCGATCATATACGCGGCCGCCAGCAGCTTCGGCCAGACAAAAAAGCTGTTGACCAGGACAACGCCGGAAAACAGCACGCCCGCAAGAATCCAGCCGATCCATTTTTTCTTAATCTGCAGCGCCCCGAGGAAAGCCCATAGGGCCGGCGCCCAGAAGCTCTGCAGGATAATCGCGAGCAGCATGTAGGCCAGGTTTCTGGGCGCCACAACATAGGGAAGCTGCAAAAGTACAAACCCGGTTTCAAGCGGCGGCCGGTCGCTTGAGAGCCAGTCGCCATTCATCGGGCGCAGAATCCTGCCGCTAATGATCTGTTCCGAGAAGATGTACGGCAGTTCGTTGTCTGTTGCCAGCGGATGTGAAAAGCGCGTTTTCGCCGTATCGAGCGGATCGTCAATACCGCCGAAGAGAAAGCCTGCCCCCGTCACGAAAAGCGCGCAGAAAAAGACAAGCAGCCACGGCGCGAGCAGCGCCTTCAACGCATACCGCCTCTCTCGATCCATTCTGTACAGTGCGCGGACCAGGTAAGCGAGCGCCGCAAGCGGCACGAGAAAGCTGTAGAAATGGCCCAATTTCGGCGCCAGAAACCAGATCCAGAAAGCGGTGTAAGCCGCGACGCCGGCGCCGGCGAGCCCAAACAAAACGAGCACGGCACAGGCATGAAGATTCTTTTTCAGAGCCCTGGCCGCGACTGCAAAGAACAACAGCGAAAGCAGCAGATAGTATTCGATCAGCCGCAGTAAAAGCAACAATGTTGCCTTGTAATCGTGCAAATTACCCGCATCGAACGGTTCGCTGAGGCCGGCAAACGACAACTCTCCGGAGCGTTCCGTTTGCGCCGCGATCCGTACTGCCTGTCCACGCCAGGAATCCGGGACGACAAATGTAGTCAAGCGCCATTGACCGCCGGGGACCTGAGCCGGCTTGATCGCGAGTTTCTCTCCCGTCGCCACGTTTTCAAGCGCGAGCGTTTGCTGATCCGGCTCCATCCAGCCAAGCAGGTACAACGAGAGATGGGCGGGCGCTTGAAAGTTTTGAGTGACAGCTCTCGCTTCACCCGACGGCGCCGGCCTGCAGAACGTCGTCCAGAGACGAATTCCTGCCGGTTTGGGTGCCGGCCATCCCCACTCGGGCGGCGTTCCCGGACAGAAACCTTGATTTTCCGCGAGAGCTACGCGCGGCGTAATCGGTGCCGGCGCGGCTACGGCTTGCGAGAGTTCAAGCAAAGCGACGAGCAGACCCGCCGCACTAGACCTCAAGTGCACTCCTCATAGAAAAGGGCCAAGCGGTTTCCCGCTTGGCCCTCCTTTTTTATATTGGCGAATCGCCGTTATTTCGGGCAACCGAGCGCCTTCACCTGATCTTCAGGCAACGGCTTCGGATTCTTCACCGCCGGCGGCATCGAGGTGCTGTTGTGAGGCACCAGGTAGACTTCCACGCGACGATTCTTGTCGGCTTCGGTCGTCTGCGAGCCTCTGCGCTCCTTGATATTCGAGGTGCCGCAGAGTCCAGGCTTCGTCTCCGAAGTCTGATCCGTAGCTACCCAGTCAACCTTGATGCGCGAAGGATCAACCTTGCCGCAGGTACCGGTGCCGCCGCTCAGAACAGCGGCCGCGTTCAGCACACGCTGCTCATCGAGAGCGGTTGGCGTGGCATTTCGTCCGCGCCGTCCGCGTGCCGGCGCAGCGTTCTCACGCTCGTCGGTATCGCGGTGGCCGACCAGGACGAGGTCGTAGTCGCCGCTCGCCATTCTCGAAGCCGCGTCGTCGATCAGAACACGCTTGCCGCAGTTGTTCACGCGGGCGTTGTTCTTGGCGAAGATCACGTCATCGAGCCGGACGAACTGCGGCGGGCAATTCACCGTGATGGTGGTCGATTGTGAAGCGGTCTGGCCGCGCTCGTCGGTCACGGTTACAGTTGCCGTTACCGTCTTGCTCTGGCCTTGCGCGCCGCCCTCGAAGTTCAGACTCGAAGCATCGAAGGTTGCGTTCTGGCTGCTGTCGTTGGTGACGCTGCCTTCGCTGACCGTCCACTTATAGGTCAGGTTGCCGCCGCAAGCCGAGGCTGTCGCCGCGACCGTCAGGCCGGTCGTGTGTTTGCCATTCGCGACTGCCGCGCAATCGAGTGTCGGGGTATCAGCAGTGACGCTCGAAATCGTCGGAGCGGCTGCGCTTACTGTCACACTCGCCGTACCCGTCACAGGAGCAACAGGCTGCGGGGCGGGCGGTTGCACCCAGCAACGAACCGGGAACTTCTTCGGCCGTTCCAGCGGCGGCGGCGGCGGCGTGGTATCCGTCACTGTCACCTGGATGTTGAAGGTGCCGGTGTTGTTCGGCGTCAACGTCAGATCGGGGCTGTCCGAACCCTGCGCTTCGCCGTTCACGGTCCAGGCGTACTTCAGCTTGTGATCAGCCGGCGCGCCCGAAAGCGTGGCATGCAGAGTAACCGGTTTGCCCGGGCAAATTGTGCCTTCCACCCCCGAGATCGTCGGCGTAGGCAGCGGAGCGGGCGGCGGTGGAGCAGGCGGCATCTCCGGACACTTGGTCGTGCCCGCGTACCAGACTAAACCGACCGTCCCCATGAAGCCGTTGATCTTGTCGTGTGCCGGAATGTAAACCCCGCCATTCGGATAGTTCGGCAGGCCGTAGGTCGGATTGCGCGACCAGAAGCCGCGCGCGTCAACGCGCATGCCGAAGTGATCCGTAAAGTGCCATTTCACGCCGCCGCCGTAGTTCAACCCGACCTGCAGGTTGTCGTTCAGGTTAGCGGCATGGTACAAGGCATCGTTGATGGCCGTGCGGGCGATCGACTTTGCCTCATCGGTTGGCGTAAATTGAATCCCGTTTACGCCCACCGTCAAATACGGCTGGAATTTTGAGCCGCGCGGCTTCAGGTTCAGAATCGGGTTCAGGCCGAAGAAATAATTGCGGGCCCCGAAGCTGTAGGTCGGCAGTGGATTGGTGCTGGGGGTTCCCTCCAGAGTCGGGTAGAATCCGCTCGACTGCTTGAAATTCACGTTGGCCTGATCAAAGGCACCCCACAGTTCGATCCCGAGATAGGCGCTCGGGTTGTAAGCGAGGCGCAAACCGCCTACGCCTCCATTGACCAGCTTGGTGGTCAGCCCGCGCTGAACCTGGCCCCACGTGCTTACACCGCCGAACGGGTCGATTTCAATTAAATCCGGATATTGATCCTGCCCGGAAGCTGCGGTACTCGCAGCTTTGGGCGCATTGGTAGTGCTCTGATTCGTAGTGTTCTGACTTGCGTCCTGCGCGTACGCCAATGCACCGAGGCAAAGCGAGACGCACAAGATACCAGAACCGATCGGCTTAAAGCTGAGCCGAGATTTCATCCTGCTCCTCCCAGAAAAACGAACAATTGTTAACCCACCAGAATAGATCCAGTTTACTAGGTTTAAGAACCAGTAAGACTGTTTCCATCCGTTAATAAGAATTAATCCTGTTGAAAAAGGCCATCATACCAGCCCTTCCCTTCGGACAAAAGTACCCCTTCTCCAAATGCCCTCATCGCGGACATCCAAGAGATTTGACATCCGACTCCGGCAGCGGTTTTACGTTTTTCACCGCAGGCGGCATCGCCTGACTGTTTCTCGGCACGAGATAGACTTCCACACGGCGGTCGCGGTCGGCCTCCGATACCCGCGAGCCACGCCGCTCCTTGGTGGCCGACGGCAGGTTCGACGTTCCACAGATACCCGGATCGGGCGTGGAAGTTGAATCGGTTCCGACCCAATCCACCTTCACCTGCGCGGGATCGAGCGTGCCGCAGGTTCCCTGACCGGCGGTCAACACGGCGGCAGCATTCAGAACGCGCTGTTCGTCGAGAGCGCGGCGCGCGGCAGCGCCTCGTCTGCCTGAGCGAGCCGCAGTCGTTTCGGCCTCATCCGCCGCCCGGTGCCCCACCAGCACGACGTCATATGTGCCGCCGGCCTGGGCCGCCGCCTGGTCGATAAGGATGCGCTTGCCGCAATTATTCACCCGCGCATTATTCTTCGAAAACACGATATCGGCCAGGCGCTTGAACTGCGGCGGGCAGTTGACGGTTATGGTTGCCGTTCCGGAAGTGGTCTGGCCGGTCTCGTCGGTAACGGTCAAGGTGGCGGTTACGGTCTTGGTCTGACCCTGCCCGCCGCTCTCAAAATTCAATGAAGACGAGTCGAATGTCGCGTTGGCGCTGGTATCGTTCGTGACGCTGCCTTCGCTCACCGTCCATTTATAAGTCAAGTTGCCGCCGCAGGCCGAACCGGTAGCCTGGCCGGTAAGCGTTGCTGTGTGCGTGCCGCCGGTATCGGCGGCGCAGCTCAGACTGGTTGGACTGGCAGCAACGCTCGTGATCTGCGGTTTAACGTACTCCTGCACGGTCAACGTGACCGGTCCTGCGGTTACGGTGCGCGAAGGATTGGTCGCGTCGGTTACGGTTACTTCGACGCGGAATTCGCCGGCGTTGTTGGGCGTGAAGGAGAAGTCCGGCGAGTCGCCCGATTGCGGCGCGCCATTCAGCTTCCAGGAATAGTGGAGCGCATGGCCGCTCGGATCGTTGGCGCTCGAATGGAGCGTAATCGCCTTGCCTTGGCACAGCGTTCCGCCGGGTCCGGTGATCTCACCCGCACTCAACGGGGCTGGCGGCGCTGGTGGAGGCGGCGGCGGCGGAGTGTACGGCTTCTTCAAGAACACAACCAGACCGAGTGTTGCCTGCACTCCGTTCAGATAGTTTTTGCCCGGAATATAGATGCCGCCGGTGGGATAGTTCGGCAACCCGAAAGTCGGGTTGCGCGACCAGAAGCCGCGCGCGTCAAAACGCAGGCCGACATGCTCGCTCAGATGAAATTTCACGCCGCCGCCGTAGTTTAAAGCCACTTGCAGGTTGTCGTTCAGATTCGCTGAGTGGAACACGGCATCGACGGCAGGGTCACGCGCAATGCGCTTGGCCTTCTCAGTCGGCGTAAATTGGGCGGCCCCGCCGCCGACAGTCAGGTACGGCTGAAAGCGGGAACCGCGCGGCTTCAGGTTGTAAACGAGGTTCAGCGCGGGATAGTGGATCTGGTTTCCGAAGTCGTAACTCGGCAATCCGGGCGCGACAGGCGTCACCAGCCGCACATTATTGACCATGAAGTTATAAGAAAACTCGAGTCCGAGGTGGCGTGTCGGATTCCAGGCGAAGCGGCCACCGGCTGTTCCGCCGTTTACCAGCTTTTCGCGCAACCCTTTGTCGACTTCACCGAACAGGCTGACTCCGCCGAAGGCGTCCACCTCGAAG
The DNA here is from genome assembly GCA_036557945.1 of Bryobacteraceae bacterium. Taxonomy (GTDB): domain Bacteria; phylum Acidobacteriota; class Terriglobia; order Bryobacterales; family Bryobacteraceae; genus Bog-105. The sequence goes on along the minus strand of DATBGM010000138.1, from coordinate 503 downwards.
ATGCCTGGTAACTCCTCAGTAGCGGAGGCCGGATTGGCCGCTTTCTGCGCAGCGGCCGGAGCGGGCGTCTGTTGTGCGCCCAGCGTCAGCGGTGCGGTCAGAGCAAAGCATGCAAAGACGAGAACGTCTAGTACTGTAAACCGCCTCTTGCACTCCGCCTGCATCCCTTCCCCCTGGTAGAGAGATGTAAATACCACCAGTTATTGATCTTAGCGGATTACACCCGTCTCGCGAAAGAGAATTCCGAGGTTACTCGTAATTCCGTACAGGCGCCCGCTCGCCACGTCAGGAAGCCAAAGCTGGCGGATTCGGGGTACCGGCAGCGCGCTCGGGACCTCTTTCCAGGTCGCTCCATCGTCGGTTGTGGCGAAGAGCCGGCCGTATTCGACGGCGTAGGCCGCACCCGGCTGAGTACCGAATAGTACGGAGGTAACGGTAGAAGCCGGGATGCCGCTCTGGTTCGCGTACCACTTGACTCCGCCGTCGGAAGAGGAATAAAGACC
>DATBGM010000137.1:0-45120 GCA_036557945.1 Bryobacteraceae bacterium | reverse complement strand
TGAACCTTGCTGAACCCGGCATGGCACTCCGCGCAGGGCTTCATTTGTTCGGCCGCCGGCAGCTTGCGCGGATTGAGAATCTGTTTGTCGGCGGATTGATGAGCCAGCGCCGCCAGATGCGCCTGCCCAGGACCATGACAGCTTTCGCAGGTGACACCTGTTTCGGTGTGCGTGCCGTGCGAGCGCGGCCCGCCATGGCAGGCGAGACATTTTTCTTCAAAGCGCGGTGTCAGAACACGGCCGAGCGCGGTTTCGTACGACGTGGGTTTGTCATGCGGGAAACCAGGCGAAAGCTCCAGCCGGTTTTCCGGCGTGTAATGCAGATAGCGCGTTTCGAGCAACGGCGCGCGCTCGAGTGGAGAGCCATTCAGTTCTTGGATGCGGGCGAGAAAACTGAGGCCGTGACGGCGCCCGCCCATCACGATTTCAACGGGAAGCTCCACCGAAGGCTGCCCCGCTAGTTGTGTTTTGAAACGGATACTCGCGCCCGCTTTCTCCAGGGCATATTGAATAGCAGGATCCGGACCTTCGGCGTGCGTCTCGGCCGTTCGTGAAGGCAGTTCGGGCGGCGAAGTTCCCTGCCAGGTGAGCGCCATCGCCGTTTGTGATTGTGTGGCGGCGATGCTCTTATGACAACCCGCACAGACTGCGCGCCCAACGTAACCGTTCTGTGCGGAAAAGCTGATCGAGCAAATCAGAAAGCAGAGCGCGGCGAACTTCAATTCGAAGGATAACGCCGCAGAGATCAGATTGTGCGGAGCATATGGTCGGGACAGCCAAGCTGCGTCATTTCGAACAGGCGTCGCGGCAAATCCAATCCATATTTCGCAAGGAAAGGAACGATGGAGTAAAAACGTTCCTGCAGATGCCGCTGCGGATAAACCAGATCGATCAGATAGTTTGCCGCCCAGACACTGCGCTCATCGCGCCGCAGCGTTTCGCGTGCGGTCTTATCGGCCAGGCGCTGCAATTGATACAGCATTTTGGAGCCGCTCTTCTTGGCTGCGGCTTCGAGCGTCGGATCGAAGCTATGCAGATTGCGCTCGAGGCTTTCAAGCGATTTCGCGAGGGACGATTCGAGCACGCTGAATTCGCCGGCGAGTCCCGCGGGAACAAGCTGCGAGGCGATTTTGCTGCGTAGCTTATCCGGATGAGTGAAAAGGTCTGTGGCGGAGATGCCAAATCGCCTGGTGAGCTTTTCGGCGCGGCTGTCGAGCAGCGTGAAGCTGTTGCGCGGGAACATCACCGGCATACGGCCGAGAAGCTTTTGGTAGATCACCTGCGCCTGCGCCATGTAGGCGATTTCGGAGGGCCCTCCGATATAAGAGACAGTCGGCAGCAGATAATCCTGCATCACGGGCCGCAGCAGCGCGTTCGGCGAAAGACGATCGGCAGCGGCTTCGAGATCGCGAGCCGAGAATTCCCTATCACGCGCGCTGAAGCGGCCATCTTTCCAGCGAAGGGCGTTTCGCTTGTTATCGTTCAGCAGAAACAGCAAAGAGGATGCATCGTCCAGATGCACTTGCGAATGATAACCGCGCGCAGCCAGTTCGCTATCCCGCTTTTTCAGTCCTTGCAGCAGCTCGGGAACTCGAGCGGCAGCTTCGGCCAGAAAAGGGCGCGAAATTTCGCGCACTGCGGGCGCAAGCGGGTCGAGGAAGAGCAGCCCGAAATCCTGCAGGACGCCCTGCAGTAGCGCTTTGAAGCCGCAGGTGAACGTGGTGTTCGAACAATAAGCTGCTTTGAGGCGCTCGAGCACTTCACCTGCGAACGGCAAATCGCCGAGTCCGGCCGCAATTTCCGCCCAGGGCAACTCGGGGATGACGACATGGCCGACCGGTCCGCCGTTGGTTACGGCGTTCGCGACGGAAATGTGGCTGGACCGGGCATTCTGGTTGAAGATCCAGGCGTGATCGACTTCCGCCAGATCGTGGTCCTCCGAAGCAAGCCAGAAGACCGGAACCGCGCGGACACCGGATTCGTTCAATGCGCGCGCGAGCCGAACGGCAGTCAGCGCTTTGAAGATTGTGTACGAGGGCCCGGAGAGCAGACCCACCTGCTGCCCGGTAACAACCGCGACGGTTCCGGGCTTTGCCAGCTCATCCAGGGCGGCCGAATTGCCATTCTGCTCCCGTAACGCGGAGATCAGTTGTGCGCGGCGGGATTGCGGATACCTGATCTCGGCGGCGGCGGTCCGGAAGCTTTCCGGATCCGAGTACGGGTGCGTGTAGTAGCCGCTAACTTCATCAAACTGATAGAGGAAGTCTGTAAAAAGCTTACTTGTGCCGGGGATGAGGTCTTGGCGAATACACGACGGCTCCATAGAAGTAGCATTTACGAGATGATCGTCTACACGCCAAAGTTACCAAAGTTTGCACGCGCAGGAGAGAATAAAGAAAAAAGATGGCGGGCGTTTATATTTCTTACCCGTTTTGCCGGCAGAAGTGCAGCTTTTGTAACTTTGCATCCGATGTGGCGAGCGAAGGTGTACGCGAGCAGTATCATGCGGCATTGCTCGAAGAAATACGTTCCCACCGATGGGTTTGGCTGCCCGAAACCGTCTATTTCGGCGGCGGGACGCCGAGCCTGATGCCGGCTTCGCTGCTGGCAGACATTATGGACGCGATTCCCGGCAAGAGTTTGAGCGAAGTGACGCTCGAATGCGCGCCGGGTACACTGAGCCGGGAATCGGTGGAGGTGTGGCGCCGTTGCGGAGTGAATCGCGTGAGCCTGGGCGTGCAGTCGTTTGTCCCGGGAGAACTGCGGATGACCGGACGGCAGCACACGGCGGAAAATGTTCGCGAAGATGTAGCGCTGTTGCGCGCTGGCGGGATCGCAAATATTAATCTGGACCTGATCGCGGGTTTACCGGAGCAGACGGAGGCGAGTTGGGAAGTTTCGCTCGATTGGATCGAGCGCCTGAGACCGCCCCACATTTCGGTTTACCTTTTTGAAGCCGATGAGGACAGCCGGCTCGGGCGCGAACTTCTGGCGGGTGGCGTGCGATATGGCGCGGCACGGATGCCGTCTGACGATGCCTCAGCCGGATTCTATGAGCGCGCCGTCGAGCGGCTCGCTACGGCGGATTATGAGCGTTATGAAATTTCGAACTTCGCCCAGCCCGAATTCGAGTCTCGCCACAATTTGAAATATTGGCTGCTCGAACCGTATATCGGCTTTGGACTCGATGCACATTCCTACGATGGCGGCAAGCGCTGGAGCAACCCGGATTCGCTGACGGAATATCTGAGAAGTACTCCGCAGGAGAAGAGATCGACCGATCGAGCCGAGGAACATTTCTTTGTCGGATTGCGCCTCATGCGCGGCATTGAACCGACTCCGTCGGAGTGGCTTCGCTTCGCAAAACCAATCGAAAAATGGACGGCTACGGGATTGCTCGAACGCGACGGCGACCGCCTGCGCTTATCGAGGCGCGGCGTGCTCCTTTCCAACGAAATTTTCGAGGAGTTCGTCGCATGATCGACCTTAGAAGCGATACCGTCACGCGCCCGAGCGCTCGCATGCGTCAGGCCATGGCAGAGGCCGAGGTCGGCGACGATGTGTATCGGGAAGACCCAACCGTCAATCGGCTGGAGGAGCAGGCGGCGGCGTTGTTCGGTAAAGAAGCGGCGCTGTTCGTTCCGACAGGCACGATGGGCAACACCATCGCGATCAAGCTGCACACGCGACACGGTGAAGAGGTTTTGTGCGATGCGCATTCACATATCCTTGATTGGGAGCTTTCCATGCTGGCCTGGTTTTCGGGATGCCTGGTGCGTGCGGTGGAAACACCCGACGGCATTCTGAGCTGGGATCGAATTGCGCCTGCATTGCGCAAGTTCGGGCCGCATAATGCGCCGACCACGCTAATCTCTCTCGAGAACTCGCACAACATGGCCGGCGGCACGGTTTATCCGCTGTCTGTACTCGATGAAATCTGCGGGGAAGCGCACACGCGCCGATTGAAAGTGCATATGGATGGGGCACGCGTCTTCAATGCCTCGGTCGCAAGCGGTGTACCGGTATCGCGAATTGCGCGCGATGTCGATTCTGTGATGTTTTGCCTCTCGAAAGGCTTAGGCGCCCCGGTTGGATCGCTGGTTGTCGGAACGGAACAAGCAATCGATCAGGCACGGCTCTATCGCAAACGTCTTGGCGGAGGGATGCGGCAGGCGGGCGTGCTTGCTGCGGCCGGACTCGTTGCACTCGAAGAGTCTCCAGCAAAGCTGGCAGCCGATCACGAAAATGCGCGCCTCCTGGCCGAAGCGATCGCGCGCCTTCCGGGCATTCAGATCGATGTTGCCGCGGTCAAGACCAATATTGTCATCTTCGACATTTCGGCGCTCGGCATCAGCACGAATGAATTCAGCGCAAACCTGAAAGAGCGCGGCGTGCTGGCCAACGGAATCGATGAGAAACGAATGCGGCTGGTAACACATCAGGATGTGTCGCGCGCCGACTGCGAGAGCGCTGCCGGAATCCTCACCGAAATTACGGTCTCGGCCGCAATGGTCTGATACCATTTTTCGGTGCTCATCCTTTCCGCCATCCTTGTCATCTTTACCTATGGCCTGATTGCGCCTATTCTCGGCGCGCTGCTCCCGAGCTATGGTTTGACGGCGGGGCAAAACGGCTCGCTCGCGCTACTCTACGCGCTGGGTCTTGTGGTGGCGTCACTTTCGGCGGGTCCGTTTATCGACATCAAGGGCAGTAAGCTCGCGATCCTTACGGGCCTGGCGCTGATTGTCGCGTCGCTTGCCGCGGCTCCCAATGCAGGTGGATTCGGCGGGCTGCTCGCTGTTTATTTTGTACTTGGGATCGGCGGCGGAATTGTGGTGACAGGCTCGAACGCGCTGGCGGGCGCAGTGGACCCGGCGCGCCGCGGTTCCGTGCTCAATTTTCTGAACCTCTTTTTTGGACTCGGCAGTATTATCACGACCTTCATTGCAAGCGAAAAAATCAATCCGGCGATGGTCTGCTATTTCATTGCCGCGCTCACGGTCGTCGCTTTTCTGGTGAGTCTTGCAACCAGGATGCCCGCGCCTTCCGGGAAAGCGAGTTTTCAGTTGAGCGAAGTGCCGGCGTTGCTCGGCAAACCGCAGCTCATGCTGCTCTCATTCTTCCTCTTCCTGTATGTGGCGTGCGAAGTGGGTGTCTGGAATTGGCTGAAGACGTACCTGGTGGAGACGGTTCATTTCGATGCCAGCTCAGCCGGCCATGTCGTCAGCTACGGTTTCGCGTTCGGCATTCTGCTCGGACGCGTCGTTGTATCCCGCGTATTAATTAAGGTTCCGGCGCTGATGGTCACGCTGACGGCTTCCGTGCTGATGGCGATCACCACCTATCTGATGCTGCATTTGAGCTCCAACGCGGCGATTACCGCGGCCGTCTTTTGCGCCGGTTTGAGCATGGCGCCGGTCTTCCCGACGACGCTCGCGATGGCGCAGGATGCGTTTCCGCGCGGCACCGCAACGGCCATGAGCATTGTGATCACGTTCGGCTGGATCGGGCTCGCCGTCAGTTCGCCGATTATCGGGGCACTTGCCGAGGGCGGCCGTTACCAACGCGCGTTGATGTTGATTCCGGTCTTTTCGGTGCTGATGCTGCTCGTGAGCCTGGTACTGCGACCTGCTATGCGGCGTCCTGTTACTGCCTAGTAATCTCGTTTCCTTTGCAATACACTCTTAGGAAGCTCTGTACTTTCTGCCGCCGAACGATGTTGCCGGGCAGCGGCCGTTGAATTGCACTGGAAAGTAGGGAAAGCTGGAGGAGGCGTAATGGCGTTTTGCGCGAATTGCGGAACACAAGCTAGCGGGGCGTTTTGTCCCAACTGCGGAGCGGCCCTGGGAGGCGCTGCCCCGAATCCGAATGCCGGAACCGGAGGGTACGTTCCGCCGGCTGCGGCCCCTGCACAGGGACTTGAAACGAATGTGGCGAGCGCGCTTTGCTACCTGTTCGGATTGATCACCGGGATTATCTTCCTGGTGATTGCTCCATACAACCAGAACAAGACGATCCGCTTCCATGCGTTCCAGTCGATTTTTGCGCATATCGCGATATTCGTTCTGTGGATTTTGCTTTTCGTCGTCTTCGGAGCGCTGGCGATCCTCACGCACGGTCTCGGGTTCGCGCTTTATCCGCTCTTCGGCCTGTGCGTCGTCGTGCTCTGGCTCTACATGATGTACAGCGCGTATAACAACAAGAAAGTCAAGCTGCCGGTTGTCGGCGATCTGGCCGAGAAACAGGCATAAGCCTATTTTTCCTGGCCACGTCCGATACTAGGATCGTGGCTGTTTTCCGCTTTTTTCCGCTGTTAGGCATACTCGCGCTCTGTCTCCCGGCAGCAGCATCGGACGATCTTACTCCGCGTATCGGATACGTCGAAGTGTATGGCGCCCGCAAAGTTTCACCGCAGAAGATACGCACAGCGCTCGGCGCAAAACCGGGTGATTTTCTCCCCTCGCGCGAGGATGCGGAAGAACGGATAGACAAAGTCTCGGGCGTCCTGGCTTCGCGCGTGGAAGCGGCTTGCTGCGAGGGGCCGAACCTCGTTCTCTACGTTGGCGTGGCGGAACGTGATTCGCCGGTTATGGAGTACCATGATGCCGCTACCAGCGATATTTCTCTTCCGGCAAGCTTATATAGCGCCTATCGCAATCTGCTCGACGAGGTGGCTGGTAGTATCCGCGGCCGCAACAACGACGAGGATCTGACGGCCGGCTACTCTCTCATGGCTGATCCGGCTTCGCGCAGTCTGCAGCAGTCGTTTCTTCCCGCAGTTGCGGCGGATTTGCCGACCATCGACCGTGTCGCCCGCGAAGCGGCCGACCCCGAACAGCGCGCCGCAGCTACTTATCTGCTGCAATACGCACCACGTAATCCTCATGCAATCAAAACCATGGCCGACGGTCTGCAATACGCGTTGCGCGATACCGATGAGGCGGTGCGGGAAAATGCGATCCGCGCAATAAGAGCGGTCCTGGTAGGCGCGAAGCTTCACCCCGAGCAGCAGGTGCGGATCGAGCCTACCTGGTTTATCGAGCTGATGAACTCTGTTGTCTGGTCCGATCGCCGGGACGCGACCGCGGTGCTGGTGAATCTGACGGAAAGCCGCGAGGCCGGTACATTGGCCCTGCTCCGCGAGCGCGCATTGCCGTCGGTCATCGAAATGGCGCGGTGGCGTCAACTGAATTACGCCCTGCCATCGTTTATTCTGGCCGGGCGCCTGGCGGGACTGGATGAAACCGAGATCAAAACTGCCTGGGTGGGTGGCAATCGCGAGGAAGTGCTGCGCCAGGCGCTGCATCCGAATCGGAAGCGTGCCGGCTGATGCAGCCGCTTACTCGGCGCGGGGAATGGAGTCGTTCTCCAATGGTGCTGGTTCCATTGCTACCGCTTTATGACCATTCGGCTGAGTAAAGACGGGCATTTCGCAATTGCAACAATCGCTGCAGCGATGGCAGCGGTCGCATAGGTGGTTGGCGCAGGCGTCCTTCGTGCAATAGACGCAGATATCGCGCGAGGCATCGCTGCAAATCGAACAAGTGAAGGTGATAACTTCCATTCGGTCCGAACCCGCTTTACTTTCGAAGCTTCCTGGTTGAAGCGGCAGGTTCCCTGCTGATCATACCGCGGCAACGCTGGGCTTCGCGGTCCGCGATCTTGAAGTTCTGTTCCGCGCTGAGGGCGAGATCGCGAATGTAATCGCGGAATCTTTCGCGATTTGTGAAATTTCGGGCGATTAACCGGCTGAGATGATCGGCTGTCGACCGGTCTGCATATTTCCGCGCGCCTTGCTCCAGCGAGCGGATACTTACGTCAAGAGCCTCCAGGCGAAAATAATCATCTAGCGCAAGCGGCAGACTCTCGGTTTGTTGCGCGAGGGCGTTGTTCGTCACCACAACATCGCGAAGCTGCTGCTGTGCCGTCTGCAACTGCAGAATGTAGGTGCTTGGAGCGCCCTTCTTTTCGTACCATTGCTGCGGCGTCAAGTTGTCGAGCACGGGTTTCAGATCTGTTGTGTCCTTTGTGAGGTTCGCCAGAACGGTGCGGACATCCCAGGGACTTTCCAAGCCCGCGGGCTGCTGAGCGGTGCACTGCGATGCCGCGAGCGCAAACGCAATCCCACTAAAAAGTTGCTTTACGAGCATGCGGAGAAAACTGCGAAGGCAGGATTTGGGCAAACACCTTCTCGCCTTCGATCACATCTCCATTATGCGAGCCCGAATGTCCCGGCGTCACCGCCAGCCAGAGATCTTTAAAAGGCTTAATGGTGTAGCGATAGAGAGAACCACGATCGACACGCCGCGAAATCGGCTCATCGGGGCGCACCAGAATGGCATCGATCGCGCGAACAACGGTCGGATCGCTGTTTGGAAGTTTTGTGTGCTGTACGCGAATGTCGCCTTCGAGCACATCGATACGCAGCATATTATCTTCATCCAGAGCGAGCGCGATCGTCGCCGCATGATCGGCGATGATGATCGCCGCCGGTGTAAAGATACGCTGCTGCGGTTGCGTAATGGAGGGCTCGAGATGAACTTTGACGCGGCCCGCCAGCAGGTCAAGCAGATCGCCCACGCTGGCCGTGTTTTGCCGGAACACCAGGCGCGAGTTGTTGAAGATATCGAAGTATGCGCCGCCTGCAACCGTGAAATGTGCCATGCCGTCGCTGCCGGTTGAAATGATCTGCCGGACCGGAATCTGCTCGCCCGTGCTGACGGCCCAGGGTTGCTCGTCCCGGACGCGCGATACCTGGCCCGTAACCGACATGGCATGCGCCTCATACGGCTGCATGATCTTTCGATCCACCGGAAGATTCTGCGGGGAGAACGCGTAAGCCGTTGTTGTGCTGAGCGCGACGGCAAGGATCCGAATCCGCATATCAGCCGGCCAAACCGGCCTCCTTATTGTTTCACAGCAATCGCGGTTCAGGTCTTCTTGGAAAACGCTTCGGTTTTGATCACGCCGCCGCCCTCGCGAATCGTGACCAGGTGATTGGCGGCGACGCCCGCAACTTTTTCTATCGCGCCGTTTGGCCAACGGATTTCGAGGTCGGCTTTATCGATTGCGCCTAATCCGAAATGCAGCCGCAAATCGTTCACCGAGTAATAGCTCGCCTGGCTCAACACTTCCTGCGCCTGCACTTTGCCGCCGTAACGCGCCGTGACACGCGCCCCGATCGCGCTGCGGTTCGATTTCGTGCCGATCAGCTTGACCTTGAGCCAGCGATTGTCACCTTTCATGTCATTCCGCAGCAGCGACGGCGGCTCGTTCAGGTTCATAATCAGCACATCGATATCGCCGTCGTTATCGAAATCGCCGAAGGCGCAGCCGCGGCTTGCGTGCGGCGTCGCGACACCCGGCCCTGCCTGATCGAGCAGTTCTTCGAACTTGCCGTTGCGCAGATTGCGAAAGACGATTCGCGGGCTCTTGAACGGATAATTCGGCAGCGATTTCTCGATTTCGGGGTAGACACTGCCGGTTACCCAGAACAAATCGGGATGTCCGTCGTTATCCAGATCGAACATTCCGGCCCCCCAACTGATGAAACGTGTCTCGACTCCCAATCCCGCGGCATTTGTCACGTCTTCGAAATTGCCTTTGCCATCGTTGCGGTAGAGTACGGCCGTGTCGTCGGCAAAGTGCGTCTTCAAAATATCGAGACTGCCGTCCAAATTAAAGTCGCCGATACCGAGACCCATCCCGGCCTGTTCCATTCCGTCTTCGTTCAGCGCCACGCCCGATTCCAGGCCGATATCGGTGAATGTGCCGTCATGATTATTCTTCAGCAGAAAACTCGGCGTCGAATCGCAGGCGATGTAGATATCCGGCCAGCCGTCATTATCGAAATCGGCGCCGACGGTGGTCATGCAGTAGCTGCCCGTGGCCTTCGCAACACCCGATTTCACACTGATGTCGGTGAACGTGCCATCGCCGTTGTTGTGATAGAGCATCACGCTGCCGGGCGGTAATCCGCGCGGTCCGCAATTTACCGGAATGCCCTTCCAGTTGCAGAACGAGCTCTCGCCCGGCTTGGGAACTTTGTTCGGATCGAACTGCAGATAATTCGCGATGACGAGATCCAGTTTCCCGTCGCGATCGTAATCGATAAAGCTGCAGCCTGAACCCCACAGTGTTCCGTCATGGAGCAGGCCGGCCTTTTCGGTAATATCGGTGAACGTGCCGTCGCCGTTATTCCGGTAAAGCACGTTCTGGCCGTAGTAGGTGACGATCAGATCGTCGAATCCGTCGTTGTTGTAGTCACCGACCGCAACCGCCGACGCCCAACCGGTCTTTATGAGCCCGGCTTTTTCGGTGACATCGGTAAACGTGCCGTCGCGATTGTTCTTATACAACCGGTTCGTTGCGCCGGGCGGTGCGCCCTCCATGCGCGTGCCGCTCAAGGTGAAGATATCCAGCCAGCCGTCGTTGTCGTAGTCGATAAAGGCACAGCCGCAGCCCGTCGTCTCGACGATGTACGTTTTGTGGTCTCCGGGGCCGTAAATAAGCGGTGCATGAAGACCGGCCTGCTCTGCGACGTCGTTAAAACAGGCATTGAACGGCAGTCCCGAGGGCTTTCCGCGTGGTTGAGCTTTCACGGCACGCGTCGAAACGCCCTGCCCGAAGGCGCGAACCGTGGGCAGAGCGAGTGTGCCGAGCAGGATGCTGCGGCGGCTGATACTGCGATCCTTCAAATTGGCAGTTTATCAGCGTAACTTTCAGGCGCGGACGGCGCCGGTTGCTTCAAACGTCTTCGCAATCAGCTCGCGCGCTTCCTTCTGGATACGCTTCAGATGCTCGCTGCCCAAGAAGCTTTCGGCGTAAATCTTATAGACGTTCTCGGTGCCCGAAGGCCGCGCGGCAAACCAGCCGTTCTTCGTCACGACCTTCAGGCCGCCGATCGCCGCTCCGTTTGCCGGCGCTTTCGTGAGCATCGCTTCGATCTTTTCGCCGGCCAGTTCTTTGGCGGCAACCTGCTCGGGCGACAGCTTCGCGAGAATCGCTTTCTCTTCCGGTGTAGCGGGCGCGTCGATGCGCTCGTAAACCGGCGCCCCGAACTTCTCGGTCAGTTCGCGATACCGCTCGCCGGGATCTTTACCGAGTTTCGCCGTAATCTCCGCCGACAGCAGCCCGAGAATCAGGCCATCTTTGTCGGTGCTCCAGGCGCCGCCATCACGCTTCAAGAACGAAGCGCCCGCGCTTTCTTCGCCGCCAAACCCGATCGAGCCGTTCAGCAATCCATCGACAAACCACTTGAAACCCACCGGCACTTCGTACAGCCTGCGTCCGAGATCCGCCGCTACGCGGTCGATCATGCTGCTGCTCACCAGCGTTTTTCCGACGCCTGCGTCCTTTTGCCAGTGCGGCCGGTTGCGAAACAAATAGTCGATGGCAACTGCTAAATAGTGATTCGGATTGAGCAATCCCGCGCTACGCGTCACAATGCCGTGCCGGTCATGATCGGTATCGCAGGCGAAGGCGAGATCGAACCGGTCTTTCATCGCGATCAAGCCCGCCATGGCGTACGGTGACGAGCAATCCATACGAATCTTGCCGTCCCAATCGACGCTCATGAAGCGGAACGTCGGATCGATGTCGTTGTTCACGACCACGAGCTTCAGCTTGTAATGCTCGCCGATGCGGGGCCAGTAAGCGACACCCGCGCCGCCCAGCGGATCGACGCCGAGATTCAATCCCGAGTGGCGAATCACATCAAAATCGATGACCGAAGCGAGTCCGTTGACATAGTGCGAGACGTAATCGAAGCGCGAAGTCGTGGGAGCACGTAGCGCGCGTTCCACAGGAATACGCCGCACGCCCGCGAGCTTTTTCTCAAGCTGTTCGTTCGCGTAATTTTCGATCCATTTCGTCGCACTCGTATCCGCCGGACCACCCGATGGCGGATTGTATTTGAAGCCGCCATCCTCGGGAGGATTATGCGACGGCGTGATCACAATTCCATCGGCTACGTTCTCGCGCCTGCCATGGTTGTAGCTCAAGATCGCATAAGAGAGCGCAGGCGTCGGCGTGTAACCGCCCGCCGCATCGATGCACACTTCAATCCCATTTGCCGCCAGGACTTCAAGAGCGCTTAAGAACGCCGGTTCGGACAAGGCGTGCGTATCCAGCGCAAGATAGAGCGGCCCGGTTGTGCCCTGCTGCTTGCGGTACTCGCAAATCGCCTGCGCAATCGCGAGAATGTGGTTCTCGTTGAAGCTCCCATGAAATGACGACCCGCGATGGCCCGACGTGCCGAACGCCACCCGCTGCGTGCTTTCCGCCGGATCGGGTTTGATCGTGTAGTAACTCGCAATCAGGCGCGGAATATTCACAAGTTGCGCGGGATCCGCCGGCTTTCCCGCGCGCGCATCGACGGCCATAGGAACGCTCCTCTCCGCTGTGTGATTGCCCGGCCGCCCGCTCCGTTACTCCCGGATGGTGAATCCGGCCGAGGCGCCCACCCAGTCCAGGTTCTTGTTGAAGTCTACTCCCATCATTTTTCCGCGTCCGGTGCGTACGATTGTGGTCACCGGCTTCAGCTCGTTGCCATCACGAATGTACATGATGCGAATCTCCGCCTTCGTCATCCCGCTCGGCGTTTCGATGGTTGCGGCGAAATTCATCCTTCTCTGCAAGATGTAATTCGCGCGCTCGGCTTGCGGGATCGCGCGCAGTTCTTGCGCGGTCGGGCCGATCTTCACGCCGATTCCCGCGAACGAATAGAGCGGCTTCAACACGTAATCCTCCAGATTCTCCGGCCACTCCCGCAGATCGCTCAAAAACCAGCTCTCCGGCACGCACTCATGCCGCAGCCAGGGCAGCGAAAATTTGCTGAGCTCGAAAAACCAGTTCGGATGCCCGGCCCATTCGACATCCACGTCATCGGTAAACCGAAACACGGGCTCGACGCCCTTACGCGCAAGCTCATCGACAATCACGCGGTTGTAAATGCGCCTGATCTCCGTGTTGTTTAGATACAACTTACTTCCGCGCTTCTCCAGCTCGCGAATATCGGCAATCTTTACGCCGAAAAGCTTTTCCGTCAGCAGAAAATCCGGCAGCGTTTTTTGCCGGTACGGATCGATTTCGAGCAGCACGACCTCTTCCGGATCGTGACCGTTCAAGATCGCGCGTTCGAGCAATGCCGCATAGCTTGCGCGATCCAGCCCGCCGAGAAATGTATCCAGGCGCCGGCCGATTTCGCAGAGATTGTATACCTGCTCGTATTCGCGCGCCAGCGCGGGCTGAAACGCATACAGGGAAGGGAAGCCCTGAATCTCCACCAGTTTCGGCTCAAGCCTTCGTTCGCCCGTTTCAATCAGTCCAAAATCGGCCTGAACAAATAGTGGAGAAACGCTTTCACCGGGCGCGCGAAACTGCGCCGGAATCGCCGCATGCGCAGCCTTCAAGTACTCCGGGTTTGCCAGGAGTTGCTCGCACAATTCGCGCCCGTGGCGCACCATTTTGTCGACCAGGTTTGCCGGAAGAAATATCGGTGTTTCCGAGCAGCGAAACTCGACATGCGTTCCCGCCACGTCGTCAATACGTCGCAGCAGATCGGCATAAAGCTCCGGGCGCCAGCGCCGGTTGAATTCACGGCGGATCTCCGGTACCACGTTTAAACCAAAAACCGGCCGCCGCTCATGATTTGCCGGTCATCTGCCCAGATGTCGAACTCGCGGCCGACCACATCGATATGTGTCGTCGATGTCCATGGCGCGCCGGTATGCGACCCGTAAGGATCGCCGAATGCCATATGAATTCCGGGCATCTTCTCATCCTGCAGAATATTGCCGACAATCCGCTTACAAGCAAGGTTCGTACCGATTGCAAATTCGCCGACGCGATCGCTATTCGCGTCGCGATGCGTGTACTCCCAAAACTCGCCCGCAAGCTGCCCGTTCTCGCTATGCGCTTCGATCAGCCGGTTCTTTTCCACTTTGAGCGTGAGCGGCGTCGAACCTAAGTCCCCGAATTTCGCGCAAAGATAATCGCCGACGACGCCATCCACCACAAACGTACCGTTCACTTCAAGCGGCGAAGTGAATGTCTCACCGCCCGGCAGATTGCCCCACTTCTCGCGGCTGATAATCCCGCTCGTCTTGATCCACTTGTAATCGGGTGTGAGCTCGGCGCGAATATCGGTGCCGGCCGGCGTCGTCGCGCGAATCCATTTCGCATCTTTGACGATGTTCATCACACGCAATGTCAACTCATCCACTTGCGCAAAATCGGCGCGCATGCCTTCCAGCATGATCTTCTTCTCGATATTCACCATATGCGCGTGCCGGATCTTGTGCCGGTTCACAACTTCGCACATCTGCATGCGCGTCTTGAGCTCATTCGCCTGCGCATGTACCGCAAAAATGCTTACGTCACTCGAGGCGAGATCATCAAGCACAATCTGCGGCATATCTGTGAGCGGCCGCGGGGCCAAATCTTCCAGCACAAAGGTCCGGTACTTGCATCCGCACGCATCCAACTCGGCCGCGAGGCTTGCCGCAATTTCTTCGCACGCCTGGTCTGTGATGAGCGTCACTTTTTCCGACGGCTGTACCTTGAGACACACAAATACGGCATTGTGTGCCCCAGGCGCGAGCTCCGGGTCAAACCGTTTCTTCACGCGACGCCCGCTCCCGCAAACTCGCGCGTCAAACCCGCCTCGGTCTCGTAAACGATATAATCCACAACTTTCGCCAAATCTCCCGTTTCCTGAAAAATGCGTAGCTGCCGGTCTGCCCCGGCGCCCTCTTCCATGATGCGGCGGATGTAGTTGATCTCCTCGCGCGAATCGAGCTCGTCCACCACGTCGTCGATCAGCTCGAGATATTCCTCGATCAGATCTCGCACCGGAACCTCGGTTTCTTTTCCGAAGTCAATCATCTTGCCATCGATGCCGTAGCGCGCCGCGCGCCACTTGTTTTCCATCAGCAGCGCGCGCGGATAGATGCGGAAGCTCTGGTTTTTCGCGTGCAGTTTCCAGAGCTTCATCATGGTCGCCTGAATGAGAGCCGCGATCGCGATCGTCTCGTCCGCTCGCATCGGCACATCGCAGATCCGCACCTCGAGCGTAGGAAAATGCGGATGCGGGCGAATGTCCCACCAGATCTTCTTCGCGTTGTCGATGCAGTTGGTCTTGATCAGCAGATTGACATAGCGCTCGTATTCGCCGTAGCTTGAAAAGCGATCCGGAATATTGGTGCGCGGAAATTTATCGAAGACCTTGCAGCGATACGATTTCAGTCCCGTATCCATCCCGAGCCAAAAGGGCGAATTCGTCGAGAGCGCCATGATGTGCGGTAGAAAATAGCGCGCGGCGTTCATCAGATGAATCGCCGTTTCGCGATCTTCGACGCCGACGTGCACGTGCAGGCCGAAGATCAGATTCGCGCGCGCGACCATTTTCAGGTCCTGCACGATGATCTGATATCGCTCGTCCGGATAGATATCCTGCTTGCGCCAATCCGCGAACGGATGGGTACCGGCAGCAGCCAGCCGGAGGCCGTTCTTGTGCGCTAGATCGACGATGTGCGCGCGTAAAGACTTCACTTCGCGCGCCGCATCCTTGATGTTCCTGCAGATGCCGGTCCCGACTTCCACGACCGACTGGTGCATCTCGGCCTTTACCGCTTCTTTGAGAACCGTTTTGCCCTTGGCGATGATCTCGGCGTCGATATGCGAGCGCAGGTCGCGCGTTTCCGGGTCGATGACCTGGTACTCTTCTTCGATCCCGAGAGTGAAGCTGGGCTTCATGATGCCGCCCTAGAAAGCTGCCGCCTTTCTGCCCTGCAGAAACCGGCTCCAGTGCAGATCGGTCTCCGGCTCTTCTTCGCTCAACGCCTTATCGATCGCCAGTTGCGCAACGTTTTCGACAACCCACTCGAAGTTGGCTTCACCGACGGAATGAACGTCGGCATCCGGCGCGGGATTCAGGAAATCGATGGCATATGGCACGTCGTTCTCGACCGCAAACTCGACCGTGTTGAAATCATAGCCGAGCGCGCGGCAGAGCGTGAGACAATCGCGCTCGATACGCTCCTGCAGCGCGCTGCTGCTGGCGCGTCCGTCTTTTACATACCGCAGATGATGCGGCAGCCGCGGATCGTACTTCATCACGCGAACTTTCTTGCGCCCTACCACGTAACAGCGAAAATACTCCTCGAACTCGATCGCCGATTGCAGCGTCATGCACATCGCGCCCGTCTGATCGTAGGCCGAGAAAAACTCCTCGGGCGAGTGCACTTTGAAAACGTGCTTCCAGCCGCCGCCGCTGAACGGCTTCAGAAAAGCGGGGAACCGAACATAGTCAAAAATGTCATCCCAATTCAGCGGGAACTGCAGGTTGCGCATCGACTGCACGGTCGTGCCGGGCGGATGTGCTTTATGCGGCAGGACGACTGTATTCGGCACCGCTACGCCGAGCTTACTCGCGAGCGCATAATTGAAAAACTTATCGTCGGCGCTCCACCAGAACGGATTGTTGATTACAATCGTTCCACCGAGCACTGCATTCTTGAGATAGGTGCGATAGAACTCGATATCGTGCGAGATGCGGTCGATGATTACGCGGTAACCGCTCGGCTCCGCCATCTTGACGCCGCCGATGCGGGTGTGTTCGGCATTTACGCCCGGCGGCCTCTTGCTGTTGATCCGTTCTACCAGCGCGGCAGGAAACGTGTTCTCCATGCCGTAGATGATCCCGATCTTGTGCACGCCGCGGCCCTCCCGGTCAGAAAAATTTTATCGCCATACGCTGCCAGAGCGGCCAGTCGTGGAGCTCGCCTCCGGTCCAGACATCCAGCCAGTGCGGAATTCCCTTGCGGCCCAGGACGTCTGCGATGCGGAAATTTTCACCCAGACAAATGTCCCAATCGCCCGCCGCGAGAACGATCCTCATCTGCCGGTAATGGTCGAGGAACCAGGCGTCGTTCATATTCGGCAGGTAGTCGACGGGGTTGTTGAAATAGAAATCGTTGTCGTAATAGCCGTCCATGAACGCTTTCATGTCGAACGATCCGCTCATCGCGATGCAGGCGTTCACAACATCGGGATGCCGCATCGCAAAGTTAAATGCGTGATACGCGCCCAGGCTGCAGCCCGTCGTAGTAATCTGTGCGGCTCCGCTCGCCCCCTTCATCAAGGGCACAACTTCGAACAGCACATAGTTCTCATATGCTATGTGCCGGAGAACGCGCTCGTGCGGATGAATGGAGCGGTTGTACCAGCTCTCGCCATCCACGCTGTCTACGCAGAACACCCGCAGGGCTCCGCTGTCGATCTTTGGCGCCAGCGTTTGAATCATCCCGGAGTTCTCGTATTCGAAAAAGCGCCCGCGGGAAGTCGGAAAAACGAGCAATGGCGTTCCCGCATGCCCGAAGGCAAGCAGCTCCATGTGGCGTTCCAGGCGTTGACTGTACCAGTTGTGATAATCGCGGCGCATGTAAGCGGAACCGGAGAGGTTGTCTTATCGTACTAACCTTTTGAGCAACCACATGGTTTGAGAGCTTACGTGTGTTCTGGCCACAAATTTGCAACCAAGGATTTACGCAATCTGAAGCTTGCGTCGTCTCGTATACATCAAAGGAAGCGCAGAGGGAAGGTCGGCTAGAATACTTGGTAGCGTTTCAGGCGCCCGGTTAGCCTCTACTACAAACTTGTTGAATCAACGTCTCATCTCGACTCTTTTTGTGTCTGTACTCTGTTTCGCATCGGGTTCGGCGGTGCGCGCCGAGATGAACCCTCTTTCGCCAGCGGAGTCCGAAACCATCATCGACAAATACCTGCAGGCCACGGGAGACCATCCCGCGCCGGCCGAAGCCTCGGTCGAGGTGGACATTAACGCCTCGATTCCGAAATTGAAAGAAGATGGTCGTCTGCATGCTTTACGCATTATGAGCCGCCTCGGCCGGACCAGCTACCGCGTGCTCGGTTTTCAGGGCAGCAACACCGTCAAGAACCAGGTGATCGCGCGCTATCTTCAGGCTGAGCAGCAGAATCAAGGGAACCCCAAGTTCGCCGTTACGCCCGCCAACTACAAATTTAAATTCAAAGGCGAGCGCATTACGGACGAAGGGAAGCGCGTTTACGTCTTCGCCCTCACGCCCCGGACCAAGGCCATTGGCCTGTTTAAAGGCGAGCTGTGGCTCGACCAGAGTTCTTACCTGCCGGTTTTCGAAAAAGGCCGGCTCAGTAAGAATCCCAGTATTTTCTTCAAGAAAGTCGATTTTGAGCGCGCCTTCGTCATCCAAAACGGGGAGGCCGTCCCGCAGCGCATCAACAGCATCATCAGCACCCGTCTGGTGGGCAGAGTCGAGCTGAACGTAACCTATTCAAATTACGCGGAAAGTCCATATCCTGAAATCGAGGCGAATAGCCCAGGCGTCGGAAATTTGTCCTCCCGCTGACGCGTCTACTACCGCTGAGCGTGAATTTCTCCCCTTCCGTCGGGCGGTGGTATCCGGTGGCCTGCGACGGGGTTGAGAATCGAAGCTAAGGCAAAGTAAAATAACGGTTAACGCCAAGGGAGTCTAATGAGAACGCTTTTTTTGAATCCGCCCTCCTTCGAGGGCTTCGACGGTGGCGCAAGTTCGCGTTGGCCGGCCTCCCGCGAAATTGAATCCTACTGGTACCCCGTTTGGCTTTGTTATCCGGCGGGCATGATACCGGATAGTAAGGTAGTTGACGCTCCGCCGCACAAAATTTCCATCGAAAAAACCGTTGCGATGGCTTCGGATTTTGAATTGTTGGTCCTGTTCACTTCGACTCCCGGGTTCCACGTCGACGTCAAAATCGCGGAAATGATGAAAGACGTGAACCCCAAGCTGAAAGTCGCGTTTGTCGGGCCGCCGGTGACGGTAGAGCCGGAGAAAAGCTTGCGCACTTCGCTGGCAATCGATTTCGTCGTAAAACGGGAATTTGACTATGCAATCCGGGATTATGCCTTAGGCAAGCCGCTCGAAGAAATCCCCGGCGTCGTTTTTCGCAAAAATGGTGGATTCCAGAATAATCGCGAAGCTTCGCCCATCGAAGATCTCGATGCGCTGCCCTGGGTCACCAAAGTTTACAAACGCGATCTGGATTTCCGGCGCTACAACGTGCCGTTTCTGCTCAACCCGTATCTCTCGTTTTATACAAGCCGCGGCTGCCCGGCCCAGTGCACCTTCTGCCTTTGGCCCCAAACCCATTCCGGCCATCGCTGGCGGTTGCGATCCTCCGACGATATCGTCAACGAGTGCCGCTACGCACTCGAAAACTTTGCGGGTCTCAAAGAAATCTTCTTCGACGATGACACCTTCAACTATCAGAAGGCGCGCACACTCGAACTTTGCGCGAAATTGAAGAAGTTGAACTTCACCTGGAGCTGTACTTCGCGCGTAACTACCGATTACGACACGCTCAAAGCCATGAAGGAGGCCGGCTGCCGGCTTCTGATCGTCGGCTACGAATCGGGCGATCAGCAGATTCTCAAGAACATCAAGAAGGGCGCCACGATCGACATGGCACGCCGCTTCACAGCCAATTGCAAGAAGCTGGGACTCGTCGTCCACGGCGATTTCATCGTCGGACTTCCGGGCGAGACGCGTGAAACGATTCGCAAAAGCATCGACTTTGCCAAGGAGCTCGACGTGGAGACGATCCAGGTCTCGATCGGCCACCCTTACCCGGGCACCGAGTTCTACGACCACGTCAAGAGCAACGGCCTGATCACGATCGACGAAGCCATGACGGACGAGTCCGGCCACCAGTTGCCGAACTACAACTATGCCGGCCTCGATCGCGGCGAGCTCGTCGACTGGGTCGAGCGCTTCTATGGCGAATACTACTTCCGGCCCAAGGTTGTCTTCCGGTTGATCCGCAAGGCGATCTTTCATGGCGATGAGCGGCGGCGGCTTTACAAAGAAGCGCGTGAGTATCTCGCGCTGCGCTCCAAACGTAAGCAGTTCGTGCGCGAGCAAAAAGAGCAGAAAGAGCAACAGCCGGTGGCGGCTGTGAGTGCGGGGGACTGATCTTCTGAGCGCCTCGATCGAGCCCGCCGTTCTCGAAGAGAACGAAATTGTTGAAGCTCTGCGGACCACGGCGCAACCAGCAAAGCCGCGCGTAAACACTCCGCGGCGCGCGCGTCGCCGTCACACGTTTCTGCTCGTAGTCCTGGTAACTTTGTTGAACTGCCTCGGCAATCTCTCGCTCGCCTGGGGTATGAAACATGCCGCGGTGCAAGTTGGGCTCAGCCCTTCGGGTTATCTGCGCGACATGCTGAATCCGTTTGTCGCGCTCGGTATCGCCCTGCTCATTCTGTGGCTTCTGACGCGTATGGCCCTGCTAAGTTGGGCTGATTTGAGCTTCGTTCTACCCGTTACGGCGGTCGGCTATTTCCTGGCTGCTGTCGCCGGACGTGTTTTCCTCGATGAACCCATCTCGCGCACGCAATGGCTTGGAACACTGCTTATTTTTGCCGGAACCGTGCTGGTAGGAAGTACCGGACATAAAACGCGCCACCATCACGAGGTGCGCAAATGAGGTGGGTGCTTCTGGCAATTATCGTGATTGCCACCGTGCTCGGCGACCTGGTTCAGAGTCACGAAATGAAACGCAGCGGTGTACAGCGCGTGGATGCTCGCGGACTCGGGCGCATCGTGCGCATGATCTTCAGCCGCGGCTCGCTCTTGCTCGGCATCCTGTGCATGGCCGTGTCCTTCTTTGCCTTTATGGCGCTCGTCCAGCATGCGCCGTTAAGTTTCGCCGTGCCCGCATCGGCCGCCACGTTTGTTCTCGAAACGATCCTGGCAAAATTCGTTTTGAAAGAGGTAGTAGGGATGCGGCGTGCCATTGGGGCACTTCTCGTCCTCTGTGGAGTCGTTCTGCTGGCGCGGTAATCTAAGCTTACGTCTTCGCCCCGCTGAAAGGGCGGCGCGGGCTCATCCTGTTTACTCGTCGTGCGCGCCGTCTGGCTTGTTTTTTTTCCAGCTCTTCTCTACCAAGCGCTTGCAATTATCGCCGCGCTGAATCATCTCGTCCGCCGCTACCGCCCGACACCAAATCGCAACGAGCGTTTCCAGCCGCCTGTCTCGGTGCTGAAGCCGCTGCGCGGACTCGATCCCAATAGTTTTGAAGCGTTTTCCTCGCAAGCCTTACAGGACTATCCGGCTTTCGAGCTGCTTTTCGGTGTGGCGGATGCGAGCGATCCCGCCATTCAGGATGTAGAGCGCCTGCAGCAACAATTTCAAGGCGTTCCTATCCGGCTCTTCGTTGGTTGTGCACCGCTGCCGAACGGCAAGGTAGGCGTGCTGGCAAATCTGGCAAAACACGCGCGCCATCCGGTCTGGGTAGTAAACGACAGCGACATTCGCGTTGAAAGAAACTATCTCTCGAACGTTGTTGCGCCATTGCGCGATCCGAGCGTCGGTCTCGTAACCTGTCTTTATCGTCCACGCGCTTACACTCTTCCAGCGCTTTGGGAAGCAGTCGGCATTGCTACCGATTTCATGCCGAGCACGTTAGTCGCTCAGTTGATCGGCGTGCGCGAGTTCGGTCTGGGCTCCACGCTCGCGTTCCGTGCTGACGATCTCGACCGCGCCGGGGGCTTTCAAGCGATTGGCGACTATCTCGCCGACGATTATCAACTCGCCAAGCGCATCACAAGCGAACGCAGGCGCGCCGTGCTTTCTACATACACGGTTGAAACTTCGCTCGGCGATACGAACTGGCGCGGCTGCTGGCAGCATCAACTCCGCTGGGCGCGCACCATCCGTTTTTCGAAAGGAGGCGGATACGCCGGGCTGCCGCTCACACACGCCGGGATCTGGATTCTGCTGGCTTTTTTCACCGGAGCGAAAAGCCTCGCTCTTGTTCTTCTCGCGCTGCGCCTCCTGTCCGCTCTGCTGGGTGGCTGCTTTGTGCTTCAAAGCCCAATGCTCGCCGGTCTTTTCTGCCTTGCCCCGGCATGGGATCTGTACTCGTTTGCCGTCTGGCTTGCGTCCTACACTGGACGCGAAGTGCGCTGGCGCGATCGGGCCTTGAAGATCGACCGCCATGGACGCATCCACAGAGCCGATTGCAGATAATGTAGAGTGGTCCCGCGCTTCATGCGGGAAATTCGTCCCAGGGAGTTGACAAGTCGAAATGTTTTTGAAGTTCTCGAGTTTTGTGCTGTTGGCATTGGCCGCGCCGTTTGCGATCGAAGCGCAGGCGATTGCGCCCGTGAAGATGGGTATTGTAAACGCCCAGAAAGCCGTTGCCGATACGCAGGACATCAAAAAAGCGCAGGCTACGCTCGAAGCGAAGTACCGTCCCCGGCAGCAGGCTATTCAGCAGCTTCAGAACGATCTGCAGAGCATCCAGCAGCAGCTATCGGCGGCAAATCTCACACCAGACCGCGAAGCGCAACTCCGGCAGCAGGGAGCCGACAAGCAGAAACAGCTCCAGCGCAGGAACGAGGATCTGCAAAGCGATGTAAACGCGGAGCGTCAGGATATTCTCGGGCGTGCCGGCCGTCAGATGACGGAAGTCATTCGTAAACTGGCCGAACAACGCGGCCTGGATGTCATTGTCGATGTCACCAACACGCTCTACTACAAACCGGCCCTCGATCTCACCCCAGCGGCCACCGCGGCTTACGATCAGGCCTATCCGGCAAAATAGTAGCGGAGCTTATGGGCGCGTATCTGCAGAATTACGGCGAAGGAGAAGAGCGACGCAGTCGCATTATCAAGATCATCATCTTCAGCGTGATTGGCGCGCTTATCCTCTGGTGGATTCTGTACCTGGTGCTCCATAATCATTCTGAAAAGCAGGCCGTCAGCCGCTTTCTCGATCAGGTCAACGGGCATCAGTATCAGCAGGCCTATGCAGATTGGGGCTGCAGCGAAAGAACGCCGTGCCCCAACTACGATTACCGTCGATTTCTGGATGATTGGGGACCGCAAAAGAAGGCCAGCTCTCCCTGGAAGATCGTTTCCGTGGATGGCTGTAAGGCCTTTGTTACGGTCAACGTCCAGGCCGGTGGAACGGAGCTTCAATCGCTCGGCGTTGAACGCGGCACAAAGACCATCATGTACGCACCCGCCCCCGAATGCCAGGAACCGCAATGGCGCTGGAAACAATTCTTCCGGCGCATTTTCGGTCATGGGAGCCAGGCCGCTCAACGCGGTTAATGCACGCTCGGCTCAGCCAGCGTCGGATCATACGCCGGCAGCGTGTCGCCCTCTCGCGCAATCCACGTATAGACAGTAGGCAGCACATAAACGCTCAACAGCAGCGTCGCACTCAATCCGCCCACAATCACGATCGCAAACGGTTTTTGCGAATCTGAGCCGATCCCGGTCGAAATTGCGGCCGGTAGCAAGCCCAGTGTCGCAACCAGCATGGTCATCATGATCGGGCGCAGCCGCAGCACGGCGCCTTCCACCGCCGCCTCGTGAATGCTGTAGCCCCGCGCTCGCAATTGATTGATGTACTCGATCATAATGACGCCCGTCTCCACCGCCACGCCAAATAATGCCAGCGTGCCGATGCCCGAACTCACGCTGAAATGTGTGCCGGTAAAGTACAGTGCGAAAATCGCCCCGATCGGCGAAAGCGCGAGACTGATCATGGCGAGTCCCGCCCACTTAAACGAGCTGAACATCGAATAGAGCAGAAAGAAGATGACGGCGACCGTGATTGGAACAATCAGCGCCAGACGCGCATTGGCCCGCTTTGCGCTCGCATACTCGCCCGCCCATTCGAGATAGTAACCGGGCTGCAGCTTCACTTCCCGGTTTACTCGTTGAATCGCCTCTTCCACCGTGCTGCCCAGATCGCGTCCGCGCACACTGTACTTGATGGCCACATAGCGTAAGTTGTTCTCGCGATAAATCTGCGAAGCGCCATCCCGTATCTGAATATTCGCGACCTGGTCGAGTGAAACACGCTCGCCCGTATTCGCCAGCAGCCGTATATTCCGGATCTCGTCCATCGTGCTGCGCCCCACGGCCTGATAGCGTACTGTCAGGTCATAGCGTTCTTCCCCGCGCAGCACCTGCCCAACCGTCTTGCCGCCGATATCGGTTTCGATAGCGTCCTGAATATCGGAAACATTCAAGCCGTAGCGATTTGCCTTTGCACGATCGGCTTCGATGTTCAAATTCGGCTGCCCGATCACGCGAAACAAGCCCAGATCCTGCACACCCGGAATCTTCGACATGACCCGCACAATCGCATCGCCCTTGCTTTCCAGTTCCTTCAGATCGGTGCCGAAGATCTTAATCGCCAGTTCACCCTTGACCCCGCTCACGGCCTCCTCCATGTTGTCCGCAATCGGCTGTGAAAAATTCCACAACGCGCCGGGAATCTCTTCCACCTGGCGGTCCATCGCGCGGATGAGCTCCTCTTTATTCTCGTGAAATACCGGGCGCCACTGCTCCTTTGGCTTGAGGTCGACGAAATATTCCGTATTCGAGAAGAGCGACGGATCCGTCCCGTCATCCGGGCGCCCGATCTGGCTTACGACTTTATTCACCTCTGGAAAGCTCGCGAAGATACGGCGGGCACGCTGCATCACGCGTTCGCCCTGTGCCGGGCCGGTGCTTGGCGCAAGTGTGCCGCGCGCCCAGATTGCGCCTTCATCCAGGTGTGGCAGAAACTCCGAGCCGATTGCGCCTGCTACCATCAGTCCGACCGCCGCGGTAAGCAACGCACCGGCCACGCCCACTACAATCAGCCGCCGGCCAAGAGAGGTCATCGACCATTCGAGCGATCGCCGGTATCCGCGCGTCAGCCAGACCAGCGCCGGGTTTCGCCATTCCCTCGTGTTCGGCCGGAACAGCAGCACCGATAAGACGGGCAGGATCGATAAGGAGAACAACAGTGCACCCAGTAATGCAAAAGCGACGGTCAGCGCCATTGGCCGGAACAGCCGTCCTTCCACATGCTGCAAAGTAAAGATCGGCAGATACGCGGTGATGATGATTGCCCGCGCAAAAAACACAGGCCGTTGCACTTCCTGCACCGCTTCGCGGATCAACTCCATTAGCGTGCGCTCGTTCGTGCCGTGGCTGCTGATATGGCGCAAGATGTTTTCGACAACGACCACCGATCCGTCCACGACCATGCCGAAATCGAGCGCTCCGAGCGAGAGCAGATTCGCCGGAACATGGCTCAGATCGAGGCAGATCGAGGCAAACAGCAGCGCAAACGGAATCGTCAGCACTACGATTACAGCCGACCGGACATTGCCCAAAAAAACGAACAGGATGATCGAGACGAGCAGGATGCCCTCGGTAAGGTTGTGCATCACCGTATGCGTCGTGAAATGCACCAGGTCGCTGCGGTCGAGAAAGGGCACAATCCGCACGCCCGGCGGCAAAAAATGCGCATTCAGGTAAGCCACCTTCTCGTGTAGCGCCGCGAGCATCGCGTCGCCGTTTGCGCCCTTGCGTAGCAGTACAATGCCTTCCACCACATCCGGCGAATCCAGAATGCGCCCGCCTTTGAGATGAACGGCTTCCCCAATCTGCCCGAGCCGTATCTTCGGCCCTTGCGTTACAAGCGCAAGATTGCTCACGAGCACCGGTGTCCCGTTTTGCGCCTTCAATACCGTGTTGCCGATATCGCCAATGTTGTTGTACAAGCCCAGCGCGCGTACGTTCACCTGCTGCTCGCCGGCCTGGATGAAACTACCACCCGCGTTTACGTTGTTATTCGCCAACGCCGTTTCCACCTGACCGATGCCTATGCCGTACGAAACGAGCCTGTCCGGATCCAGCCGCACCTGGTACTCGCGCGTGATCCCGCCGAAGCTGGACACATCCACCACATCCGGCACGGACTTGAGCTGCTTCTCGATGACCCAGTCTTCAAGCGACTTCAGCTCCATCAGGTCATAGCGCGGATTTGTGCTCACCAATGTGTACCAGTAGAGCTGGCCAACCGGACTGTAATCCGGCCCGATCGCCGGCTGCAGATTCGCCGGCAGATTCACACCAGAAAGCCGCTCCAGCACCTTTTGCCGGTTCAGATCATTGTTCGACTGGTCGTCAAAGATCATCGTCACGACGGACAACCCGAACTCCGAGATCGAGCGCAGATTGGTCAAATGCGGCAGACCGCTCATCTGCACCTCGATCGGAATGGTCACCTGCTGCTCGACTTCTTCGCCTGCGCGACCCGGCCATTGCGTGATCACCTGTACGTAGTTGTTCGCCACGTCCGGATACGCTTCCACCGGCAGGTTCTTAAACGAAATCGCGCCCCAGCCAAGCAGTAGAATGCCTACCGCCATCACCAGCAATCGGTTGCGCAGCGAATAGTCGACAAAAGCGCGGATCATCGCCTATTGCTCACTCTCGGCCGAAAGCGCCAAAGCATTCTGGACTACCTGTTCGCCCGGCCGTAGCCCCGCAATCACATCCTGCATCCCGTTCGCGCTTTTGCCGGTCGTAATCTCGCGCCGCCGAAACTCGCCGGCGCCCGTCGGCACAAACACCCAATCGCGATCATGCAAATGCAATACCGCCGTCGTCGGAACGGTCGCCAGCACGCGGCCGTGCTTCCCATACAGCGTGGCTGTCGCAAACATGCCGGCGCGCATCATGCCGGGGTTCGCAAGCACAATCCGCACGGGCGCCGTCCGGATATTCGCGTCGAGTACCTTCCCGATATTGCTGACGCGACCGCGAAGCACGTGATCGGCGTATGCGTTCAACCGCACGTCCGCCGTGTCGCCCGGTGCTACATTCGGTAGATCATTCTCATACACGTTGCACACGATCCACACCGTCGATAGGTTTGCGATCGTGAACAGATTCGGCTGATTGTCGGGCGTATGCACGGCGCTCGTCCCCACCACGTTCTGCTCGACAATCGTTCCTTCGATCGGCGCGTACACATTGATCACCGCATCCGGATGATTCACATCCGCTCCCATCGTGCGCAGCTGCTGTGTCGAGACTTCCACCGCGACTTTGGCCTTCTCTTCCGCTCCTTGCGCCACTTGCAGATCGTTGAGCGAAATGGCCCCATGCTCGTACAAAAGTTGCGCGCGCTCGAGCTGCTTACGTGCCAGATCCTCATCTGCCAGCGCCTGCCGGTAGGTCTGAATCCCGCCCGCGATATCGTTGCTGACGATCTTCAATAAGAGTTGCCCTTTGCGCACGTCGTCGCCAAGCTTCGCGTAGATGCCCGCCACGCGCCCCGCAGCCAGCGACACTACCGGGACCGACTTCTCGATATCCGGGCTCACCACTCCCGTCACATGGATCTCGGGCAGCTCTTCCCGCTGCGCCGCAGCCACCAACGGAAACCTCTTCGGGCGGTCAACCTTCACCACATCCAAATCCGGCGCCTGCGTGACCTGCGTTGCCGGAGGCGCCTCCGCTGCCGGATCCGTTTTTGCTTTTGACGTGCACGCCGCCGTCGCCAGGCACAGCGCTCCTGCCAATCCCGCCGCGCACAAACGTTTCCGCTTCATCGAATCACCTCGCGTCCCACTGCGAAATTCACCTGGTTTGCCGCTGATAGATATGCCCCGACAAGGTTTAAGTAACTCAGTTGCGTCTCGCGATACTGCTTCTGCGCATCCAGAAACTCCAGCAGCGACGCCGCCCCGTGCTGATACGAAAACGAAACCGTTGCGCGAATTTCCTCGGCTTCATTCAGATATTTCGCCTTGTACGGCCTGAGCAGAGCCACCGTGCTTTCGAGCGTGGCGTATGCCGAATCTACATCGTGCAGGGCCGTAATCTGCGCCTGATCCAGCAACTTTTCATTGCGCCCGATGTCGACGAGCGTCCTCTGTTTCTCGCCCTGGTTACGATCGAAAATTCGTAGCGGAATGCTCACGTTGAAACCGATGTACGTATTGAGCGGTGCCGCCTGGTGCGAGCCGTCGATGCCGAATGTCGGATCGGTCGAGCCGTTTGCCATCGCAAGCTTGTGGTCCGTTCGCGACTTTTCGAGCGCCTGCTCGGCTCCCTTCAAATCCGGCCGTGTAGCGAGCGCTATCCGCCGCAGATCCTCGAGGTTGCTCGCGGGCTCGGCAAACTCATACGCTTCCGTCACGTCAAATTGCTCCACCGGCGTCCTATCGCGCAGCAGCGCAAGCAGATCGATCTTCGCTGTGCGCAGATTCACTTGCGCCGTTTGCAGGTCGGATTCAAACTGCACACGCTGGATTTCGACGCGCTGAAAATCGACATGCGAAATAGCACCTGCATTGAAGCGATCGCGGTTGATGGCGATCTCGTTGTCGTAGTAATTAAGATTCGCCTTTGCCACTGCAAGCACGGCCTTCGCTTCCAGCACTCGCACGAATGCATCCCGCAAATTGAACAGCAGATTCCGCTCCAGGTCTCCCTGCGTGGACGTCGCGATCGCCGTCGCGTCCTGCGCGCTTGCAAGGCGCAGCTCGCGCTTATGCTGCCGTTCATGCAGATACGTGAGGCTCCCGAACGCGTACGACTGCCACACCGGCCGAAAAGGGTCGGTGTGAAACAGCGTCAACTGGTCCCAGCCAAGCGCTAAATCCGGGTTCGGCCGCAAGTAAGCGGTAATTTCGTCGGCGCGCGATTCATCGATCGCCATCTGTCCGGCAATCAGAGCCGGGTTATTCGCTTTAAATCTGGCCTCGGTATCTTGCCAAGAAAGTGCATGCGCACCGGCAGCAGTCTGCGCCAGCAATTCGGCGGCTGTGCACAGGAGACCGAGGCAGAAACGCCAGCAGGGGCGCTCCATCTTCCCTCCTCAAACTGTTTTGCTTTGTATTTTGAGAATCAGGCCAAAACGAAGGGAGGTGACCGGCCGCTCTTCAGAGCGACCTCGCGCGTGATGCTCTGCCAGACCGGCGCAGTCACCAGCGCTACAAAAAATAGGGCAAAGGAGATTTCCGGCGCGCTGTCCACAACCGGCGTATCCATGGTCTCGTATAGCCGGATCAGCGCATCTGTTGAACTCTTCTTTTTGCCTTCCGGGGAGCTGCCTTTGCCGGGCTCGTGCTGGTTCCCTTGCACATGGCGAACTGCCGCATCCTGCAGGTGCATGTGCTGGATGCGCAGCACATCGTCGGTTGCCGAGATATATGGAAACAGCGCCGCAAGAATCAGTGCTACGCCGGAAACGTGCAGCCACGCAGGCGCGTGCCGCTGCGTTCCGAAACGGCGCGCGCGCAGCGTGTTTGCAAGCGCAAGCACACTGAGCACCAGCCAGACTGAATTCAGCGCTGTATCGAACTGCACTTTCTTTTTACGCTAACATGCTAGCGGTGCGCCGAGTTTTTGAACTCTTTGGCCTACCGCGTGCATCTAATATAGTCATCGACGTCGCAATGCGCGCTACCGGTCTTTTCTTCGCCTTCTGCCTGGTGCTGCAGGCTTCTAAAATGCCGGGCGGCGCTATTGCTCCTTACTCTTCTCATGCGCCATATTTTTGGTCCAGCACTGCTGTTGGTGATAGTGCGCAACTGCTGACCCTGCTCTGCCACGGTTGCTCAACGTTGCCCGAAAACCAAGGCTTCGCTGCCCAAACCGGTGGGACAGGAAGTAATGTCCCGCTCCTTTCTGTTTTACTTGACAATCTGGGCGATAGCACGATTGAGAACGATCGCATCACCGCCGTTTGGCTGCTTAGCTACATACGTCCTAGTATCCCGCAGCGCTTGCTTGCGGCTGTGCCGTTCTTCTACTGGCGTATCGGAAATGGCAGTGTCACAAAAAGCAGTGATCTCAGCCCACTGCTCGATATGAACTCCCTGCAGCGGCCCATGCTCAAAACGGTCGCGCGCGATGTTCTGCAATGGGCAATGCTCGACCCGTCTTTTATGCCGGTACGCGCCTCCTCGCGAGCATATCGCTCGAATGTCACCGATCGTGAACGGCTGTACTTGGAGGAGACGATTAGTTATCTTCAGGCCGCGCCGGGCGCCGATGAAAGCGGCGGTTTGACGCCGGCGCAGCTTCATACACTTATTGCCCGGTTGGAATTGCGCAAACGGCTGCTGGGCGGCTTCGTAACGCCGGGCGCCGCGGCCCGCTTCGGCGAGTCCGCTGAAACGCGCCATGAACAGGTTCGGAGCCGCAATTGGGAACTGCTGCGGCAATGTGCCGACAAGACCGGTCTCTATTTCGAGCCCTTACGTCTGGCCGGCAGGTCGGGCGAGTATGCCATGCTGTGGGCCCCTGTCGGCGGAATCACGGCCGCCGCGGGCACACGTGTCTCGTCGATCTGGAAGCTGCTTAATATGAAGAAGCCGTCTTTGGATGAATTGCGCCGTCTGCCTTCGGCGGCCATTTATGAACGCGGCTTCGGCGAGAATGGGCAAACCATCCCGGTTGTGCCGCTCGGGGTCTATAGTCTCGATTATCCAAAGGTTCCGCTGCTCTTGATCGACTTTCGCAATCGCCGTCATGTGCGTTGGCGCGCAGTAGCGCAGCGCTCTATCGACGACATAACGGCGGGCGTGATCGGCATCTCGCATTTCACAAATTGGTATTTCTACGTGGCGGCCGATGTCTACGATTTTGTAGCCGCGCGCCGCGGCGCTCCCATGAACCAGTCCGAGCGGCTGGATTGCTATGCTCAGTTTCGCGTGAATCTGGCTCTTGATCAGGATCTGGACCAAAAGCTGCGCGCCGCCATGCGGGATAGAATCGATTCGCTTGCAATGAATCCTCTCGAATCTTCTCCGGAGGAAGAAAAGAACGCCGGAGTGAAGAACTTCGCCTCTCTTTTGAGCGCGGCCGAAGACGGACGCTTGCTGGCCCGGGTACAGAAAGATCGCCGTCAGGAGCTTGCCTCTTATGACAGTTCCGCCATCCGGAACGTGCGCGACGAATTCTACCATCTCGCCACATTCGGCGTTTACACGCGGCGCGCCAAACCGACTACTGAAGATATCGGCCAGGTGAGTAGTATTCGCCGCGCCCAATATCACT
This sequence comes from Bryobacteraceae bacterium, assembly GCA_036557945.1. Classification (GTDB taxonomy): domain Bacteria; phylum Acidobacteriota; class Terriglobia; order Bryobacterales; family Bryobacteraceae; genus Bog-105. The sequence goes on along the minus strand of DATBGM010000137.1, from coordinate 14,215 downwards.
TGAGTTTTTTAGGTGATCTCGCCAAGCAGGGGACGCCTCCGGAGGTAATGGCGGATAGCGGTCAAATCAAGAGTTCGATCGCCGAACTTGAGCAGCTCCTTCCGCAAATTCATTCCGAGCCGTTGCTGCGGGCTGCTAAAGGAACAATTGTAAAGCTCAGGGGTAATTCAGAAAACGCGGAGCTGCAATCCGACTGCACCCTCGCGCTGGCGCATTTTCGTCAGGCTGACGGTATCGGCCGCCAGGTTGCGCTGAAGCCGGCGGTTGTGCGCGCATCCGCTGTCCTGCCGAAATCCGAATGATGCGGCTCGTCTTTGCGGCGGCCGCCCTGTTCGCCGCGGTTGTGCCGCTTTCGGCGTATACCGTTTCGTCCTTCCAGCCGCCCTTCAAGCGCCTCGTAATCATCAAGGTCGACGGACTGAACGGCAGCTTGCTTTACCGGACGATGCAAGGGCATAATCCGCAAACAGGCAAGTCTCCGCTCCCTTGGTTCTCCCACATCTTCGATCGGGGAGGAATTGTGTTCGACAACTTCTATGTGCGCGGCGTCAGCCTGTCGGCGCCTTCCTGGTCGCTGCTCGATACCGGCCAGCATACGGTGATTCGCGGCAATGTCGAATACGATCGCTATACCGGCCAGGTTTACGACTACCTCAACGTTTTTCCTTTTTATCTGGGATATGCGCGCAGCCGCGCAGTCGATATGCCCGGAGTGGAGGTATTGGATCGCGCCGGTATTCCTTTGCTCATTGACCGTTTCAACTACGAGCAAACGCTGCAAAGCTTTCAGCTCTTCCAACGAGGCGTGGTTTGGACAACGTTAAAAAATGCGCTCCTCGGCGCCTTCTCCGGGAAGGCCCTCATTTCGGTCATAGAATCCGCTGCCCCGATATCGCTCAGCTCTTCGTTAGCTAACCAAATAGAGAACATACTCGTGCGCGGACTGCGAAGTCCGCAGTTCATATATCTGGACCTATTTACCGGAAACGCAGATCATGAAGGCCACGCCACCAGTAAACCCGAAGCGCTGCTCCATGTTATGGAGGAATTGGATGCGCTGCTTGGCCGGATCGCGACGGCTATCCGCCAGAGTCCTCTCGCGGACGAAACGCTGTTGGCAGTGGTTTCCGATCACGGGATGAACAATGAGCCTGGCGTGATCAGCCAGACGTACAACCTGCCCGATCTGTTCAATAGCCCGCAAGGCGGTGCTCATCACGTTGTCACCGACCGCGAGCAGCTCAGCGATTACAAGCTGAAGGGCATTAATCCGCTGGTTCATCGGGTTGTTACTCCGAGCACGTCATCGTTCTATCTAAACGGCGAAGCGTCTCGCTACCCAACCGCCTGGTTCGATATTGATGGGAACGAGCGCTGCGCGGTTCATCTGCGTAACAGCGATATCAATAAAATTCACATTCTGCTACTGGAGCTGGCGAGAACGGACTTAAAACCAAGCTTGCGCAGCGCTGCCGCAGTCTCGCTGCAAGACACCATTGAAAAACACCGCATGCGCTGGGCGGCTGAAAGTACCGAACTGTCCCAGGAGCTTGACGCCCTCGCACAAGCAATCGCTGAGCGCAAAGAACGTATCACGAACCTGTCTAAGCCCGACAAGGACAGTCGCGACCGGGGCGAGGACAAAGCGGACCGCCGAATGCGACTCGAACTTCAACATTGGCAGCGCGAGCACTCAGCATATGAAACGTACCTGGAGCATCTGAATCGGCTGCTCGCTTTTCATCCTGATACGAAGAAACGCTTTGCAGAGAGCATCAACGACCTGATTCCCGAAATGTCTCTCGGCGACAACAATACGGTGGGAGATCTTGAGCATTACATTGCCGGTCCGGCCGCCGGCGGCTTGGTCGTGCGAGAAGACGGCCGGCTGGATGAAGAGGAATCGTTCCGCCACATCGACTACTTCGCTTTGCTTTCCCAACAACGAGCACGCAACAATCCGCAGCCGCAGTTATCGCCGAAGCCAATCGATTTTATTGCCATGGCGCTCCCGGCACAGCAATACGAAGCCGGCATACCTGAGCCGCAGCACGCTTACTGGCTGTATGCCGACGCCGATCATCAGCTTGTCATTTTGCAGGATACAGACGGGCGGCTGTGCTTGCGACCGGTTCGCCGGCTCTCGCAGGATGCCGCTGGATATATCCATTGGGAACAGCAGCCTTGGCGCGGCGGGCTGCCGCTCGCTCTTTTTGAAGACGATCGGCTCAACGTGTCTGATTCCGATCGCTCGACTTGGCTCTCCGGCTGGCACACGGAGCGTGACTGGCTTCTTGCCACGCACAAATGCCGTTATTCGAATGCCGTGATCGGTATTCCGGAAGAACTGTCGCCGGTGGCGGCGAACGTGCCCGGAAAGCCTGGCCTGAATCCAACTCGGCTGCGTTATGAGCGGCGGCGGCGTGAACTCGTGCAAGCCGATTTTCACGTCTTCGCATCCGATCACTGGAATTTCAACGCACGTTTCCCGAACGCCGGCGGAAATCACGGCAGCTTCCTGCGGATTTCTACGCACTCCGTCTGGATGATGGCGGGAGCAGGTCTGCCCGTCGTGAGAATCGAAGAACCCTACGACAGTCTGAACTTTGCATCGACAATTCTCAGTCTCGTCGGCCGCACGCCGCCGATGCCTGACCGGGTCGTCACAATCCCTGCCGCTGAACTGTCTTCGCAGTAGAGATGAAAATTGTCGTACTCGGCGCGACCGGAGGAACCGGTCTGGAAATCGTCCGTCAAGCCATAGATCGCGGCCATAGCGTGACTGCTTTTGTGCGCTCGCCCGATCGCCTCGCCTCCCTTCGCGATCAAATTCAAATCAGGCAAGGCAATCTTCTCAACCGCTCCGAACTCGAGCAGGTCATCCGCGGCCACGATGCCGTCCTCTCCGCCTTCGGACCGCGCATACCGATCGCGAAGGCCGAGAAACATCTGCTCCAAGAATTCGCCGCCGCGCTCGCACCTGCCATGTCGTCTGCCGGCGTGAAACGAGTCCTTCTCGAATCGGTGGCATTTCTTTTCAAAGACGCTGTCATTCCGCCCGTCTATTTTTTGGGGAAGCTGCTCTTCCCGGCCGTAATCGCGGATGCAACGGCGATGGAAGAAATCTTCCGTCATAGTGATCTCGAATGGACGCTGATCCGGCCGCCGGAACTTACCAATTCTCGCCCCACCGGCAAATACCGGGTACGCGAAGATCACTTGCCGCGCTTCGGCTTTTCCATTCCGCGCGCAGACGTAGCCCATTGTTTCCTGAGTATTCTGGAGCGAGGAGAATTTATGCGGAAGATCGTCGGCGTCGCCGCCTGATTCTATTCCGAATAAAACAGATATTTGCGCCACTGATCGTCGCTGCGCCCGAGCAGCCGCATCAGGTGCCGGCTTGTATGCAGACTGAATGGCCGCGGCGGACGCAGCAGCCTCATGCCGGCTTCTTCGGGCGTACGGCTGCCCTTACGGTTATTGCAAGGATGGCAACATGCGACCAGGTTTTCCCACGTCGTCTCGCCGGAACGCGAGCGCGGCACGACATGGTCGAGCGTCATTTCTCCGGAGGGCAGCGTCTTGTGGCAATATTGGCAGGTATAACGATCGCGCATCAAGATGTTCTTGCGCGAAAGCGCCCGCGTCTGATGCGGAATCCTGCGATATTCGAGCAGCCGGATCACGGAGGGCACGCTGAGCGTGCGCCGCGCAGAATGAATCTGTGCCGGAGCCAGTTCCTCCGCCGACGCTACACCCTTCAGAATCAGAATTACGGCTCTGCGGGCCGCGCAGATATTAATCGGCTCGTAACTGGCGTTCAACACCAGCACAGGCCTGTGCAGCCGGTCACAACTGGTCATTTCGATTCACCCTCCCACGCCGAACGAATAATACTCGCTAACTCGCCTCCGTTACAGACGTCGCGGCAAGCAAAGGCCGGCTTACGCCTGGAGCGAAATCCAAGTTGCTCGCACGACGATCGACCCGCGCCAGAGTTAATGCAGAAACATGTGCAGCGCCCGCGCTCTTGAGCGCCTTGGCAGCCGCGCGCAGTGTGGCGCCTGTCGTGAATACGTCGTCGATAAGCAGAATCCGTTTTCCCGCGAGTTGTTCCGCTGCGCGAACCTCGAATGCATCCTTCAGGTTCCGCTGCCGTTCGCTGTCGCTCAGACCGGCTTGGGCTTCGGTATGGCGGCAGCGGCGCAAATTCGTTGCGGGCTTCAAGCCGAGATGACGAGCCACCGGATGCGCCAGTAGTTCCGCTTGATTAAAGCCCCGCTCCCAGCGTTTGCGCCAATGCATCGGCATAGCAACCACCGCGTCGAAGCGTTCCTCAAGAGGCAATGCCTCAATCAGCATCTGGCTGAGCGGCGCAGCCAGGCTCTCTACCTTTCCGTACTTGAAGAGCTGGATCAGGTGCTGCAGCGGCCGCTCGTAGCTGCCGAAACAGTACGCCGCATCGAAACCCGCCAGCTCCTGGCGGCAGGCGGCGCAACGGCCGCTCTCATCGAGTGCGTACGCGTTCAAAAAAGGCGTCCGGCAGGAACTGCAATGAAACGCCTCCTGAAGGGACTCAGGAATCCGTAGACAGGACGAACAGACCGGAACGCGCGAAACTTCGGTTAAGGGCTGCTCACAAACCCGGCACTCGTCGGGAAAGAGCAGGTTGAAGCAGACAGCAGGAGTTTTGTTTAAAAGAGAAAGAAGCCTCTGGGGCCAGGAATGATTTTCTGTTATGACGGTGCGAGTCGTGAGACTAGGGAAGGCACACCCCCACTAAATTCAAAGTATATACCATACATAAAAGAAGTGGGGCCAACAGGGCGAAAGTCGCTGCTGGCCTGTGGATTGCAATGAGCGGCTTACGAATTCTTTTAGTGGAGCGGGACGGGCAGCAGACGGCTCGCCTCACCTCGGCCCTGGAACGGGCCAGTCACTTGCCGGTTCCGGTTCCAACTTGCGAGGAAGCAGCGGAAGCCCTGCTTATTCAAAAGTTTGACGTGGTTCTGGTCGGAGCAGGACACTCCGCCGGCGCCCTGACCGATCTCGTCGCGAAGCTGCGCCAGCTCGAGGCCAACGGACGGGGAGACAGCCGTGCTTCTGTTCTCTCGTACGCCGCCGAAGCCGCGTGCCCGTCCGCAATGGACGGTATTTTGCCTTTCGATTTCGACGCCGTTCAGCTTGCCGCAAAACTGAATACCCGCTCCGCTGAATCAAGCGCCAGCCAGGCGGAGGACATCGCCGTCTTCAATCCCGAAGATTTTGCGGAACAATGCGCCGGCGAAACGTCGCTGATGATTGAAATCATCGACATTTTTGAAGGTGAACGCAATGAGCAGCTCGGCCAGATGGGTGAAGCGCTGGGAGCCCGCGATTTCGACCGCCTCTCACGTCTCGCCCACACGATGAAAGGCTCTGTGGGCGCCTTGCATGCTCAGCGCGCGAGACAGTCTTGTCAGGCGCTGGAACTGGCCGCAAGGGAGCAAAACGAGGATATTTGCAAAGCGCAACTGGCCGCTCTTGATGACAATCTGACAGAGTTGACAGAGCCGCTCGCTGCCTTTCGCGCTGCATGCGTTCAACACTAACCCCTCTGTTACACTGAGTTTGCCCTTGCGCCGCGGGGCTCCTCTATGAGCTTGACGGAAATCGTCTGCGCCCACAGTCCGGACTCGGATGACGCCTTCATGTTTTATGGATTGGCGACAAAAAAGGTTCGCTCCCGAACTCTGATATTCCGCCACGTTCTCGAAGACATCGAGTCGCTCAACCGCAAAGCGACGACCGGTCTGTACGAGCTCACCGCCATCTCCTATCACGCCTATCCCTACGTTGCCGATAAGTACGTGCTGCTTTCAAGCGGCTCGAGCGTCGGCGACGGTTACGGTCCCATCGTCGTCAGCAATAGGCGCCTCTCTCCCGAAGAGCTGAAAGGCAAGAAGATCGCGATTCCGGGAACCATGACCACAGCGTTTCTGACCCTGAAGCTCTTTCAGCCGGATTTCGAGCAGGTCGTGATCCCGTTCGACAAGATTTTGGAAGCGGTCAAAGAGCACGAGGTCGACGCCGGCCTGGTCATTCACGAGGGACAGCTCACTTACGGACACGGCGGCCTGCAAAGCGTGATTGATCTGGGTAAATGGTTTCGCAGCAAATACCATCTGCCGCTGCCGCTTGGCGCGAATGCGCTGCGCCGCAACTTGCCTCCCGCTGTTCAGGAGGAATGCTCGCGGCTGATGCGCGAAAGCATCCAGTATTCGCTCGATCATCGCGAGGAAGCTCTGAACTACGCCATGCAGTTTGCGCGCGACCTCGATTCCACACTGGCTGAACAGTTCGTCGGCATGTACGTCAATCACCACACCGTAGATGGCGGAGAAATCGTCCCGCAAGCTGCGCAGAAGCTGCTCGATCTCGGCTTCGAAGCGGGTTTGATTCCTCATCGCGTTACCGTAGAAGTTGTACGCTAGCCGTTCAATGAGTTCAAAAGTTCTGGCCCTGGCGCTCTGCGGGCTCTCGCTCGCCGCGGTCTCTTTACACGCCCGTGAGGAAAATCCCCAGATCGAACGTATCCGCGAACTGGGAAAGAAAAATGCGGCTGCGCTGCCGTTGCTGAGCCAATATCTCAACGATTCCGGCCGCGATGTCCGCATTGAAGCTGTAAAAGCGATAGTGAAAATCGGCGGCGCCGGCAGCCTCGATCCGCTTGTCCAGGCAACGCACGATAAAGATGAGGATGTTCAAATCTTCGCGACCGACGGTCTGGTGAACTATTATGTCCCCGGTTATGTCGCACAGGGAAGGCTGACCGGTTCCTTTACACGCGGGGTACGCCAGATGAAGAGCATGTTCTCGGCGCGCAACGATCAGGCGATTGATCCTGCCACGGAAGTGCGGCCCGATGTGAACAAAGCCATCAGCGACCTGATAACGCAAGGTGCGGGAGTGAACGCCCGCGCTAATGCCGCTCTCGCAGCAGGAATCCTTCGCGACCATGATGCCGTTCCGTCGCTGCTTCAGGCGCTGCACGGAAAAGACAACGACCTGCTATTCGAATCCCTCGTCGCCCTGCAGAAGATCAAAGATCCCTCCGCGGGTCCCGGCGTCTCCTTCCTTGCTCACGATCTCGACGATCGCGTTCAAGCCACAGCGCTCGAAACGATCGGTCTGCTGCGCAGTTCGCAATCGGCGCCCGATGTCCGCGCCGCTCTCCAAAGTGCGCGCAATATCCGTATCCGCCGCGCCGCTCTCGATGCTCTCGCACAACTCGGACAGCCCCAAGACCGCGCCACCTTCCAGCGCTACGCCGAGGACCGCGACGTGGCGCTACGTACCAGCGCGCTCGAGGGCCTCGGCCGGATCCGCGAGCCGGAGGACTTTCCGGCTCTTCAAAAAGCCTTCGATGAGGGCGAGATCGACTGGCGCATTCATCTCGCTGCCGCATTCGGCATGGTGGACGAAGGCAAAGTTGATACCGGCGAATTCGATCCGCTGCCCTTTCTGGTCGAAAACCTCGCCAATAAGAGCCGTGCCGATGTAGCTATCGCTTACCTTGCCGAACTCGTTCAGCATGAAAACGTGCGCTCGGCTGTCGTGAAGATGATTCCGCAAATGGGTAAGAACCAGAAAGTCGCCTTGTGCACGGTTCTGGCTGAGGCGCAAACTCCTGATGCCGCCCAAACTCTCAACGCGCTTTTGAAAGACGGTGATTCGGATGTTGCTCTGGCGGCCTCAAAAGCTCTCCGCACATTAAAAACCCGCCAGCCGCTCTGACCAGAGCGGCACGGCGGGTTTCGAAAGACGCGAGTCTTACTTGGCCTTTTTCTGCTTCTGCTGGCCGACGCGAATTTTGAAATGCTGCTGCTTCGCTTCCTGATAAGCCTTATGATCGTGGCGTGCGATCACATCTTTCAGATACGCATCGACATCCGTCCCGTTTGGCAGCACTGCCATTACCGTGAAGGTTTCGTTACAGGTCGGGCAAAAAGGCCGAAAACGCTTTACATTCGGGATTGCCATAACGGTTTCAGAATAGCATGCCTGCCGCCTTTTCGCCGATATCCGACGGAATTACATAACTCTTACAATTCAAAGGCTTCCCGCCTGCTACTTTCGATAAAGATCCAATGACGAAAGAGCAGACCGAAGGGCTCGTTTTGCTGCCCGATAACGACCGCTTAAACTGGCTGACCATCAGCGTACTCGTATTTTTCCACCTGGGCGCCATCGCTGCACTTTTCTTCTTCAGTTGGAAATCTCTTGCCATCTCCGCCCTGCTCTACTGGATTGCCGTCGGGCTCGGCATCAGCATGGGCTATCACCGGCTGCATACACATCGCTCATATAAGATTCCAAAGCTTCTCGAGTACTTTTTTGCGATCTGCGGCACGTTGACACTCGAAGGCGGCCCTATATTCTGGGTCGCCACGCACCGCATTCATCACCAGAAATCCGACCAGAACGGCGATCCGCATTCCCCTCGTGACGGCGCCTGGTGGGCGCACGTCGGCTGGCTGCTCGTCGGTGAAGCCAAGCACAACAACACGCGCCTGATGTCGAAATACGCGCCCGATCTTGCCAAAGACCCCTTCTATGTCTGGCTGAACAACTGGCACTGGGTGCCTATGGTCGCCCTCGGCGCCATCCTCTTTGCTTTTGGCGGCCTTTCGCTGTTTCTGTGGGGTATTTGCGTTCGCGTCGTTGTCGGTCTGCACGCCACCTGGCTGGTCAATTCGGCCACGCACATGTGGGGCAAGCGTCGTTTCGCTACCCGCGACGATTCGCGCAATAACTGGTGGGTCGCGCTGCTTACCTTCGGCGAGGGTTGGCACAATAACCATCACGCGCATCCCACTTCGGCGCGTCATGGCCTTGCCTGGTACGAATTCGACCCGTCCTGGATTCAGATATCGATTCTGAAATGGCTCGGCATCGCTAAAGCCATCCGCGTCGCCAAGATCGAAGGCGACCAGCCTAAACGCGAAGCCGCCTGAACGGTTTGAAACGAAATCCCGCGGCGGCGTAGTCGCGGACAAACGGGTTCTACCCTGTAAGCATGGTCATCCCGGGCCGGCGCAAGTCGGTTGCCTTTATCTCACTTGGCGCCGGGCTCATCCTTGTCACGATCCTCCTCTATGTCGGCTGGATCGTGCTCGACTGGCAAAAAGGCATCCTGATCTTTTTCGGTATCGTGATGCTCGCCATGATTATCAGCGGCGTCGTCTTGAACACGATCTTCCTGGTACGTGAAATCCGCCGCAACGAGCAGCACAACGCCTTTATCAACGCCGTAACTCACGAGTTGAAAACTCCGGTCGCATCCATCCGCCTGTACCTGGAGACCCTGCTCAGCCGCAGCGTCGATGAAGATACACGCGCCGGCTTTTACCGCACCATGCTCGCCGATAGCGACCGTCTGCTGGGCACCATTGAACAGGTGCTGCGAACCGGACGCGTCGGGCCCTCCAGCCGCCTGCTGCACTCCGCCCCTGTCAATCTGAACGTCTTGCTCGAAGAATGCGTCGCGCGTGCTCGCGCCCTGCATCATCTCGCGCCCGACGCTCTCGAATATGAAGCTGGTTCTGACGTCACCATCATGGGCGATGAAGACGAGCTGCGCGCCGCTCTCTCCAATCTGATCGAAAATGCCATTAAGTATTCCGGCAAAGACATCAAAATCGTAACCGGCATTCGACCGCTTAATGGACGTTACGTTGCCGTGTCCATCCGCGATCGCGGTATCGGAATCCCAAAATCTGAGTTAAAGCGCATCTTTCGCCGCTTTTACCGAGTGCCGGGTGCGGCCACGGCCCGCCTCAGTGGCACCGGCCTCGGCCTCTTTATCGTGCGCTCGGTCGCCAAGCGCCACGGCGGCCGCGCCTGGGCCGCAAGTGAAGGACCTGGACACGGTAGTACGTTTGTGCTCGAACTCCCGACTGCCCGATGAGTCGCATTCTGGTCGTAGAAGACGAAACCCATCTCGCCGCCGGATTGCGCTTTAATCTGGAGGCGGAAGGATTCGAAGTGCAGGTTGTCGAAACGGGCGAAGAAGCGCTCGCCTTGATATCCGCCGGTCCCGAACGTTTCGACGTACTCATATTGGACGTGATGCTGCCCGGCAAGGACGGATTCAGCGTGATGTCTGAGCTGCGCCGTGCCGGACGGTTCGTGCCGACTTTGATGCTGACCGCGCGCGGACTTGCCGATGATGTGCTGCGCGGCTTCGCTGCCGGCGCTGACGATTACCTGACGAAGCCCTTCGAGCTGACCATTCTCCTGGCCCGCATTAAGGGTTTGCTGCGCCGCCGGCAATGGCTGGAGACTGCCCGCAAAGATACGTTTTCGTTTGGCAAAGGCGAAAAACAGGTCGACTTCGATCTACTCGAGCTCTCCGTGCGCGGCCGCATGTACCAGCTCACGCAAATGGAGGCGAATGTCCTCCGCTACCTGATCCAGCACGAAGGCAGAGCGGTGTCGCGCAAAGCCATGATTCAGGAGGTCTGGGGTCTGCAGGAGGACACCGATACCCGCCCCATCGACAACTTCATCGTGCGCCTGCGCCGCTACATCGAAGACAACCCGACATCGCCCCGGCATCTGCTCACCGTGCGCGGTATCGGTTACCGGTTTGTCGGCTGAATGTCAGGCTCTGTTATGCTCTCTGCGTGCCATCGTCGAAAATCTTCGCGCTCTGCGCGTTCGCCTCAATCGTAGCGGCGCAAAATACAACCTATGAAGGCTATCCCGCCGTCACGCTTTCCAACGACAAGCTCGCGCTGACATTGATGCTCAAAGGGAGCACGCTTTCAAGCATCGTGCTTAAAGACGATCCCGAAAAGCTCAATCCTTTATGGAACCCCATGCGCATGGCGGGCGAGCTTGGACGTCCCGTTCACTTCGATGGCGGCGCCGGACTGTTCGTTTGCGTCGATGGTTTCGGCCCGGCTTCGCCTGAAGAGAAGGCTGCCGGGCTTCCCATGCACGGCGAAGCGCACGCGCAAAATTATAAAGTTCAATCCTCTCGTGAGGGTTCATCTGCTTCCGTCACAATGCGCGCCACACTTCCGATCGTGCACGAGACATTCACCCGTACCTTTCGCGTGGTAGACGGCGAAAGCGTGGTCGCAGTCGAAAGCCGCCTTGAAAATGAGCTTGGCTTCGATCGCCCGGTAAACTGGGCGGAACATGCCACCCTCGGCTCCCCGTTCCTGGAGTCGGGCGTAACGGTTGTCGATCTTTCCGGCTCACGCTCGCGCACCCGCCCCTATGATTCGGTCGAGAACGGCCCGGTGACCCGCCGTCTCGCGTCCGGTACAGATTTTACATGGCCGCTTGCGCCCGGCCTGCACGGTGAAAAAATCGATTTGCGCCAGACTCCGGAGCAGCCGCACTATCTCGACCACGCCACTACCCTGCTCGATCCCGGACGCGAATGGGAATGGGCCACTGCGCTCAATCCGAAGGAACACCTGCTGCTCGGCTATCTTTTCCGCCGAGCTGAATATCCGTGGCTCCAGTATTGGGGATTCTATCCGCCGACGCATAAGTTCGCGCGCGGCATGGAATTTGCTACGCAACCGTTCGACGTGCCCCGGCGCGAAGCCATCAGCACGGGCAGCATGTTCGACGTGCCCACCTATCGCTGGCTCCCGGCCAAATCTGCAATTACTACAAGCTTTCTTGTCTTCTACACGCGTGTTCCGGCGGGAATGAACAAAATCGACGACGTTCGCCGGGAAAAAAATGAGATTGTAATCGAAGGTTCCAACCAGCGCGTTCGCCTCCGTCACGTGGAATAGATCTCCGCGCGAAAGCGTCCGCGGGCGAAATTTTAACGAAATCAATTCGCGATTTTCACAACCCTTCCGGGACCACGTGCAAGCCAGGCAAGAAATATAAAAACTCTCCGCCTTTTTTGAATCGCAGCAACTTTTTGCCTGTCTGAACGTCCATCAACTGCTTATAGCCCCGGGTTTGTGCGAGTGCCGCATCTGCGGCGTGTGATTGCCGAAAACGACTAAGCAGTCGAAAGGAGTTGCGCATGGCGTCATCTCTCGTAAACGGGCTTACAGACCTCTTCAAAGCTCAAGCTCTTGGCCCCTTTGCCGCTCAAACCGGCGAATCTGAGTCTTCTGTTCTGCGCGGTTTTGAAACAACCACAGGAACTATGCTTACGGGGTTGGCTTCCAGGCTCGGGCAATCCGGGTTTGGCCGGCAAATCTTCGACCTTATCAGCAGTCCGGCAAATAACACCGGCGTACTCGACAACGTTCGCAGCCTTGTCACCGCAGGGCCAGACCGGTCGAGTGACTCTCCTGGACCGCGGTTGCTATCGATGCTGTTCGGCGGACAGCAATCTGCCATCGGTGAAGCAATCGGCCGTGCCTCCGGGCTCCGCGGCAGTTCCGTTGCCTCGATGCTGAGCATGGCAGCTCCCCTTCTCCTCGGCTGGCTGGGAAGGCGCGTTCGCGACGGCGGAATGGACGTATCAAAGTTAACCGGTTTTCTTTCTCAGGAAGCTGCCGGAGTTCGAGGTGCTCTGCCTGCAGAAGTCCGGAACCTGGTAGGTGGGGAAACACGCGACGAGTATGCGACGGTTCCTCCGGTTGCGGCCGGCGTAGTCCGCGAGCGCTCGAACCGCTGGCTTTGGCCTCTCCTGCTCGGCCTGCTGATTCTTGCCTTGCTGATTTGGTGGTTCGCCCGCAGGCCGCATGCGGGGCCGGCAGAAGTAGCCACCACGGCAACGGACCTCGTGACCCGGCATTTGCCGAACAATGTTGATCTGCGCCTGCCGACGGGCCGCATGGAGGATAACCTGCTGGCCTTTATTCAATCACCCAGGCCGGTGGACGATACGACCTGGTTCGATTTCGACCGGCTGCTATTCGATACAAATTCCGCCACACTGCAGCCCAGTTCCCAGGAACAGTTGCATAATGTGGCGGAGATCCTGAAAGCCTATCCCAATGTGCATGTGAAGATCGGAGGCTACACGGATAACACCGGCGATCCCAACGCCAATCTGCGTTTGTCCCAGCAACGCGCGGACAGCGTCAAGCAGGAACTGACCGGTTTGGGTGTCTCGGCGGATCGTATGGAAGCGCAGGGTTATGGCGACCAGCACCCGGTGGCCGATAACTCCACCGAAGAGGGACGGCAGAAGAACCGCCGCATTTCCCTTCGGGTCACTCAGAAATAAACGAAGCGCGGCAGGGTTCGGCTCCTGGCAACCGCCGTAGCACGCCGCGCTCCGTCATAAGTTTTGCCATCTTTCCCGCTCATATTAGGGGTGGGTTCGGTCTTTCCTGAACTTTGGATCGGAGTCCCCAATGGCCGATTGGAACGAATTGCAAAAAACCGCAATAGCGGGGGATGCAGAAGCACGCGAGATCGTGGTGCCGCTCTTCACAGAAGAAATTTCAGTGTCGAAGCGAATGGTGGAAAAAGGCCGTGTACAGGTGTCGAGAACCACCAGCCGGAGGGAGGAACTCGTAGACGAACTGCTGGCGCGCGAGCAGGTCGAGGTGGAAAGAATACCAGTCGGAAGGCCGGTTGATTCGATGCCTGCCATTCGAGAAGAAGGCGAGACAATTGTCGTCCCGGTGGTGGAAGAGGTTCTGGTAGTCGAGCGTCGCCTGGTCCTCAAGGAGGAGGTACGCATTCGCCGGGTGCGTAGCACGGAACGGCACCAGGAGCGCGTGACACTGCGCAGGCAAGAGGCAGCGGTCAACCGCCTGCCGCCGCTGGAACCTCTGGAGGAGAAAGCAGCCGCAATCGGCGCGGCTGAATCAGGTAACCGATAGTTGCAGCAATTGAAGTTGAAATAGGAGACGTGAATGAACTACGAAAAAATCGTGACCTACCCCAAAAAAGGGATCCTGAAAGGTTTGATGGATCGTGTGGAGTAGGCGTTTTAGCCTGCATCTGGAGGCGTTGATACGCCTTTTTCAACAAGCTCCTCGATGCTTCGTGGCGAACCGGCGGAATCTCCTGATTCGGAGCCACGAACAAGCGATTGCCGTACACGCAGTGGACGGTAACAAAGTCGTTCGACAGACAGTAGCGCAACAGCGCGCCGCGGACAGCCAGCCCCTGAAGCCTGTTCAGGGGCGAGAATGGAGGAGGAACCGTGGCAGCACCCGGCACAGCGGCGGGAGGTGAATTTGCGGAACCTTACCAAAAAGGACCTGACCGCCTTTGTCCCAGGCTTCGC